>NZ_JBVJND010000005.1:0-369445 GCF_055583825.1 Streptomyces sp. NPDC104367 | reverse complement strand
TCTGGCGTTGACTTTTGGCACGCTGTTGAGTTCTCAAGGAACGGTCGCTTCCTTTGTACTCACCCTCTCGGGCTTTCCTCCGGGCTTCCCTTCGGTGTTTCCGACTCTATCAGATCTTTTTTCGATCCGATTTCCTCGGTGCTTTCCAGGTTCTCGCTCTCGCGTTTCCCTTTCCGGCGGTTCCGACTCTATCAGATCCTTTCGGCGTCTGATTCCCAGTCAGAGGGGGGCTTGTCTTCCCGGCTGTTGGGCCGTTCCGACGAGTGAGACTTTAGCGGATTCCCGGCCTCCGAGCTAATCGGGGGCCACGTCCTTTCGAACGTGGATTCCTCATTTCGCGAATACGCACGGCAAAGCACACGACGACGTATCGCCGAGGGCTGCTAGGTACTTGCGGAATGGCTGTCCGGGGACCGACCGGGGTCGGCGCTCACGTCGGACAACTCGGAGAACACTACGTATCGGGTTGGGGTGTGTCAACTCGCGGTGGAACGGGACCCCGCGGGCGTATCGTGGCCGGCATGACGACTACGCGTACGTGCACCCAGCAGTGGTGGGCCGCCTGACGGCGGCCGCGCTCACGTACGCGTTCAACGGCCGCCGCCTCGGCGGCCGTTCGCGTTTCTCCCTCCTGAGTCCCTGAGGGCCGGCCGCCGGGACGGCGGCCTCGACCAGGAGGTGGAGAGGGAATGACACGGGTCTTCAGCGGGATCAAGCCGACCGGGCACCTGACACTGGGGAACTACCTGGGGGCCATGCGGCAGTGGGCCGCGGTGGACCAGCACCGGGCGGACGCGCTGTTCTGCGTCGTCGATCTGCACGGGATGACCGTCGACCACGATCCGGCGCGGCTGCGCAGGCTCACCCGGCAGGCGGCCACCCTGCTGCTGGCCTCGGGGCTGGATCCGGAGCTGTGCACCGTGTTCGTGCAGAGCCATGTCGACGAGCACACCCGGCTGTCGTACGTCATGGAGTGCGTGGCGACCGACGGGGAGATGCGGCGGATGATCCAGTACAAGGAGAAGGGCGCGGGCGAGGGGGCGCGGGGCCGGGGGGTGCGGCTGTCCCTGCTGACGTATCCGGCGCTGATGGCGGCGGACATCCTGGCGTACGGGACGGACGAGGTGCCGGTCGGGGACGACCAGGCGCAGCACGTGGAGCTGACCCGGGATCTGGCGGTGCGGTTCAACCAGCGGTACGGGCACACGTTCGTGGTGCCGAAGGCGACCGTGCCCACCGTGGCGGCACGGGTGATGAACCTCCAGGACCCGACCTCGAAGATGGGGAAGAGCGACGACTCCGGGCCCGGCATCGTCTATCTGCTCGACGAGCCGGACGTGGTCCACCGGAAGGTCATGCGGGCGGTGACCGACAGCGGGCGGGACGTCGTGTACGACCGGGAGGAGCGGCCCGGGGCGGCGAATCTGCTGGAGATTCTCGCTGCGTGCACGGACGGGAACCCTGAGTCACTCGCAGCCGTTCACGAGTCGTACGGCGCTCTGAAGCGGGCCACCGCGGAGGCGGTGGTGGAGACGCTCAGGCCCCTGCGGGCCAGGCACAAGGAGTTGTGCGCCGATCCGGGACAGGTGGAGGAGGTGCTGCGGCATGGTGCGGAGAGGGCACGGGCGATCGCCCGGCCGATCGTCGATACCGCCTATCGGGCGATCGGGCTGTTGCCGCCGGGTGCCTTCACCGGGTCGGTGGGCGCGGCCGGGCCCGCGTTGAACGCGGCGCGGTAGGCGCGGGGGCTGGTGGCGAGGCGCGCTGCGAAGTGCTGGCGCATCGTGACCTCGCTGCCGAAGCCGGCGCGGCGGGCGATCTAGGGCATGGGCAGGTCGGTGCGTTCGAGGAGTTTCTGCGCGGCGGCGAGGCGCTGGTCGAGGAGCCAGCGGAGCGGTGTGGTGCCGGTCTCCGCGGTGAAGTGGCGGGCGAAGCTGCGCGGGGACATGCCGGCGTGGGCGGCCAGGCCGGTGACGGTGAGCGGTTCGTGCAGATGGCGCAGGGCGTGTTCGCGTACGGCGGCGAGGGTGTCGGCGTCGCGGTCGGCGCGGGGTGTGGGGTGCTCGATGAACTGGGCCTGGGTGCCGGTGCGGAAGGGGGCGGTGACCATCGAGCGGGCGATGGTGGCCGCGGCCTCGGCGCCGTGGGTCCGGCGGACCAGATGGAGACAGAGGTCGATGCCGGCTGCCGTACCGGCGGCGGTCCAGATGTTGTCGTCCTCGATGAAGAGGGCGTCGGGGACGACGGTGACGTGGGGGTGACGGGTGCGGAGGAGGTCGAGCAGGTTCCAGTGGGTGATGGCCCGGCGGCCGTCGAGGAGGCCGGCCTGGGCGAGGGTGAAGGCGCCCCCGCAGAGGGCGGCGAGGGTGGTGCCGCGGGTGTGGGCGCGGCGGAGTGCGTCGAGGACGGGGGTGGGTGCGGGGGTGAGGTGGTCGTCGAGGCCGGGGACGACGACGAGGTCGGCCCGGTCCAGCCAGGCCAGGGTGCGGTCGGGGTGGAGGGCCAGGCCGCCGCGCATGGGGATGGGGGTGGTGCGGTCGGGGGCGACCCTGCGCAGGTCGAAGGCGGGGGCGCCGCGGTCGGTGCGGTCGGTGCCCCAGACCTCGGTGATGACGGAGACGTCGAAGGCCCGGATGCCGGGGAAGGCGACGAGGGCGATGCGCTCGGCGGGGGCGATGGTCGGCACGTGTGGCAGTAAACCATCGATCGCTGGCTTTCGGCGCTCTGGGGAGGGGTGGGTCAGGGCGGCAGGATCGCGGTCATGGGAAACGACACGGAGAGCGGGGCGGTCGCCGTCGCCGCGGACGCGGCGCTGGTGGTCATCGATGTGCAGAAGGGCTTCGAGGAGCTCGGCTTCTGGGGGCCGCGGAACAACCCCGGGGCGGACGACAACATCGCCGCGCTCATCGACGTATGGCAGGGGACCGGGCGGCCGGTGGTGTTCGTACGGCACGACTCGTCGAAGCCGGGGTCGCCGCTGCGCAGCGGGCATGAGGGGAACGACTTCAAGGAGTACGTGGCGGAGCGGAGGGGGAAGGGGGCTGCCCGGGGCGGCGGCGCGGAGCTGCTGGTCACGAAGTCCGTGAACTCGGCGTTCCTGGGGGCGCCGGATCTGGGGGCCTGGCTGGCGGGGCGGGGTGTCGGCCAGATCGTGCTGGCCGGGATCCAGACCAACATGTGTGTCGAGACGACGGCGCGGATGGGCGGGAATCTCGGGTACGACGTGCTGGTGGCGTTCGACGCGACGTACACGTTCGATCTGGCGGGGCCGTTCGGCTGGCGGCTCGGTGCGCAGGAGCTGGCGCGGGCGTCGGCGGTGTCCCTGCACGGGGGCGGCTTCGCGCGGGTGCTGACCACGGAGGAGATCGTGGCGGCCGCGGCGGGGTGAGGGTGGCCGCCCCCGGTCGGGGATGTCAGTCCTTCTTGCCGGAGGCGAGTGCGCGGCTGCGGTCGCGGGCGGCTTCGAGGGCGGCGATGAGGGCGGCCCGTACGCCGTGGTTCTCCAGTTCGCGGATGGCGCTGATGGTGGTGCCGGCGGGCGAGGTGACGTTCTCGCGGAGCCGGACGGGGTGTTCGCCGCTGTCGCGGAGCATCACGGCGGCGCCGATCGCGGACTGGACGATGAGGTCGTGGGCCTTGTCGCGGGGCAGGCCGAGCAGGATGCCGGCGTCGGTCATGGCCTCGACCAGGTAGAAGAAGTACGCGGGGCCCGAGCCGGAGAGGGCGGTGCAGGCGTCCTGCTGGGACTCGGGGACGCGGAGGGTCTTGCCGACGGCGCCGAAGATCTCCTCGGCGGTGGTGAGGTGGGCGTCGGTGGCGTGGCTGCCGGCGGAGATGACGGACATCGCCTCGTCGACGAGGGCGGGGGTGTTCGTCATGACGCGGACGACGGGGGTGCCGGTGGCGAGGCGCTCCTCGAAGAAGGAGGTGGGGATGCCCGCGGCGCCGCTGATGACGAGGCGGTCGGCGGGGATGTGCGGGGCGAGTTCCTCCAGGAGGGTGCCCATGTCCTGCGGCTTGACCGTGAGGATCAGGGTGTCGGCGGTCTTCGCGGCCTCGGCGTTGGTGACCGGGGTGACTCCGTGGCGGGCGCGGAGTTCTTCGGCCCGTTCGGGGCGGCGGGCGGTGACCAGGAGGTCGGCAGGTGCCCAGCCGGCGCGGATCATTCCGCTGAGCAGGGCTTCGCCGATCTTGCCGGTGCCGAGGACTGCGACTTTCTGGCTCATGCGGTTCAGTCTCGCACCGGGGTGCGGGGGGTGTGGTGCTTGTCCGCTGGGCGGGACGTGGGGCGGGGTGCCGGGAGCGGCCGGCGCTAGGGGGTGCGGCGCCGGAGGGTGGCCGCTCCCAGGGTCAGGACCAGCAGGGCGCAGCCGGCGACGATCAGGACGTCCCGGACGAAGGTCGCGGTCATGTCGGTGTGGTGGAGGACCTCGTTCATGCCGTCGACGGCGTAGGACATGGGCAGGACGTCGGAGATGGCTTCGAGGACGGGGTGCATGTCGGAGCGCGGGGTGAAGAGGCCGCAGAGGAGGAGCTGGGGGAAGATCACCGCGGGCATGAACTGGACCGCCTGGAACTCGGAGGCCGCGAAGGCGGAGACGAAGAGACCGAGGGCGGTGCCGAGCAGGGCGTCGAGCAGGGCGACCAGGAGCAGGAGCCAGGGGGAGCCGATGACGTCGAGGCCGAGGAACCAGACGGCGAGGCCGGTGGCGAGGGCGGACTGGAGGATGGCGAGCGCGCCGAAGGCGAGGGCGTAGCCGGCGATGAGGTCGGCCTTGCCGAGGGGCATGGCGAGGAGGCGTTCGAGGGTGCCGGAGGTGCGTTCGCGCAGGGTGGCGATGGAGGTCACCAGGAACATCGTGATGAGCGGGAAGATGCCGAGGAGTGAGGCGCCGATGTTGTCGAAGGTGTGCGGGCTGCCGTCGAAGACGTAGCGGAGCAGGACCAGCATCAGGCAGGGGATGAGGAGCAGCAGCGCGATCGTGCGGGGGTCGTGGCGGAGCTGGCGCAGGACGCGGGCGGCGGTGGCCGTGGTGCGGGAGAGGTTCAGGGCGCGGACAGGTGCGGTGGTGCTGCTCATCGTGCCGTCTCCTCGGTGTCCTCGGTGCCTTCGGTGTCCCCGGTGGTGGCTTGGTCGACGAGGTGGAGGAAGGCGGCCTCGACCGTGTCGGAGCCGGTGCGGGTGCGCAGTGCCTCGGGGGTGTCGTCGGCGAGGATCCGGCCCTCGCGCATGAGCAGGAGGCGGTGGCAGCGCTCGGCCTCGTCCATGACGTGGGAGGAGATGAGGAGGGTGGCGCCGCGGGTGGCGGCGATGGAGTGGAAGAGGTGCCAGAGATCGCGGCGCAGGACGGGGTCGAGGCCGACGGTGGGTTCGTCCAGGACGAGGAGTTCGGGGGTGCCGAGGAGGGCGACGGCGAGGGAGACGCGGCCGCGTTGTCCGCCGGAGAGGTTGCCGGCGAGGGCGTCGGCGTGGCCGGCGAGGTCGACCTCGCCGAGGACGCGGTCGACGTCGGCGCGGCGGGCGGCGGCGGTGCGGGCGGGGTCGAGGACGGCGCCGAAGTAGTCCAGGTTCTGGCGGACGGTCAGGTCGTCGTAGACGGAGGGGGCTTGGGTGACGTAGCCGATGCGGGTGCGGAGGGTGGGGTGGCCGGCGGGGCTGCCGAGGATGTCGAGGGTGCCGGACACCTTGGCCTGGGTGCCGACGATCGCCCGCATCAGCGTCGACTTGCCGCATCCGGAGGGGCCGAGCAGTCCGGTGATCTGGCCGCGCGGCACGGCGAAGTCGAGGCCGCGCAGAACGGTACGGGGCCCGCGCACTGCGGTGAGCCCACGGGCTTGGACGGCCGGAGGCAGGTCGGTTCGGCCGGGGGCCTCGGGCGACTCCGGCGAGTAATTCACCATGTGATGAATAATGCTCGGCGAGGAGAGGAGCGTCAAGGGGAGGCGACGGCAGGCTCCTTGCGAGGACATGGCGGACATGACGCAGGAGCACCCCGCCGGGGAGAGGCACGGGGCAGGCACGGGGCGCTGCTGGACGGACGGCTCCGCGGCAGGGGCGCGCTCGGCCCCGCACACCCGCGGCGGAGCCGGGCGGCGGCGCGTTGACGAAGTCGGCGGCGGCAAGCGCCCGTCGGGCACGCGCGGTCCTCCCGACGGGCGGTTTCACCGCACGGGCCCGATCAGCCCCGCACACCCGCGGTGAAGCGCGGCGCGGCCGCCTGCCGAGAAGGTCCCGGGCCCCCTGGCGGGTGCTTCTCGGCCGCGTTCCACGAGCGGGGAGCCGCCCTGGGTCGGGGTGTTACCTCGCGTCGGTGTTGAGGGCGACGAGGAGCAGGACGTCGTAGGTCTCCTCGATCGTGCCGTCCGGGAAGGACTGGAGGAGGTGGGTGCGTTCCTCGGTCAGGAAGGCGGTACGGCGGTCCTCGGGGGTGACGAGGAACGCGGAGTGGCTGCCGAGGTTGGCGAGGTGGGTGTCGACGGGGACGCGGCGGCTCCAGCGGACCTCGCGGCGGGCGAAGCGGAGCCGTCCGCTGGGGTCGGCGAGGTCCGTGCGGTCGGCGGCCCTGCGTTTCTCTCCGGCGACGTCCACGCCGAAGAAGCCGCCGATGCGACCGGCCTGGTCGGCGATCCAGCCGACGTCGAGGGCGTTCGTGTTCCACCACAGCGCCAGCGCCCCGCCGGGACGCAGCACGCGCAGCGCCTCCGGCACGGAGCGCGCGGGGTCGGTCCAGTGCCAGGCCTGGGCGTAGGTGAGGAAGTCGGCGGTGCGGTCGGCCAGCGGGAGGGCGTTGCCGTTGCCGCGGACGACCGGGACGGCGGGGAGCGTGGCGTGGAACTGCGCCGCCATGCCCTCCCCCGGCTCCACCGCGACCACGTCGGCGCCGCGTGCGTGCAGCAGCGCGGTCGAGATGCCGGTGCCCGCGCCGACGTCGACCACCCGGGCGCCGGTGAGCGAGCGGCCGGCCTCCTCCTCCACGGCGTCGAGGAGGGCGGAGGGGTAGGAGGGGCGGTTCGCGGCGTACTGGGCCGCGGCGGCGTCGAAGGAGCGGGCGCGCACGGCGTGGGAGGCGGCGAGGTGCGGGAGGTCCGGGAGGTTCGACTGGCTCGTGGTCATGCGGCCATGGTCCCGGCACGGGCCGTCGGGAGACAGGGAGTTCGCGGTGGGCCGACCGGCCCGGGTCAGCTCCTGCGCTTCTTCTTCGACGGGTTGCCGGAGCGGCGGGTGGAGCGGCGCCGGTGCTCCTCGACGGCGGTGTCGTACTCGGCGCGGTGCAGCTTCTCGCCGGGGGCCTCGGTGAGGGAGCGGAAGAAGTAGGCGAGGAGGGAGCCGACGAAGCCGATGGCCAGCAGACCGCGCAGGGAGGCCTGGCGTTCGGGGTCGGGGCGCCTGCCGAAGGACTCCCAGGTGTTGCGGAAGGCCAGGGCGCTGCAGATCGCGAACATCACGACGACGAGGACGGTCACGAAGGCGCCGGTGTCGGCGAGCCGCACGCCCTCGTAGGCGAGGCGCAGGACCAGGCAGGAGAGGACCGCGGCGGCGAGCGAGCCGGCGGCGACGGCGATGCGGCGGCCGGTGTAGCCGTCGTCGTGGTGGACCCAGGACGTGCCGAAGAAGCGGAGGGGCTCGGGGCGGGGTCCGCCGGTGGAGCCCGCGGGGGTGTCCGGGGTGCCTGGTTCGTCGCTCACGGGACGATTATGGCGCCGGATGCCGCGGGCCCCGGGTCGGGGTCGCTACGACCGGTCAGGCGCAGCGGTCGGCTATGTAGCCGTCGCTGCCGGTGTTGACGTAGGCGTCGGAGACGTACTCGCCGTTGTCGATGTTGTCCCAGATGTTGGTGGTGCCGTAGTAGCCGGACACCGTCGTACCCGGCGTCTGGCAGAAGATCGGGACCTTGGTGTCCTCAGGGAGTGTGCGGGTGATGCTGTAGCTGGTGCCGGGGCCGCTGCGGACGTTGAGGCGGACGCCCGGGGCGACGGGGTACGTCGCCACGGCGGCGGCCACCGAGGCCGACCCCAGGACCATGAGAAAGGCTCCGGCGGAGCCCGCGAGAAGTACGGAAGCGCGTCTGGCGGGTGTCATCCCGGTCCCCCCTGGACCGGATCAGGAGCAGCGGTCGGCCACGTAGCCGTCGCTGCCCGTGTGGACGTAGGCGTCGGACACGTACTCGCCGTTGCTGATGTTGTCCCAGATCTTCGAGGTGCCGTAGTAGCCGGACACCGTCGTACCCGGCGTCTGGCAGTAGATCGGGACCTTCGCGCCCTCGGGCAGGACCCGGGTGATGTCGTAGCTGGTGCCGGGACCGCTGCGGACGTTCAGGCGGACGCCCGGGGCGACCGAGTAGTAATTCACAGACATGTGCTGCTCCCCCCACTGAACCCATGAAGTGCCATGGAGTCCCGTTGATTCCCCTCATTCGAGCCACGAAACACATGCCGGTAACTCGCACGCGGAGGCTAGCAAGCCGCCTCTGAATCGCACGCGTCATCGACTAGGCTCCGTGCGTCGCGCGCGCGGAGAACAGCACGGGGGTGAACCCATGACGCCACAGCGCAACACCGGAGCGGGAGCGGAAGCGGAACTTCCTGAGTATGCCGGGCACTACCGCCTGGAGTCCTGCCTGGGCTCGGGCGGCATGGGTGTGGTGCACCTGGCCCGCAGCACCTCGGGACTGAAGCTCGCGGTGAAGGTCGTACACGCGGAGTTCGCCAAGGACCGTGAGTTCAGGGGCCGTTTCCGGCAGGAGGTGGCCGCCGCCCGCAAGGTCAGCGGTGCCTTCACCGCGCCCGTCGTGGACGCCGATCCGGAGGCCGCGCGGCCCTGGATGGCCACCCTCTTCATCCCCGGTCCGACCCTCGCCGAGCAGGTGAAGCGGAACGGGCCGATGGCGCCTGCCCAGTTGCGCCGGCTGATGGCGGGGCTCGCCGAGGCGCTGCGCGACATCCACCGGGTCGGTGTGGTGCACCGGGATCTCAAGCCGAGCAACGTGCTGCTCGCCGAGGACGGGCCCAAGGTCATCGACTTCGGGATCTCCCGGCCGAAAGACAGCGAACTGCGGACCGAGACGGGCAAGTTGATCGGTACGCCGCCGTTCATGGCGCCGGAGCAGTTCCGGCGGCCGCGTGAAGTGGGGCCTGCCGCCGACATCTTCGCGCTGGGGTCGGTGCTGGTGCACGCGGCCACCGGGAGCGGGCCGTTCGACTCGGACAGTCCGTATGTCGTCGCCTACCAGGTCGTGCACGACGACCCCGACATCACCGGCGTACCCGAGGAGATCGCGCCGCTGGTGCTGCGCTGTCTCGCCAAGGAACCCGAGGACCGGACGACGCCGGACGAACTGATGCGCGAGCTCAGGTCGTTGGCGGCCTCGTACGACACACAGGCGTTCATACCGACGCAGCGGGCCCTCGGTACCGAGGGCGCCGCGGACCCGGCGGAAACGGAACCGGAGGCGGAGGCGGCGCCGGACGCGTCGGAAGCACCCGCGGACGCGTCGGAGGAACCCGCGGACGCGTCGGCGGGCGGGCCGCCGAAGGGAGCCTCGAAGCGGGGCTCGAAGGAGGGTTCGAAGGACGGGCGGGCGCGGGCGGGGCGCGGGCCGCGTCTCGGCAGACGGGCCGCCGTGGCCGCGGGCGCCGGTGTTCTCGCGCTCGGCGCGGTGGCGGCCCTGGTGTGGAGCACCGGGAGCACCCCGCGACCGGAGGAGAACAGCCCCCGGACCACCGCGGCCGCCTTCGCCGCCTGGCAGGCGAACCCTGTCGGCAAGGGCGCCTCCACCCCCATGTGCGCCGACGGCGACGGGAAGCTGTACTGCAGCGAGGGGAAGGTGACCTTCGCCCTGAACCCGGTGACGGGCGCCGTGCTCTGGCGGCGCTCGGTCGCGGACGCCCGCGGGGACCGGGCCCCGGTGCTCTCCGGCGGGCTCGTCCAGCTCGTCACGGACGAGGCCCGGCGGGTGACGGCGCTCGACCCGGCCACCGGGAAGATCCGCTGGGAGCGCGACCTGCCCGAGAACAAGGGGATGCGGTACGCGGGCGACATGCTGCTGCTCGCCCGCGCGGACGGCACGGTCACCGGAGTGGACAGCGCGACCGGCACCGCCAAGTGGACGAGACCGACCGGGGCCGATTCCACGCCCACGATCGACTTCTTCGCCTCGGACCCGTCGTCGGCGTATGTGACCAGCACCTCCGCGGACGGGACCAGTACCCGGGTCACAGCCGTGGACCCGGCCACCGGGGACGTGCGGTGGGACTCCCGGCTGGACGGCCTGCTGAAGCCGGTCGGCGCCCAGGACGGGGCGGTCTTCCTGCTCGGCGCCGACCCGGTGTACGGCACCGCCGACGCGGTGGTGCGCTACACACCCGGGTCCGGGGCCGCCCGCCGGATCAAGCTGCCCGCGGCCCGCGACGACGCCCGGGCGACGGTGCACGACGGCGTGGTCTACCTGCTGAGCGCCACCGGCTCGCTGGACGCCGTCGACACCGCGGCCGGCAAGCGCGCCTGGCACCTGGAGACCTCCGTCAGCCGGGGCTCGACGCCCGTCGCCGACGACCGGTACGTGTACTTCTCCACCGCCGACGGCCGGCTGATGGCCGTGGACGGGCACACCGGAAAGGCCGCCGGGCAGACCTCGTCCCGCTTCGGACCGGACTCGGGCGGGGTCGCCGCCTCGGTGCCCGCCCCCGTGCTCCTCGGCACCCACGTCTACGCCACCGCCCCCGACGGGACCGTCTTCGGGGTGGACTCGGGGGATCCCGGGGCCTGGTGAGGCCGCGGGGGCGGGGGTGCGGCGAAGGGGCCGCACCCCGGTGTGGGAGGCGGCCCCTTCGGCGGGGTGCGGTGGCGGGTCAGCCCAGCTTGCTGACGTCGCGGACGGCGCCCTTGTCGGCGCTGGTGGCCATCGCGGCGTAGGCCCGCAGAGCAGCGGAGACCTTGCGTTCGCGGTTCTTCGGGGCGTACTCGCCGCCCAGGGCCTCCTCGCGGCGGGCCAGCTCGGCCTCGTCGACGAGGAGCTCGATCGTGCGGTTCGGGATGTCGATCCGGATGCGGTCGCCGTCCTCGACGAGGGCGATGGTGCCGCCGGAGGCCGCCTCCGGGGAGGCGTGGCCGATGGAGAGGCCCGAGGTACCGCCGGAGAAGCGGCCGTCCGTGATCAGCGCGCAGGACTTGCCGAGGCCGCGGCCCTTCAGGAAGGACGTCGGGTAGAGCATCTCCTGCATGCCGGGGCCGCCCTTGGGACCCTCGTAGCGGATGACGACGACGTCGCCCTCGGTCACCTTCTTGTTGAGGATCTTCTCGACGGCCTCCTCCTGCGACTCGCAGACGACCGCCGGGCCCTCGAAGGTCCAGATCGACTCGTCGACGCCGGCCGTCTTCACCACGCAGCCGTCGACGGCGAGGTTGCCCTTGAGGACGGCCAGGCCGCCGTCCTTGGAGTACGCGTGCTCGGCGCTGCGGATGCAGCCCTCGGCCGCGTCCTCGTCCAGCGACGCCCAGCGCTCGGACTGGGAGAACGCCTCGGCGGAGCGCACGCAGCCGGGCGCCGCGTGCCACAGCTCGACCGCCTCGGGGGACGGGGAGCCGCCGCGCACGTCCCAGGTCTTCAGCCAGTCGGCGAGCGAGGGGCTGTGGACCGAGTGGACGTCCTCGTTCAGCAGGCCCGCCCGGTGCAGCTCGCCCAGGAGGGCGGGGATGCCGCCGGCGCGGTGCACGTCCTCCATGTAGTACGTGCGGCTCTTGGCGACGTTCGGGGCGACCTTGGCGAGGCAGGGGACCCGGCGCGAGACCGCGTCGATCTCCGGGAGGCCGAAGGGGACGCCCGCCTCCTGGGCCGCGGCCAGCAGGTGCAGGATCGTGTTCGTGGAGCCGCCCATCGCGATGTCCAGCGCCATCGCGTTCTCGAACGCGGCGAAGGTCGCGACGTTGCGCGGCAGGACCGTGTCGTCGTCCTGCTCGTAGTAGCGGCGGGTGACGTCCATGACGGTGCGGGCCGCGTCGACGTACAGCTGTTTACGGGCCGTGTGCGTGGCCAGGACCGAGCCGTTGCCGGGGAGGGAGAGGCCGATGGCCTCGGTCAGGCAGTTCATCGAGTTGGCGGTGAACATGCCGGAACAGGAGCCGCAGGTCGGACAGGCGTTCTCCTCGATCCGCAGGACGTCCTCGTCGGAGACGTTCTCGTTCGCGGCGTCGACCATCGCGTCGATCAGGTCGAGGGTGCGGACCGTGCCGTCGACCAGGGTGGCCCGGCCGGCCTCCATGGGACCGCCGGAGACGAAGACCGTCGGGATGTTCAGGCGCAGGGCGGCCATGAGCATGCCCGGGGTGATCTTGTCGCAGTTGGAGATGCAGACCAGGGCGTCGGCGCAGTGCGCCTCGACCATGTACTCCACGCTGTCCGCGATCAGGTCGCGGGACGGCAGGGAGTACAGCATGCCGCCGTGGCCCATCGCGATGCCGTCGTCGACGGCGATGGTGTTGAACTCGCGCGGGATGCCGCCCGCCTCGCGGATCGCGTCGGAGACGATCCGGCCGACCGGCTGGAGGTGCGTGTGGCCCGGCACGAACTCGGTGAAGCTGTTGGCGACCGCGATGATCGGCTTGCGGCCGATGTCCGCACCGGGTACACCGGAGGCGCGCATAAGGGCGCGGGCGCCCGCCATGTTGCGGCCGTGGGTGACTGTGCGGGACCTCAGCTCGGGCATCGTCGATCGCTCCTTCAGACAGATAGGGCTGCTATTGAGCGTACGCCCGTCGTTCAGGCCTCGGGACGAGGTGTCCGAAATACGGGACGGGTGTCTCGGGACGGGTGTCTCGGGACGGCGGGGTCGGGGACAGGTCAGGGGCGGGTCAGGGGGCCGGTCGGGACGGTTCAGGGGCCGGTCAGGTGGCCCTGGACCACCGGGGCGATCCGCGACACGATCGTCTCCAGGTCCGCGGAGGCCAGCGGCTCCACCTTGATCACGTACCGCAGCATCGCGCACCCCACCAGCTGCGCGGCCGCCAGTTCGGCGCGCAGCTCCGCGTCGGGCAGGTCCAGCCGTCCCGCGATCCGGCGCAGCAGCTGGGCGGCCATCAGCCGGCGGAAGACGGCCGCGGCCGTGTCGTTGTTGACGGCGGAGCGGACGATCGCGAGCAGGGGCGTACGGGTGGTGGGGTTCTCCCAGACGCCGAGGACGAACCGCGTCAGCCGCTCGCCGACGCCGTCCAGGGGTCCCTCGGCGAGCGCGGCGGGCGCGTTGAGCGCGGGGGCGAGGGCCACCGAGACGGCGGCCTCGAAGATCTGTTCCTTGGTGCCGAAGTAGTGGTGCACCAGCGCCGAGTCCACACCGGCGGCCTTGGCGATGCCCCGGACGGATGTCTTCTCGTACCCGCGTTCGGAGAACTCCTCGCGGGCGGCCCCGAGGATACGGTCCCGGGTGCCGGCGGACTCGGTGCGCGGAGGCCGGCCGCGCCGCCGGACACCGGTGCCGCTCCCGCCCGTGCCGTCCCCGTCGGTCCCGGTGCCGCGGGTTCCGGTCACCGGCGGGGGACCTTCGCGGCCGAGGCCAGGTGCAGGCGGGTGAAGGCGAGGGCCTCCGCGAGGTCGGCCTCGCGCTCCGCGGCGGACAGCGCGCGCCGGGTGTTGACCTCGATGACCACGTGCCCGTCGAAGCCGGTGAGCGCGAGGTGCTCCAGCAGTTCGGCGCAGGGCTGGGTGCCGCGGCCGGGCACCAGGTGCTCGTCCTTGGCGGAGCCGCGGCCGTCGGCGAGGTGGACGTGGCCGAGCCGGTCGCCCATGCGGTCGACCATGGCGAGGGCGTCGGTGCGGGAGGTCGCGGCGTGACTGAGGTCGATCGTGAAGTGCCGGTAGTCGTCCTTGGTGACGTCCCAGTCGGGGGCGTAGGCGAGCATCTCGCGGTCGCGGTAGCGCCAGGGGTACATGTTCTCCACCGCGAACCGCACCTCCGTCTCGTTCGCCATGCGCCAGATCCCCTCGACGAAGTCGCGGGCGTACTGGCGCTGCCAGCGGAACGGCGGGTGCACCACGACCGCGCTCGCGCCCAGCTTCTCGGCCGCGGCCCGGGCCCGCTGGAGCTTGACCCAGGGGTCGGTGGACCAGACCCGCTGGGTGATCAGCAGACAGGGGGCGTGGACGGCGAGGATCGGGATGCGGTGGTAGTCGCTCAGCCGGCGCAGCGCCTCGATGTCCTGGCTGACCGGGTCGGTCCACACCATGACCTCGACACCGTCGTAGCCGAGGCGCGCGGCGATCTCGAAGGCCGTCGCCGTCGGCTCCGGGTAGACGGAGGCCGTGGAGAGCGCGACCTTCGCATCCGGGATACGGACGACGTCCCTTGGTTCTGCCACGAGGGACAGGTTACGGGGTGGGGGTGGGCGGAAA
This sequence comes from Streptomyces sp. NPDC104367, assembly GCF_055583825.1. NCBI lineage: Bacteria > Bacillati > Actinomycetota > Actinomycetes > Kitasatosporales > Streptomycetaceae > Streptomyces > Streptomyces sp. NPDC104367. Next base: position 355,064 of record NZ_JBVJND010000005.1, on the reverse strand, counting down.
GGGGGCGACTGCGCGCCGTTGTGACCAGGGTCGCGTCGGCGCGCACGGCTCCGTGGTGGCCGGCCGCGCCCCCACCAGGGGGGTGTCTACGAGGAGCCCATGTGGTCCAGGCGCCGCAGGATCACGCCCTCCCGCAGGGCCCACGGGCAGACCTCCAGGTTCTCCACGCCGAAGAGGTCCATCGCGGCCTCCGCCACGAGGGCGCCCGCGACCAGCTGGTTCGCCCGGCCCTCCGAGACTCCGGGCAGGGCGGCGCGCTGGGCGGTGGTCATGGCCCCGAGCCGGGGGACCCAGGTCTCCAGGGAGTCGCGCTTGAGCTCGCGCTGGACGTAGAGGCCGTCGGCGGAGCGGGCCGCGCCGGCGATGCGGGCCAGCTGCTTGAACGTCTTGGAGGTGGCGACCACGTGGTCGGGGGCGCCGATGCGGCTGAACTCGCCGACGGTACGGGCGATCTCGGCGCGTACATGACGGCGCAGCGACCGTATGTCGTCGGAGGTCGGCGGGTCGCCGGGCAGCCAGCCCGCGGTGAGCCGGCCCGCGCCGAGCGGCAGCGACACCGCCGCGTCGGGCTCCTCGTCGATGCCGTACGCGATCTCCAGGGAGCCGCCGCCGATGTCCAGGACCAGCAGCTTTCCGGCGGACCAGCCGAACCAGCGGCGTACGGCCAGGAAGGTCAGCCGGGCCTCCTCGGAGCCGCTGAGGACCTGGAGCTCGACGCCGGTCTCGGCCTTCACCCGCGAGAGGACGTCGTCGGCGTTGCTGGCCTCGCGCACGGCGGAGGTGGCGAACGGCAGCAGGTCCTCGACGCCCTTGTCCTCGGCGGCCTGGAGGGCGTCCTGGACGACGGCGACCAGTTTCTCGACCCCGTCGGGGCCGATCGCCCCGTTGCCGTCGAGGAGTTGGGCGAGGCGCAGCTCCGCCTTGTGCGAGTGCGCCGGGAGCGGGCGCGCGCCGGGGTGCGCGTCCACCACCAGCAGATGCACCGTGTTAGATCCCACGTCGAGGACACCGAGTCTCATGTACGGAACGCTACTGCCACCAGGGCCGGAACCCGTCCTCGGAGCCGTCCCCGAACCCGCCCCCGGCGACTTACCCTGGAGCCGTGCCAAAGACGAAAAAGACGAAGGACCACAAGGGCGCCAAATCTGCCGACGGTTCTTCGCGGGTGAAGCCGCCGAAGACGGCGACGACGTCGAAGAAGGCCCTGGCCGCGGACGAGAAGGGCCTCGACTTCGCGCGCGCGTGGGTGGAGTTCCCTGATCCGGCGGACGACGAGCAGGTGTTCCGCTGCGATCTGACCTGGCTGACCTCCCGCTGGAACTGCATCTTCGGCAGCGGCTGCCAGGGCATCCAGGCGGGCCGCGCGGACGACGGCTGCTGCACGCTGGGGGCGCACTTCTCCGACGAGGACGACGAGAAGCGGGTCGCCGCCCATGTGGCGCGGCTGACGCCGGAGATCTGGCAGCACCACGCGGAGGGCACGAGCGGCGGCTGGATCTCGGAGGACGAGGAGGGCTCCCGCCAGACCCGGCCGTTCAACGGCTCGTGCATCTTCCAGAACCGCCCCGGTTTCGCGGGCGGCGCGGGCTGCTCGCTGCACATCCTGGCGCTGAAGGAGGGCCGCGAGCCGCTGGAGACCAAGCCGGACGTCTGCTGGCAGCTCCCGATCCGGCGCACGTACGACTGGATCGACCGCCCGGACGACACGCGCGTCCTGCAGATCTCGATCGGCGAGTACGACCGCAGGGGCTGGGGTCCGGGCGGCCACGACCTCCACTGGTGGTGCACCTCGGCGACCTCGGCGCACGGCGCGGGCGACCCGGTCTACGTCTCGTACCGCCCCGAACTGACCGAGCTGATGGGCAAGGCCGGCTACGACCGTCTGGTCGAACTCTGCGAGGAGCGCCTGTCGGGCCTGCTCCCCCTCCTGGCCGCCCACCCGGCCGACCCGGCACCCCGGTAGAGCCGCGGGGCCGCCTTTGGCCCACGGCTGTCGCCGCGCAGCGGGCGGGCACCGGGCGGTCTTACGGAGCCGTCGGTGACCCTGTGCCGTCACCGGCCGGAGGGGAGGGCGAGGCCGTAGGGCTCGTGGTGTCCGATGCGGTGGGTGTCGGGGAGGCGGAGGTCGGGGGCTCGCTGGACGAGGGGGTCGGCTCGGCGGTCGCGGAGCCCGTCGCCGTCGGGCCCGGCACGCCCGTGGGCGGTGGCGGCTTCGGCCCCCGGCGCGTCGGCGGCGCCGTGCCGAACCCGTCGATCGACACCACCGCGCCCGCCGGCGCCACCGCCACCCGCGCCGTCCAGTGTCCGGCGGGCTCCCGCAACTGGTCGACGTACACCTTGATCGTGAACGACTCGCCCGGCCGGAGCGTTCCCGACGGACGGGAGAAGTACAGCCAGCCCGCCCCGGTGGACACCGACCACCGCACCTCGGACGGCCCGGACGCGCTGAGCGTGATCAGTGTCGTGTCGCCGTCGTTGTCGGCGCTCACCGCGAGCCGGCCCGCCCCGGCATCCGCCGAACCCGCTCCGGCGACGCTGATCACCTTCACCGAGACGTCGGCCTCGCCGTCCTTCCCGGCGCGCGGCCCGGGTCTGGTGCCGGCACCGCCGGTGTTCCGGCGGCCGCCGCCCCCGTCGCCGTCCAGCGCGTCGGAGCCGGCGGCCTCGCGCGCGGTCGCGGAGGGCCCCTCGTGGCTCTCCCCCGCCGGCGTGCCCCGGTAGGCCGCCCACAGGGCCAGCACCGGCGCCGCCACCACCGTGGCGACGACGGTCGTCGTGACGGCACGCGCGCGCAGCCGGTCGCGGCGGGCCGCGTGGTCCTTGGGGTCCATCGGAAAGCCGCGCCGGTCGAAGCGCGGAACGGCGGCCCCGCGCGCGCGTGGCTGGTGCGCGAGCACCATGTGCAGGGCCGCGCGGGGCGCCTCCAGCACGGGCAGCTCGGCGGGTGTGGTCATCGCGCCGGGCCAGCGCCCGGGGGCCGCGCGCTCGGCGGTACGGCGGCAGCGCGGGCAGTCGTCGACGTGCCGGACCAGTTCGCGGCGCAGGGCGGCACTGAGCACCAGCTGGCTGTCGCCGGTGAGGTGGGACACGCTCGGGCAGCCGCCGGTCTCGACGACGGCGAGGGCCGCGCGGGTGCGCTCGACCTCGCAGGCGGCGGAGGAGAGCAGTTCGCGGGCGACGGCCAGGTCCGTGCCGACGACGGCGGCGACCTCGTGGGCGGCGAGGTGGTGGCGTACCGCGAGTTCGAGCGCCTCGCGCTGCTCGGGGGTGGTGCCGGCGGCCTCGGGCCAGGCGAGCAGGGCGAGTTCGCGGCGCCGCTGCTCCTGGGAGTCGGCGGGGACCGCGGCGTCGGGGGCCACGTGGCGGCCCGCCGCGTGGGTGGCCTGACGTTTCTGCTTGGCCCTGGCGAGGCCGCGCAGACAGGCCCAGCGGGCCAGTGCGTACAGCCAGGCCCGGCGGTCGCCGGCCGCCTCCGGGACGCGCTGGCCCCGCCGCTCGGCGAGGACGAGGACGTCCGCGAGGGCGGCGGTGGCCGCGTCGTGGTCGCACAGCACCGAGAGGCAGTAGGTGAACAGCCCGTCCAGGTAGGGCTCGTAGCGCGCGGGAGGTCGCTGCGCCAGCGCGCGCGCCGCCGTGCGATCACGCGCCGCGCGTGCCTCCCGATGCGCCCGGTGTGCGCCGGTCGTGCGGGCCGAGGTCTCCGGAGTGCTGCTCATCACCCGTGCGACCGTAGGCGGCCCCGTATCGCCCCTTCTGGCGGCTTGAGCACTTTTAATCCGTACGGGTGAAACGATCCCTCATAAGGGGACAGGGGCCCCGAATTCCGTGGCTCGTTCCCGACGGGGATGGCCGGGACCGGTCCACCCGCAGCCGTCACCGGTGCCACCGTGGTCCCGCTGTCAGTGGCGGCGGCTACGGTTTCCGCATGGCCACCCGTACCAAGACCGCGAAGGACCGACCGTCGTACCGCTGCACCGAGTGCGGCTGGCAGACGGCGAAGTGGCTCGGCCGCTGCCCCGAGTGCCAGGCCTGGGGGACGATCGAGGAGTACGGCGCGCCCGCGGTCCGTACGACGGCACCCGGCCGGGTCACCACCTCCGCGGTGCCCATCGGCCAGGTCGACGGCCGCCAGGCCACCGCCCGCACCACGGGCGTCCCCGAGCTGGACCGCGTCCTCGGCGGCGGCCTGGTGCCCGGCGCGGTCGTGCTGCTGGCCGGCGAGCCCGGCGTCGGCAAGTCCACCCTGCTGCTCGACGTGGCCGCCAAGTCGGCGAGCGACGAGCACCGCACGCTCTACGTCACCGGCGAGGAGTCGGCGAGCCAGGTCCGGCTGCGCGCCGACCGTATCGGCGCCATCGACGACCACCTCTACCTCGCGGCCGAGACCGATCTGGCCGCCGTCCTCGGTCACTTGGACGCGGTGAAGCCGTCGCTGCTGATCCTGGACTCCGTGCAGACGATCGCCTCCCCGGAGATCGACGGCGCGCCCGGCGGCATGGCCCAGGTGCGGGAGGTGGCCGGGGCGCTCATCCGCGCGTCGAAGGAGCGGGGCATGTCCACCCTCCTCGTGGGCCACGTCACCAAGGACGGCGCCATCGCGGGTCCGCGCCTGCTGGAGCACCTGGTCGACGTCGTGCTCCACTTCGAAGGCGACCGGCACGCGCGCCTGCGGCTCGTCCGCGGCGTCAAGAACCGGTACGGCGCCACGGACGAGGTCGGCTGCTTCGAACTGCACGACGAGGGCATCACCGGCCTCACCGACCCGAGCGGCCTGTTCCTGACCCGGCGGGCCGAACCGGTGCCGGGCACCTGTCTCACCGTCACCCTGGAGGGCCGCCGCCCGCTGGTCGCCGAGGTCCAGGCGCTCACCGTGGACTCGCAGATCCCCTCCCCCCGCCGCACCACCTCCGGCCTGGAGACCTCCCGGGTCTCGATGATGCTGGCGGTGCTGGAGCAGCGCGGCCGCATCAGCGCGCTCGGCAAGCGGGACATCTACTCCGCGACGGTGGGCGGTGTGAAGCTCTCCGAGCCGGCGGCGGACCTCGCGATCGCGCTGGCGCTGGCCTCGGCCGCGAGCGACACCCCGCTGCCCAAGAACCTGGTCGCCATCGGCGAGGTCGGTCTCGCGGGCGAGGTCAGACGGGTCACCGGCGTCCAGCGCAGGCTCTCCGAGGCGCACCGGCTCGGCTTCACGCACGCGCTCGTACCGGGCGATCCCGGCAAGATCCCGCCGGGCATGAAGGTCCTGGAGGTCGCCGACGTGGGGGACGCGCTGCGGGTGCTGCCGCGCTCCCGTCGCCGAGAGGCCCCACGGGACGCGGAGGAGCGCCGGTAGACTTTGCCCTGGTCTCGCCCGTCCGTACGAACCGCGTGCGGGTGCGGGAGGGCTTCAGAACCTGCGACCGGAGGAGTGCAGTGGCAGCCAACGACCGGGCAGCGGCTCCCGGAAAGTCCGGTGGGAGTGCCGGTTCCGATGGCCTGATGCGCGCCTCGCTGAGCGCCGTGGCTCCGGGCACGTCCCTGCGCGACGGCCTGGAGCGGGTCCTCCGCGGCAACACGGGCGGGCTCATCGTCCTCGGCTTCGACAAGACGGTCGAGACGATGTGCACGGGCGGTTTCGTCCTGGACGTCGAGTTCACGGCGACCCGGCTGCGGGAGCTGTGCAAGCTCGACGGCGGCATCGTGATCTCCTCCGACCTGTCGAAGATCCTCCGGGCCGGCGTGCAGTTCGTGCCGGACGCGACGATCCCGACGGAGGAGACCGGCACCCGGCACCGCACGGCGGACCGCATCTCCAAACAGGTCGGCTTCCCGGTGGTCTCCGTCTCCCAGTCGATGCGGCTGATCGCGCTGTACGTCGACGGCCAGCGCCGGGTCCTGGAGGACTCGGCGGCGATCCTCTCCCGCGCGAACCAGGCGCTCGCGACCCTGGAGCGCTACAAGCTCCGCCTGGACGAGGTCGCGGGCACGCTGTCGGCGCTGGAGATCGAGGACCTGGTGACGGTCCGGGACGTGTCGGCCGTCGCGCAGCGGCTGGAGATGGTCCGCCGGATCGCCACCGAGATCGCCGAGTACGTGGTCGAACTGGGCACCGACGGCCGGCTCCTCGCGCTCCAGCTGGACGAGCTGATCGCCGGGGTCGAGCCCGAGCGGGAGCTGGTGGTGCGGGACTACGTGCCCGAGCCGACGGCGAAGCGGTCCCGTACGGTCGACGAGGCGCTGTCCGAGCTGGACGCGCTCAGCCATGCGGAGCTGCTGGAACTGCAGACGGTGGCGCGGGCGTTGGGATACACGGGCTCGCCGGAGGCGCTGGACTCCGCGGTGTCGCCGCGCGGCTTCCGGCTGCTGGCGAAGGTGCCGCGGCTGCCGGGGGCGATCATCGACCGGCTGGTGGAGCACTTCGGGGGCCTGCAGAAGCTGCTCGCGGCGAGCGTCGACGACCTCCAGACCGTGGACGGCGTCGGCGAGGCGCGTGCCCGCAGCGTGCGCGAGGGGCTGTCGCGGCTGGCCGAGTCCTCGATCCTCGAACGGTACGTCTGACCTCTTGAGCGGTACGTCCGGGTTCGCCCGGCAGCTCGACGGTGGCCGCGGTTCACGTCGTCCCGTGCCCCTCGCGGGGCGCTAGTCGGCCGCCAGGACGAACGACGCCTGGGACTTGCCGAAGCCCGGGGTGGCCGCCTGGAGGAGGTAGGTGCCGGCGCCGGCCGATCCCGCCTCGGGTGTCGCGCACTGGGGGGCGCTGGGCTTGCGGTCCCACTTCAGGGTGTAGGTGATGGCGCTGCCCGCGGGCACCCGGTACCAGCGGCTGCCGGAGGACTTGGGGCAGTCGGCGGAGGACCAGTAGCTGTCGTCCGCGCTGGCCGCGGTGATCGTCAACACCGCGTTCTTCGGGCCGAGGTCGATCTTGCAGTCGCTGGACGACGTGTTCTTCGCGGTGAGTTCGAAGGCCGGCGTCTGCTCCGGCGAGTAGGAGTTGCGGAGGCTCTTGAGGCTCAACGCGACCGACCCGGAGGTGCAGTTGGGCAGGGAGGAGGTCCCCGGCAGGGAGGCGACCGTACCGCCGGACCCCGAGGTGACGTCACCACCGGAGCCGGAGGAGGACCCGGAGGAACCGGAGGAGCCGGAAGAACCCGAGGAACCGGCGGAACCCGACGCACCCGACGACGCGTTGTCGTCCGTACCGCCCGAACCGGAGCCGGAGCCCGAGCCGGACGACGTGCCGCCGCCGCTGGACTCGTCGCGTCCGCCCGGGGCCTGGCTGATCGCCGGTCCGCTGCCGGACGGCCCCGGCGTGATCGTGGACACGGGATTCTTGCCGTTCGAGCCGTCGGCGTTGTTCTTCCCGCCTCCGCCGCCCGTCGTCACCATCCAGGCGATCAGCAGCGCCAGCACGGCGACCACGGACACCATGACGACCCTCCGTCGCCAGTAGATGGAGGAGGGAAGCGGCCCGACCGGATTGCGCAGAGATCCCACGGCCCAAACTGTACGAGAGATCCGTGCACTTCCTCGCCCCACCCGCCGCCCAAACCTCAACTTTTCCGGATCATCATTTCGGCAACTCCCTTCGAGAAGGCCCCTCTTCGTCTCCCGGGACGCCGAACCCGGCCCCGCCGCGGATGACGTCCACCCCAGCCGCCGCCGGACGTGGCAGGATCGGAAGGGCCATGACTGAGAAGCTCCACACCCCTGTGATCGCCTGGTTCGACACCCACGCCCGCGACCTCCCCTGGCGCCGCCCGGAGGCGGGTCCGTGGGGGGTGATGGTCAGCGAGTTCATGCTCCAGCAGACGCCGGTGAACCGGGTGCTGCCCGTCTACGAGCAGTGGCTGGCCCGCTGGCCGCGCCCCGCCGACCTGGCCGCGGAGGCGCCCGGCGAGGCGGTCCGCGCCTGGGGCCGGCTCGGCTACCCGCGCCGCGCCCTGCGGCTGCACGGCGCGGCGGTCGCCATAACGGAGCGGCACGGCGGCGACGTACCCACGGACCACGCCCAGCTGCTCGCACTGCCGGGGATCGGCGAGTACACGGCCGCGGCCGTCGCCTCGTTCGCCTACGGGCAGCGGCACGCCGTGCTCGACACCAATGTGCGCCGCGTGTTCGCACGGGCCGTGACCGGGGTGCAGTACCCGCCGAACGCCACCACCGCCGCCGAGCGCAAGCTCGCCCGTGAGCTGCTGCCGAAGGACGAGGGGACCGCCGCCCGCTGGGCCGCCGCGTCGATGGAGCTGGGCGCGCTGGTGTGCACGGCGAAGAACGAGACGTGCCAGCGGTGCCCGATCTCCGGCGCGTGCGCCTGGCGGCTGGCCGGCAAGCCGGAGCACGAGGGTCCGCCCCGGCGCGGGCAGACGTACGCCGGTACCGACCGGCAGGTGCGCGGCAAGCTGCTCGCCGTACTGCGCGAGGCGCACACCCCGGTGCCGCAGGCGGCGCTCGACCGGGTGTGGCACGAGCCGGTGCAACGCGCCCGCGCGCTGGACGGGCTGGTCTCCGACGGACTGGTGGAGCCGCTCGCGGGCGGTCTGTACCGGCTGCCGCAGGGCTGACGTACAGCCACATCACAGCGGAAGGGGTCGTGTTACGGCCCCGACCGCACGGTAAATCAGCCGATATCCAGGCATACACTCCCGCCCGCTTACCCCGAACCTACTTCCGTTACACAACCGACGGACAGCCGATTGCTACCCGCAGGCTGCTCCGCACAGCCTCGTGACAACCGGTCCGTAGCTTCGTTTCTGTGCCCGCCAGGACCGCGGGACAGCAGGAACTCATGGCTCAGGGCCGGGGACACACGGGGATCGGGAGGCGGTTGATCATGGCGCAGGGCGAGGTGCTCGAATTCGAGGAGTACGTCCGCACCCGGCAGGACGCGCTGCTGCGCAGCGCCCGCCGACTGGTCCCGGACCCGACGGACGCCCAGGACCTGCTGCAGACCGCGCTGGTGCGGACGTACGGCCGCTGGGACGGCATCGCCGACAAGAAGCTCGCGGACGCCTACCTGCGCCGGGTCATGATCAACACGCGGACCGAGTGGTGGCGGGCCCGCAGGCTGGAGGAGGTCCCCACCGAGCAGCTGCCCGACGCCTGCGTGGACGACGCCACCGAACAGCACGCCGACCGCGCGCTCCTCATGGACATCATGAAGGTTCTGGCTCCGAAGCAGCGCAGCGTCGTCGTGCTGCGACACTGGGAGCAGATGTCCACGGAGGAGACGGCCGCCGCCCTCGGCATGTCGGCCGGAACGGTCAAGAGCACGCTGCACCGGGCGCTCGCCCGGCTCCGTGAGGAGCTGGAGGCACGCGACCTCGACGCACGCGCGCTGGAGCGTGAGGAGCGGGAGCGTTGCGCGGCCTGACCGGCGCGGGGCCCAGCAGGAGCCCGGCGAGTGCCCAGGCGGTGATCACGGCGGCGGCCGTGCTCACCGCCCTCGCCCTTTTCGTCGCCGCCTGCGGGACCGGCGGCACCGGCGCCCGTGACGAGGGCCCGGCGCACTCGGACTCGGTCGGCAGCGCGGCGGTCGCCCCCTCCGCGGCACCCGACCCGTCCCAGTCGTACGAGAAGGTCGACGCGGTCGCCCTGGTGAAGGCGGACCCGCAGGTCTCGGCCACGGTCAAGCGCGATCTCAAGCCGTGCGCGGGCGACGAGTACCCGGTCGACGTGACGTACGGCGACCTCACCGGCGGCCCGGTCGAGGACATCGTGGTGAACGTGCTGACCTGCGGAGACGCGGTCGGGATCGGGGCGTACGTGTACCGCGCGGAGAGCGGCGGGTACGAGAACGTCTTCAAGGCCGAGGAGTCCCCGGTCTACGCGGAGATCGACCGGGGCGACCTGAGCGTGACCAAGCAGGTGTACGAGAAGGGCGACCCGGTGTCCAGCCCGTCGGGCGAGAACGTGATCACCTACAGCTGGGTCTCGGGGCGGTTCGCCCAGGAGGACTTCCACCACACCGACTACGGCAACGCCGCGGGCGGCAAGGACGCCACGCCGGTCCCCTCGCCGGCCGGCTGAGCACCGCAGCCCGTACACACGTACCCCCCACCCACGACACGAGAGAGCCGGGATGGCAGACCAGACCCACGTCCTGTTCGTCGAGGACGACGACGTCATCCGCGAGGCCACCCAGCTGGCCCTGGAGCGGGACGGCTTCGCGGTGACCGCCATGCCCGACGGGCTGTCGGGCCTGGCGGCGTTCCGGGCCGACCGGCCCGACATCGCCCTGCTGGACGTGATGGTGCCGGGCCTGGACGGGGTGAGCCTGTGCCGGCGCATCCGCGACGAGTCCACCGTGCCGGTGATCATGCTGTCGGCGCGCGCCGACTCGATCGACGTGGTGCTGGGCCTGGAGGCGGGCGCCGACGACTACGTCACCAAGCCGTTCGACGGCGCCGTGCTGGTCGCCCGGATCCGGGCGGTGCTGCGGCGCTTCGGGCACGCGAGCGGCGGCGAGAAGCCGCACGCGGACGTGGCCGAGGTCTCCGGCGGGGTCCTGACCTTCGGCGAGCTGGAGATCGACACCGAGGGCATGGAGGTGCGCCGGTCCGGGCAGCCGGTCGCGCTCACCCCGACCGAGATGCGGCTGCTCCTGGAGTTCTCCTCGGCGCCGGGGACCGTGCTCTCCCGCGACAAGCTGCTCGAACGCGTCTGGGACTACGGCTGGGGCGGCGACACCCGGGTCGTGGACGTCCATGTGCAGCGGCTGCGGACGAAGATCGGCCAGGACCGGATCGAGACGGTCCGCGGTTTCGGCTACAAGTTGAAGGCCTGAGCGAGGCGGTCATGCGGGGGTTCTCCAGCCGGTACAGGGGTCCGGGACTGCGCACCGGACTCAGATGGAAGCTGAGCGCGGCGATCGCACTGGTCGGCGCGCTGGTCGCGATCGCGCTGAGCCTGGTGGTGCACAACGCCGCCCGGGTCTCGATGCTGGACAACGCCCGCGACCTGGCCAACGAACGGCTGCAGATCGCCCAGCGCAACTACGAGCTGTACGGCAGGGCCAACTTCCCGGACGTCAAGGTCAACGACCCGCGGCTGCCGGACGCCCTGCGCGACAAGGTCGAGGCGGGCCGCCGGGCGACCGACGTCATCGACCTCGGCGGCGGCCCGCCGGACATCTGGGCGGCGGTGCAGGCCAAGGACGGCCGTGTGCTCTCCCTGCACGGCTCCTTCCCGAACCGCAGCAGCAACGTGCTCAAGGACCTCGACCAGGCGCTGGTCATCGGCTCCATCGCGGTCGTCCTCGGCGGCAGCGCGCTCGGCGTGCTGATCGGCGGGCAGCTCTCGCGGCGGCTGCGCAAGGCGGCGGCCGCGGCCAACCAGGTCGCCCAGGGCGAGCCGGACGTACGGGTCCGGGAGGCCATCGGCGGGGTCGTCCGGGACGAGACCGACGACCTGGCGCGCGCGGTGGACGCCATGGCGGACGCGTTGCAGCAGCGTCTGGAGGCGGAGCGGCGGGTGACCGCGGACATCGCGCACGAGCTGCGGACGCCGGTGACGGGGCTGCTCACGGCGGCCGAACTGCTCCCGCCGGGCCGCCCGACCGAGCTGGTGCTGGACCGGGCGAAGGCGATGCGCACCCTCGTCGAGGACGTCCTGGAGGTGGCCCGGCTCGACAGCGCGTCCGAGCGGGCCGAGTTGCAGGACATCATGCTGGGCGAGTTCGTCTCCCGGCGGGTGGCCGCGAAGGACCCGGAGATCGAGGTGCGGGTGGTGCACGAGTCGGAGGTGACCACCGACCCGCGCCGGCTGGAGCGGGTGCTGTTCAACCTGCTCGCCAACGCGGCACGGCACGGCAGGCCGCCGGTCGAGGTGACCGTGGAGGGCCGGGTCATCCGGGTCCGCGACCACGGCCCCGGCTTCCCCGAGAAGCTCCTCGCCGAGGGACCGAGCCGCTTTCGCACCGGCAGCGAGGACCGCGCCGGCCAGGGCCACGGGCTGGGCCTGACCATCGCGGCCGGCCAGGCCCGGGTGCTGGGCGCCCGCCTGACCTTCCGCAACGTACGCCCGGTGGGCGCGCCCGCGCACATCCCGGCGGAGGGCGCGGTAGCCGTCCTCTGGCTCCCCGAACACGCCCCGACGGCCACCGGCAGCTACCCCATGCTTCCCACCCCGCCCCAGCGGAAGGACCGCTGAGGGGCAGGGACAGGGGCAGGGCGGGCAGGGCCTGGGAAGTCAGGTGTGGGCCAGCAGGATTTCTTCGCCCCGGGAGGGGCGGAGTCCGTCCGTGCGGTGGGGGAAGTAGCGGTCGGCGAGTTCCTCCGCGGACACGTGCCGGGTCTCACCGAAGCCGGCCGCCGCGGCCAGCGCCGTGATCCGCTCGGGCGTGTGGAAGCTGAGGAAGGGCGTGCCCGCGGCCCGCGCGCCCCGCACGGCCGCCCGCAGTTGCTCGCGCTGCTCCGGCTCTACCTCCTCGACCGGCCGCAGGAACGTCGTGACCAGCGTCGATCCCGGAGCCAGCCCGGCGATGCGGCGGAGCGTCGCGGCGATGGCGTCCTCGGTGAGGTACATGATGACCCCGGTGGAGGCGACCACGGCCGGCCGCCCCGGATCGAACCCGGCGTCCACCAGCTGCCCCCACCAGTCCCCCTCGAAGTCCACCGGCACCAGCCGCAGCGGCCCCGGCACCCCGTACCCCAGCTCGGTCAGCCGCCGCCGCTTCCACGCCACGGCCCCGGCCCGGTCCGCCTCGAACACCCGCAGCCCGGTCGCGGCGATGTCGTCGGCCCGGCGCTGCGCGAACGTGTCGAGCCCGGCGCCGAGCACGACGTACTGGTCCACCCCGCGCCCGGCCTCCGCCACCACCAGGTCCTCGACGAACCGCGCCCGGGCCACGATGGACGCCCGGATCCGCCGGGTGGCCTCGACGTCCATGTCCGGCCGCCCCCGCCAGTCGTCCCCGGCCTCCGGCCCGGCGAGCCGCAGCCCGACCTCGTCCTCGACGACGTACGGCGGCGCGTCGGCGGCCCGGTGCAGCGCCCGCCACAGCGCGACCCGTACGGCGGTGTGATCGGGGCGGTCGCCCCCGGTGGCCTCGGACATGTCCAGAACTCCTTCGAGAGGTCGGGTTCCGTGCTGCGCCCGGTCGACGGGTACCGGATGCCGTTGTCGCCGAAGCGGGGCCCGGGAGCTGTCAGCTCCCGGGCCCCGTGCGTCGTTCAGGCGGGCGGCCGGCTCAGACGGCCTCGACCACCTGCATCGGCGCCGCCTCGTCCGCGTCCGACTTCTGGGCCCCGCCCCGCAGCGGGATCTCCTTCACGAACAGCGCCGCCACCAGCACCACCACGGCGATCGCCGCGCCGAGCAGGAACGCCGAGTGGGTGCCGGCCGACACCGCGTGCTGGTACGCCTCGCGCACCGCGGCCGGCAGCTTCGCCAGGCTCGCCGCGTCCAGCTGGGCCGACTGCTCGGTGACCTTGGAGCCGAGCGAACCGGCCCGCTCGGACATGACGTCCTTGACCCGGTCGTTGAAGAGCGCGCCCATGATGGCGACACCGAACGAGGAGCCGAGCGTACGGAACAGGGTGGTGGAGGAGGACGCGACGCCCATGTCCCGCATCTCCACGCTGTTCTGCGCGACCAGCATGGTGATCTGCATCAGGCAGCCCATGCCGAGGCCGACGACCGCCATGAACACGCCCGAGGTGAGGCGGGAGGTCCCGGTGTCCATGGTGGACAGCAGGTACAGCCCGACGACCATGAGCGCGCCGCCCGCGATGGGGAACATCTTGTAGCGACCGCTGTTGGTGGTCACCCGCCCGGCGACCATCGAGGTCACCAGCATCGCGCCGAGCATCGGGAGCAGCAGCAGGCCGGAGTTGGTCGCGGACGCGCCCTGCACGGACTGCTGGTAGAGCGGCAGGAACAGCGTGGCGCCGAACATCACGAAGCCGGTGATGAAGCCGATGACCGACATCAGGGTGAAGTTGCGGCTGCGGAAGATGTGCAGCGGCAGGACCGGCTCGGCGGCCTTGGTCTGCCAGTAGACGAACCCGACCAGGGCGACGACGCCGATGGCGATCAGTTCCATGATCCGCGCGGACGTCCAGGCGTACTCGGAGCCGCCCCAGGTGGTGACCAGCACGATCGAGGTGATGCCGAGGGTCAGCAGCCCGGCGCCGAGGTAGTCGATGCGGGACTTGTTCCGCTTCCTCGGCAGGTGCAGGACGGCGCTGATGGCGGCCAGCGCGATCACGCCGAGCGGCAGGTTGATGTAGAAGGCCCAGCGCCAGCCCCAGTTGTCGGTGATGGTGCCGCCGACCAGCGGGCCGCCGATCATGGCGAGCGCCATGACGCCGGCCATCATGCCCTGGTACTTGCCGCGCTCGCGGGGCGGCACGAGGTCACCGATGATCGCCATGACGCCGACCATCAGACCGCCGGCACCGAGTCCCTGGACGGCCCGGAACCCGATCAGCTCGCCCATGTTCTGGGCCATGCCGCTGAGCGCGGAGCCGACCAGGAAGATGACGATGGAGGTCATGAAGGCGCCCTTGCGCCCGTACATGTCGCCGAGCTTGCCCCAGAGCGGGGTGGACGCGGCGGTCGCCAGGGTGTAGCCGGTCACCACCCACGACAGGTGCTCCAGGCCGCCCAGCTCGCCGACGATGGTCGGCATCGCCGTACCGACGATCATATTGTCGAGCATCGCGAGCATCATCGCGATCATGAGCGCGAGCAGTACGACTCGTATGCTCCTCGGCTGTTTCTCCGGTGTGTCCGCCGCTGTCAGGCCGGTACCGGCCGCCTGGGTGTCCGCCATCTCTCCCACTCCCCTTGGCGACCGCTACTTACTTGCCGCCCGGCTAGTTCGTTACACTGGGAAAGGTAGACCTGCCACTAGCCGGTCGTCAAGTAAGTTAATGGGGCGGGCGCCCACGCCGTCCGCCGAGCGGCCGAGCGGCGATTTCGCGGGAGTGCGAGGAGTAAGAGGATGGGCGTCACCATGGACGGCACCAAGCAGCAGCGGCGGGGCAACACCCGGCAGCGCATCCAGGACGTTGCCCTCGAACTCTTCGCCGAGCAGGGCTACGAGAAGACCTCCCTGCGGGAGATCGCCGAGCACCTGGACGTGACCAAGGCGGCCCTGTACTACCACTTCAAGACCAAGGAAGAGATCCTGGTCAGCGTCTTCGAGGACCTGACGCAGCCGATCCAGGACCTGATCGAGTGGGGCAGGGAGCAGCCGCACACCCTGGAGACCAAGCAGGAGATCATACGGCGCTACAGCCAGGCGCTGGCCGGCGCCGAACCACTGTTCCGGTTCATGCAGGAGAACCAGGCGACGGTCCGGGAACTGCGGATCGGCGACTCGTTCAAGGACCGCATGAGCGGCCTGCGGAACATCATCATCGACCCGGACGCGGACCTGACCGATCAGGTCCGCTGCGTGAGCGCGCTGTTCACGCTGCACGCCGGCATGTTCGTCATGCATGACGTCGAAAGCGACCCCCAGAAGCGGCGCGAGGCCGTTCTGGAGGTCGCCGTGGACCTGATCACCCAGGCCCACCGGGGCTCGCACCCCGACTAGAGCCAGGGTTCACACCCCGCTCAGACGGTCACACCCTTGGCGCGCAGGAAGGCGACGGGGTCGATCGCGGAGCCGTAGTTGGGGGTCGTACGGATCTCGAAGTGCAGGTGCGGGCCGGAGGAGTTGCCGGTGTTGCCGGACAGGGCTATGTGCTGTCCGGTCCTGACGACCTGGCCGGCCTTGACGTCGATCCGGGACAGGTGCGCGTACTGCGAGTACTGGCCGTTGGCGTGCTTGATGACGACGGCGTTGCCGTACGCGGGGCCGTCGCCGGCGCCGTTGCCGCCGGTCTTGACGACGGTGCCGCCGTGCGCGGCGACGACCTCGGTGCCGCTCGGCACGGCGAAGTCCTGACCGCTGTGCTTGGCGGTCCACATGCCGCCGGCCTGGTTGAAGGTCGCGGAGAGCGTGTACTTCTTCACCGGGTCGACCCAGGCGGCGGCGCTCGGCGCGGCGGCCGACGCGACCCCCGACCCCACCACGGCCGCCACTCCGACACCGGCGGCCAGGACAGCGGCCCGCTTGCGGAGCGAGGACGTACGGGGGGCACGGAGAGTGGCGCGCAGGGACATCAGAACCTCATGGGCTAGGGAACAGGGAGGCCTTCCGGCGTACCGGCCCGACACGGGCCGCCCACCGGATGGCGCATCCCTTGGTAACCCGCCGACCCGCACCGGCTCAAACACCTCACCTACGAAGGTTCCTAGTAAGAAGTTCGGAAATTGACCCTTTCTTGACACACCTTGCCCTGTTCGGGCAAACCGACCCCGACGTCGGCACCTGAGGCGGAGCGCCGCCCCGAACCCCCCGCCCTCCCCCGCCACACGAATCCACTATCTCCACTAGTAACCGACATTTCACCCGTGCGGTATGTCACCCGCGCCGCCCCTCCGGACCACTTCCGGACCCCCTCCGGGCTCCCCCGCCCCTCTTCCCGGCGCACACCCCTAGCGCCCTACCCGTCGGTAACCCTACGGTTCCCCTCGCGCCACCTGCCTCACTCATCATGCCCCTGACACAGGTACCGCCCGGACGTGAGAGGACACCCCCACCGATGACCGCAAGCTCCTGGACCCGCCGACTGACCGTCACCGCCGTCTCCGTGGCCACGCTGGCCGGGACGGCCGCACCGGCCCGGGCCGCGGCGGAGAGCGGCTCCACCACGGTCGACCACGCCACCTGGCAGCAGGACTGCCAGTCCGTGATGGACCAGGCGCTGCCCTACCTCAAGAGCCGCGTCGCCGCCGCAGCGCCGGGCGAGAAGCAGGCGATCGTCTTCGACATCGACAACACCACGCTGGAGACCGACTACGGCTTCAGCTACCCCCAGCCGGCCAACAAGCCGGTCCTGGAGGTGGCCAGGTACGCCCAGGAGCACGGCGTCGCCCTGTTCTTCGTCACCGCCCGGCCGGGCATCCTCTACCTGCCCACCGAGTACAACCTGACGTACGACGGCTACCAGGTCTCCGGCCTCTACGTGCGCGGCCTCCTCGACCTCTTCAAGGACGTCGCCGCCTACAAGACCGCCCAGCGCGCCGGCATCGAGAACAGGGGCTACGACATCATCGCGAACATCGGCAACAGCGCCTCCGACCTCTCCGGCGGCCACGCCGACAAGACCTTCAAGCTGCCGGACTACGACGGCCAGCTGTCGTGACCCGCCGCTAGGCTCCATCCGTTCGCTGAGATCACGGGGGTGGGCGGATGGAGCCGACGGTACTGGGCGGCAAGCTGGCGTCGAGCCTGATGGGCCCGCTGCTGAGACGGCTGTTCGCGGCCGACGGCCCGGGCGCGGGACTGGTGGACAGGCCGGTACGGCTGAAGAGCCTGGTGTCCTTCCGCGGCGAGAAGCGCGCGCTGGTCGAGCAGGACGTGCACAAGCTCGCCGAGCACCTGGTCCGGCAGGCGGTCGACTCCCCCGGCGAGCCGCCGTTCCGGGCCGACGAACAGCCCGCCGTCGCCCACGCCCTCGCCCGCCGCCTCCTCGCCCTCGGCGACCTGGACATGGACGACGTCCAGGCGGTGCGGCTGGGCCACCGGGAACTGGCCGGGAAGCTGCGGGGCCGGGCCCCCGCGGCCGACGGCCTCTCCGCCGACGCCGGCCACTTCCTCGACACCGCCACGGAGTGGGCCTGCCTCCAGATCCTGGAGTTCTTCACCCGCCGCTCCACCTTCGTGGCCCGCACCCTGGTGGAGCAGACCCGCTCCCAGGCCGAGCTGATCGCCAGGATCGACGAGCTGATCGCCCGCACGCCCCGCCCCGACGCCCGCGACACGGCCTTCGAACGCCGGTACCGCTCCCACGTCGCCGAACACCACGACCACCTCACCATCTACGGCATCGACCTGCGCGACTCCCCCGACCGCTGGCCGCTGGAGGTCGCCTACCTGAGCCTGGAGGCGACGGCCGCCGAGGAGCCCGGCCACCGGCCGGACACCGACGGGCTCGCCCCCGTCACCCGCCGGCTCCCGGCCGAGGAGGCCCTGCGCGGCGACGGCCGCGTACTGCTGCGCGGCGACGCGGGTTCCGGCAAGACCACGCTGGTCCAGTGGCTCGCGGTGACCGCCGCGGGCACCGGCGAGCGCGTCCCGTACGTCCTGCCCCTGCGCACCCTGGTCCGCGCGGGCGCACTGCCCGCCCCCGCCGCCTTCCTGACCGCCTCCGGCTGCCCGTACGCGCCCCCCGAGGGCTGGACCGAGCGCGTCCTGTCCGCGGGCCGGGGCCTGGTCCTCGTCGACGGCCTCGACGAGATCCCGGCGGCGGACCGCCGTCGCGCCCGTGACTGGCTCCTCGGCCTGATCCGCGCCTTCCCGGGCAACCGCTGGCTGCTGACCTCCCGCCCCACCGCCGTACGCCCCGGCTGGCTCGCCACGGAGGGCTTTCGCGAACTGGCGCTGGCTCCCATGCGCCGCGAGGACGTGTCGACCTTCGTCCACCGCTGGCACACCGCGGCCGGGGCCCCCGGGCTGGAGGGCCCGCTCCTCGACTCCCTCCGCACCAAACGCGACCTGGCCCGCCTCGCCACCAACCCCCTGATGTGCGGCCTGATCTGCGCCCTGCACCGGGAGCGCCGGGGCTACCTCCCCACAGGCCGCAAGGAGTTGTACGACGCCGCCCTGGCCATGCTCCTGACCCGCCGGGACCGGGAGCGGGGCATGGGGGCGGTGGACGAGGCGGAGCTGGGCGAGGAGGTGCAGCTGGAACTCCTCCAGCGCCTGGCCTACGCCCTGGTGCTGAGCGGCCGCACGGAGATGGACGTGGAGACGGCCGAGGGGATCGTGGAGCGCCGCCTGCCGTCGCTCGCGCTCTCGGGAGGCCGGCCGGACGCGCCGGCCGTGCTGCGCACCCTGCTGCTGCGCAGCGGCCTGGTCCGGCAACCGGCCGACGGTGTCATGGACTTCGTCCACCGCACCTTCCAGGACTATCTGGGCGCGCGGTACGCGGTCGAGGAGGGCCACCTGGACGTCCTCGCGAGCCACGCGGCCGACAGCCAGTGGGAGGACGTGATCCGCATGGCGGTGGCCCACGCCCGTCCGGGCGAACGCGCCTCGCTCCTACGGCGTCTACTGGCCCACGGCACCCCGCGGCTGACCCTGCTGGCCCTGGCCTGCCTGGAGCACGCGACGGCGCTGGACCCGGGCGTGCGGGCCGAGGTCGAACAACGGGCGGCTGACCTGATCCCGCCGCGTACGAAGGACGACGCGAAACTCCTGGCGCAGGCCGGTCCGTTGGTGCTGGAGCTGCTCCCGGGCCCGGCGGGGCTGACCGACGCGGAGGCCCTGGGCGTCACGGTGACGGCCTCGGTACTGGGCGCGGAGGAGCCGACGGGAGCACTGGGCGTGCTGCGCCGGTTCCGGCACCACCCGGACTTGGACGTCCGACGGCAACTGGTCGGCACCTGGGGGCGGTTCGACACCGAGGAGTACGCCAGGGAGGTGCTCGACGGCCTGGATCGCGGGCAGCTCTTCCTGACCTGCGAGTCGGACGAGCAGCTGGCGGCACTGCCCCGGATGCGACCCTGGGAGTGCCTCGACCTGCGCGGTGAACGCCGGGGCGAGGAGATCCACCTCGCGGTCCCGGCACCCGAGGCGGTGACGGCCCTACAGGTGCGCGACAACCCTCTGCTCCTGGACCTCGGCGCCCTTCTGCCGTTCGCCTCTCTCAACAGCCTGACATTGCTGAGCTGTCCGGCCGCGCGCGGTCTGGCCGCCCTCTCGGAGCTTCCTCTCACCTTTCTCAACTGCGCGGGGATACCGGATCTGACCGGTCTCGGATCGCTGCGCACCCTTGAGCGGCTCTGGCTCCAGCAGGAGATCCCCGCCGGGAGTCTCACCGACCTGCTGCCTCTCGATGCCCCGCTGAAAGCCCTGTTCCTGGCCCACGACAGCACCAGGCGCACCGGTCTGCGCGGGCTGCGGCACTGGACGAGTCTGACAAAGCTGGAGCTCTACTCGCTCAGGGCACCGCTGACAGCCGACGACTGGCAATCCCTGGCCGCGCTCCCGGAGCTGAACGACGTCTCCCTCGATGTGTCGATCGTCAGTGGCCACCCGGAGTCCGTCGAGGCCATGCCCGAGCTGCCGGGGATCGAGACCCTCTTCCTCTCGGTGCTGGACGGGCACGAGGATCTCTCCGTCCTGGCCTCCCGGCTGCCGGGCCTTCGTCAGGTGATCCTGACCGGCCACGCCCACCTGAACCTCTCCGCCGACCCCTACGCCCCCCTCTTCCCGGACGCCACCGTCACCATGACCTCGTTCTGAGCAACGCGAAGGGGCCGGTGCTCCGAAGAGCGCCGGCCCCTTTCTCAGGCGTGACCGCTGAGGGTTACGCCTCCTTGCTCAGGTTGGGGCCCGCTCCGCCGGCCGCCTGCTCGATCGGCGGGACGTCGGGGAGGGAGGACTTCTCCTCGCCGCGGAAGGTGAAGGTCGCGGTGTCGCCCTCGCCCTCCGTGTCGACGACCACGATGTGACCGGGGCGCAGCTCACCGAAGAGGATCTTCTCCGACAGCGTGTCCTCGATCTCGCGCTGGATCGTGCGACGCAGCGGACGCGCGCCCAGCACCGGGTCGTAGCCCTTCTTGGACAGCAGCTCCTTGGCGGACTGGGAGAGCTCGATGCCCATGTCCCGGTCCTTGAGGCGCTCGTCCACCTTGCTGATCATCAGGTCGACGATCCGCAGGATGTCCTCCTGCGTCAGCTGCGGGAAGACGACCACGTCGTCGACGCGGTTGAGGAACTCGGGGCGGAAGTGCTGCTTGAGCTCGTCCGAGACCTTGTTCTTCATGCGCTCGTAGTTGGACTTGGTGTCCCCCGTGGCCGCGAAGCCCAGGTTGAAGCCCTTGGAGATGTCCCGGGTGCCGAGGTTGGTCGTCATGATGATGACCGTGTTCTTGAAGTCCACGACCCGGCCCTGGGAGTCGGTCAGGCGACCGTCCTCCAGGATCTGCAGCAGCGAGTTGAAGATGTCCGGGTGGGCCTTCTCGACCTCGTCGAAGAGGACGACGGAGAACGGCTTGCGGCGGACCTTCTCGGTCAGCTGGCCGCCCTCCTCGTAGCCCACGTAGCCGGGGGGCGAACCGAAGAGACGCGACACCGTGTGCTTCTCGCTGAACTCCGACATGTCGAGGGAGATCAGTGCGTCCTCGTCACCGAAGAGGAACTCGGCGAGGGCCTTGGACAGCTCGGTCTTACCGACACCGGACGGGCCGGCGAAGATGAACGAGCCACCGGGGCGCTTCGGGTCCTTCAGACCGGCACGCGTACGGCGGATCGCCTTCGACAGCGCCTTGACGGCGTCGACCTGGCCGATGACCCGCTTGTGGAGCTCGTCCTCCATGCGCAGCAGGCGGGAGGACTCCTCCTCGGTCAGCTTGAAGACCGGGATGCCGGTGGCCGTGGCGAGGACCTCGGCGATCAGCTCGCCGTCGACCTCGGCGACGACGTCCATGTCGCCGGCCTTCCACTCCTTCTCGCGCTTGGCCTTGGCGGCCAGGAGCTGCTTCTCCTTGTCGCGGAGGGAGGCGGCCTTCTCGAAGTCCTGCGAGTCGATCGCGGACTCCTTGTCCCGGCGGACGGCGGCGATCTTCTCGTCGAACTCGCGCAGGTCCGGCGGCGCGGTCATCCGGCGGATGCGCATCCGGGAACCGGCCTCGTCGATCAGGTCGATCGCCTTGTCCGGCAGGAAGCGGTCCGAGATGTAGCGGTCGGCCAGGGTGGCGGCCTGGACCAGCGCCTCGTCCGTGATGGAGACCCGGTGGTGGGCCTCGTACCGGTCACGCAGACCCTTGAGGATCTCGATCGTGTGCGGCAGGGACGGCTCGGCGACCTGGATGGGCTGGAAGCGGCGCTCCAGGGCCGCGTCCTTCTCCAGGTGCTTGCGGTACTCGTCCAGGGTGGTGGCACCGATGGTCTGCAGCTCACCGCGGGCCAGCATGGGCTTCAGGATGGAGGCAGCGTCGATGGCGCCCTCGGCGGCACCCGCACCGACCAGCGTGTGGAGCTCGTCGATGAACAGGATGATGTCGCCGCGGGTGCGGATCTCCTTGAGCACCTTCTTCAGGCGCTCCTCGAAGTCACCGCGGTAGCGGGAGCCGGCGACCAGGGCGCCGAGGTCGAGGGTGTAGAGGTGCTTGTCCTTGAGGGTCTCGGGCACCTCGCCCTTGACGATGGCCTGCGCGAGGCCCTCGACGACGGCGGTCTTGCCGACGCCGGGCTCACCGATCAGGACCGGGTTGTTCTTGGTGCGGCGGGACAGCACCTGCATGACCCGCTCGATCTCCTTCTCGCGCCCGATGACCGGGTCGAGCTTGGACTCACGAGCGGCCTGGGTGAGGTTCCGGCCGAACTGGTCGAGGACCAGGGACGTCGAGGGGGTGCCCTCGGCAGGGCCGCCCGCGGTGGCGGTCTCCTTGCCCTGGTAGCCGGAGAGCAGCTGGATGACCTGCTGCCGCACCCGGTTGAGATCGGCGCCCAGCTTGACCAGGACCTGGGCGGCGACGCCCTCGCCCTCCCGGATCAGGCCGAGCAGGATGTGCTCCGTGCCGATGTAGTTGTGACCCAGCTGAAGGGCCTCCCGGAGCGACAGCTCCAGGACCTTCTTGGCACGGGGGGTGAAGGGGATGTGCCCGGACGGGGCCTGCTGGCCCTGGCCGATGATCTCCTCCACCTGCTGGCGGACCGCCTCGAGCGAAATCCCGAGGCTCTCAAGGGCCTTGGCGGCGACACCCTCACCCTCGTGGATCAGGCCCAGGAGGATGTGCTCGGTGCCGATGTAGTTGTGGTTGAGCATCCGGGCTTCTTCCTGAGCCAGGACGACAACCCGCCGCGCGCGGTCGGTGAACCTCTCGAACATCGTTAATCGCTCCTCAGAGCGGTCAGGCAGTGGGGGGAACTTCCCCTCCCTGTCCTTCCGCAGCTTAGTCCCGCAAGCGGGGACCGCTCATTCCAACTGCCGACACCGGACCGAGAACCAACACTGCCTCCTGACCCCGAACGCCGACATCTGCTCCAACCCGATGGTGCGAGACGATGTTCCCGCAGGCCAGGCAGTTACCCCTTCCGCCAGTACGCCGATGGCGAACGTGAGACGCCCTCGCCCGCGTGTCGCCCCCTCCCACTAGGGATGTCTTACCCGCTCGCACGGACAGTCCATGCCGTGAGCCCCCGATCCCTCCGCTACGGGCGAACAACCTTGCGTCTCTCCGGACCCTCGTACGCACCCTTTTCCGGCACACTGCGCATTCGCACGGACACCCAGCGTAACTCGGGCGGGGTCGGGGCGGTTGCACTCGGCATGGCTGGCACAGTCCCGTTGGCTGCTTCCACGGTCCCCCACCCCCGTCGTCCGCCCGGTTCCGGCTCCGACGGCGGTTCCGCTTCCGCCGTCGCGCCGGACGGCCGGCGCTCGGGCCGGCTCCGGCACTGGTACGAGAACGATCTGGGCTGGGCGACCGTGCCCGCCGCGCCCGGAGAACCGTTGCTGCTGGTCACGGGCGTGCGTTTCGACGTACTGGACGTGCCGGCCGAGGCGGGAGCGCGGGCGCTGCGGCACCTGGGGGCGGGCTCTCCGGTGGCGGTGCGGGGCGACCGGATGCGGCTGCTGGTGGCGGCGGGCAGCGCGGAGGAGCTGCCGGGGCTGCTGGCCTGGCTGGAGTGGGGTGCGCTGGCCCTGGATCTGCGGGCGCTGGGCGCTCAGGGCCGGATGGAGGCCCCGGCGCGGCCCGAGCCGGTCTGCACGGCCGCCGCCCGGCCGCTCCCGTGCGGCGGGCAGGGCGATGTGTCCCCCGTTGGTCCCGTGCAGGGGGTCGCCCTCTGGTTGCGACCCCCCGAGCCGGGGTGCGAGGTCGAGGCCTCGCTGCCGACGCTGTCGGCCTCGGGGGGCGTTGGGGGCGCCCCCGATCTCGTGCGACTGGTGGACACGGTGGCCACCGAGTGTCACCGCGTCCGCCTGCGGCGCGCGGGCCGCGGACCGGAGAACGGTCAGGCGTTGGCGTCCTCGTAGGCCTGGCGGATCGTCGCCGGGACACGGCCGCGGTCGTTGACCTCGTAGCCGTTCTCCTTGGCCCATGCACGGATCTGCGCGGTGTCCTGGCTGCCGCCGGAGGCCGCACGGGCCTTTCCGCGTCCGCCCGAAGCGCGGCCACCGGTGCGACGGCCACCCTTGACATAAGGGTCGAGAAGACCGCGCAGCTTGTCCGCATTGGCGGTCGTGAGATCGATCTCGTAAGTCTTGCCGTCCAGCGCGAACGTGACGGTCTCGTCCGCCTCGCCGCCGTCGAGGTCGTCGACAAGAAGGACCTGAACCTTCTGTGCCACCGGATTTCCTTTCATCGATAACTTCAGGGCCGGGGGTCCGCGGCGCCCGCCGTTTCGCCGCCCCCCTGTTATATGCAGTACTGCAGTACGTCGGAAAGCAAACCGCTTTTGCGGGAAAAACACAAACCCCCGGGAGAGACCGAGGGGGCTGCTCCCGCCCGGAAACATGCGCGTTTCGGACATAGGGCACCTGGGCAAGGCGGGGTGCCCGAAATAGCGGGCAGATCCCCGCTCATCTCTGCCCCGATCCCTCTTGACGAACCGCGGCGATCACAGATGCAGAAGCATCCGGCTGTTGCCCAAGGTGTTCGGTTTCACTCGTTCGAGTCCGAGGAACTCCGCGACACCCTCGTCATAGGAACGCAACAGCTCCGCGTAGACATCGGTGTCGACAGGCGTCTCGCCGATCTCCACGAAGCCGTGCTTCGCGAAGAAGTCGACTTCGAAGGTCAGACAGAAAACCCGGCGAACACCGAGCCAACGCGCGGTCTCCAGCAACTTCTCCAGCAACTGATGACCGACACCGGCACCCTTGAGGCCGGGCTTCACGCCGAGAGTGCGCACTTCGGCGAGGTCTTCCCACATCACGTGCAGGGCGCCGCAGCCGACCACCTCGGCGTTGTCGTCGCGTTCCGCGACCCAGAACTCCTGGATGTCCTCGTAAAGGGTCACCATGGCTTTGTCGAGCAGGATGCGGTCGCGGACGTACGCGTCAAGGAGGCGGCGCACGGCCGGGACATCGCTGGTCCGGGCCCGCCGGACGGTGATGGCTTTTGCGGTGACTTCGGGACGCATCGCTGACATGAGCGGACGCTATCGCCCGCCGCGATCCGCCACCGAGCCGGGGTTCTCCTCTTCCCGTTCGGGCCGTTCCGGGGTTTCCGGGCCCTGCACGATGCGTACGGCGTCTCTGAGGGCCTGGCGCTGTTCGTCGCTCATCATCCCGAAGAAGGCGACGAGTGCGGCGGCCGGGTTGTCGCTCTGGGACCACGCGTCGTTCATGAGGGCGGCGGCGTAGGCGGCCCGGGTGGAGACGGCCTCATATCGATAGGCGCGCCCTTCGGCCTCCCGCCGCACCCAGCCCTTCTGATGGAGATTGTCCAAAACGGTCATCACCGTGGTGTACGCGATGGACCGTTCCTGCTGAAGGTCTTCCAGGACTTCTCGAACCGTCACCGGGCGGTTCCACTTCCACACCCGCGTCATGACGGCGTCTTCGAGTTCTCCCAATGGGCGAGGCACAGCTCAGAACAATAGTGGGAGATCTCGCCAATCGCGTGCCGGACGTGCACTTTCGCCACCAAAGGCGATCAAAAAGGGCGTACGGCCCGCACGGCACGGGTGACCGTGCGGCGGGCCGTACGCCCTGAGGGGTCCTGCGGGATCAGGCGTCGCCGGCGGTGGGGGCCTGCCGGGCACTCTCCGCGCGCGCGAGGGCGGCGTCGACGGCGGCGTCCTCCTTGGCCTTGGCCGCGCCGCCCTGGGTCTTCACGATCACCCGGACCAGGCCGATGAAGAAGACGGCCATGACGACCGGGGGAACGAGCGCGGAGACGTAGTCCATGGGTCCAGGGTAGCCACGGGGCACCGGGCGAATGGGGCGGGGTGGGCGAACCCCGCCACAACGCCCGCGAGCTGCCGCTTTCTCAGCCGGCGGCGAGTTGCTGCGGAGGCGGGGCGGGGCGGCGCCGGGGGAAGACCTCGCCCGGGGTCGGGATCGGCCGCTTCGGCGCGGCGGGCTCGGGGGCCGCGGGCCGCGGGGCCGGCCGCTCGGCGGGCTTCTCGCGCGGCTCCTTCTCCGGCTCCTGCGCCACACCGCCCGGCAGGGCCGTCAGCCGGGCCCTGGAGACCGGAACGGCGGGCGCCGGTACCCGGCGAGCCCCCTGGGCGAGCCGGGCCCGCACATCGCGCTCGGCGAGGTCCTGGCACCGGTCGAGCAGTGCGGCGGCGCCGGCGTTGCCGCGCAGCGCCCGCAGCGCGGCGAGATCGTCCGGCGTGGGCCGGTGTCCGGCGGCCAGCGCCTCCTCCAGAAGGGTGAGGTAGCCGGCCGCGGTGCCCGGCAGTGCCTCGCGGTACCGGGCGAGATCGGCCACCAGGAAGGCGCGCAGCCGGGCCCCCTCGCGCATCGCCTCGTCGAGCGACTCGGCCAGCCGATGACAGTCCTTGACGTCCTCGGCGGAGGCGGGACCGGGATGGAGGGCGAGGGCGAGAGCACGGCGGAGCACACGCAGCTCCTCCGCACCGAACGCCATGCCGCCGCGGGATCCGTAGGGCGTGGGCATGGACCGAAGATACGCGTAAATCAGACAAACTCGACATAGCGGATGGGGTGTGGCGTCCGCCGTCCACCCGCTCAGCCCTCACACCGGAGGAGGCACGGGGGCGGCGGAGGCGGGAGACCCGCCCCGCGCCGCGCCCCGCCCGCGGCTCACGCCCGCGACACGTTCCGCTCGTACACCAGGCGGAGCCCGACCAGGGTCAGCCACGGCTCGTGCTCGTCGATCACCGAGGACTCCCCCAGCACCATCGGCGCCAGCCCGCCCGTCGCGATCACCGTCACGTCGTCCGGGTCGTCGGCGAGTTCCCGTGCCATCCGGCCGACGACCCCGTCGACCTGCCCGGCGAACCCGTACACGATGCCCGCCTGCATGGCCTCCACCGTGTTCTTCCCGATCACGCTCCGCGGCCGCGCCACCTCGATCTTCCGCAGCTGCGCGCCCTTGACGCCCAGCGCCTCCACGGAGATCTCGATACCGGGCGCGATCACACCGCCGACGTACTCCCCGCGCGCGGACACCGCGTCGAAGGTGGTGGCCGTACCGAAGTCGACGACGATCGCCGGGCCGCCGAACATCTCGACGGCCGCGACCGCGTTGATGATCCGGTCGGCGCCGACCTCCTTGGGGTTGTCGGTGAGGATCGGCACGCCGGTCTTGACCCCCGGCTCCACCAGCACCGCCGGCACGTCGCCGTAGTAGCGCCGCGTGACCTCGCGCAGCTCGTGCAGCACGGACGGCACGGTCGCGCAGATCGCGATGCCGTCGATGCCGTCGCCGAGCTCGTCGCCGAGCAGCGGGTGCATGCCCATCAGGCCCTGGAGGAGCACCGCCAGTTCGTCGGCGGTACGCCGGGCGTCCGTGGAGATGCGCCAGTGCTCGACGATGTCCTCGCCGTCGAAGAGGCCGAGGACGGTGTGTGTGTTGCCGACGTCGATCGTGAGGAGCATGAGGTCACTCCGCCTGGCGCAGATCCAGGCCGATGTCCAGGATCGGCGAGGAGTGGGTGAGGGCGCCGACGGCCAGGAAGTCCACGCCGGTGTCGGCGTAGGCCCGCGCGTTGTCCAGGGTGAGCCGCCCGGACGCCTCCAGCAGCGCGCGCCCGTCGACGATCGCGACGGCCTCCTCGCACTCCATCGGCGTGAAGTTGTCCAGCAGGATCAGGTCGGCGCCCGCGTCGACGACCTCGCGCAGCTGGTGCAGCGTGTCGACCTCGACCTCGATCGCCAGGTCCGGGAAGGCCTCCCGGACGGCCTTGAAGGCCTGGGCGACGCCACCGGCGGCGACCACGTGGTTGTCCTTCACCAGGGCCGCGTCCGAGAGGGACAGGCGGTGGTTGACGCCACCGCCGGCGCGCACCGCGAACTTCTCCAGGGAGCGCAGCCCCGGGGTGGTCTTGCGCGTGTCACGCACGCGTGCCCGCGTGCCCTCCAGCGCGTCCGCCCACGCGCGCGTGGCGGTCGCGATGCCGGAGAGCCGGCACAGCACGTTCAGCGCGCTGCGCTCGGCGGTGAGCAGGTCGCGGGTGCGCGTGGTGATCGACAGCAGCGGCTGCCCGGCCTCGACCCGGTCGCCGTCCTCGACGTGCCGTTCGACCTCGAACTCGTCCGTGCAGACCACGGAGACCACGGCCTCGGCGACCCTGAGCCCCGCGACGACGCCCGCCTCGCGCGCGACGAAGTCGGCGGTCGCCACGGCCTCCTCGGGGATCGTCGCGACGGTCGTCACGTCCAGGCCGCCCGACAGGTCCTCCTGGACGGCCACGTTGGCGATGTCCTCGACCTCGACGGGGTCGAGTCCGGCGGCGGCCAGCAGCTCGGCGAGCGCGGGGTCCAGCCCGCACTCCAGGTACTCCTGCTCGCCGTCGGCCCCACAGGCACAGCCGTCGCCGCAGCCACCGCCGTCGGCGAGGGGAAGGTCGTTGGTGCTCACGTCTGTCACTGCTCCTGTGCTGGCTGATGCGGCCGGGTAGGGGGGAAGTCTGCGGTGTCGGTGGTGCGCACGGCCAGCGAACGGTCCGGATTGAGCCGTACGACGATGTGGCGGCGCCACGCGGTGTCGTCGCGGTCCGCGTGGTCCTCGCGCCAGTGGCAGCCGCGGGTCTCCTCGCGGCGCCGGGCCGCCTCGACCAGCACGCGCGCGACGCACAGGAGGTTGGTGGCCTCCCAGGTGTCCACGCCGGGCTCGGCGGTCTTGCCGTTCTCGTCCAGGGCGTCACGGGCCTCGGTGTGCAGCCGCTGGAGCTGCTCGGCCGCCCTGCGCAGGGACGCGTCGGAGCGCAGGACGCCGGCGCCGTCGGCCATGATCCGCTGGATGGCGAACCGCGCCTCGGCGGCCTGCAACGGGTGCGCGGGCCTGCCGGGGTCCGGGACCGGGACGGGCACGCGCGCGTGGAGGCCGCCACGGGCCCGGGCGGCCGTGATGTCGTCGGCGATGGCCTCGGCGTAGACGAGACCTTCGAGGAGCGAGTTGGACGCGAGCCGGTTGGCGCCGTGCACGCCGGTGCAGGCGACCTCGCCGCACGCGTACAGGCCGGGCACGGTCGTCCGCCCCCGCGCGTCGGTGCGCACGCCGCCGGAGGCGTAGTGGGCGGCCGGGGCTATCGGGATGGGCTCGGTGACCGGGTCGATGCCGTTGGCCCGGCAGGCGGCCAGGATGGTCGGGAAGCGGTGCTCCCACATGTCGGCGCCGAAGTGCCGGGCGTCGAGGTACATGTGCTCGGCGGCCCGCTCCTGCATCCGCCGCATGATGCCCTTGGCGACGATGTCCCGGGGCGCCAGCTCGGCCAGCTCGTGCTGTCCCACCATGAAGCGCACGCCGTCCGCGTCGACCAGGTGCGCGCCCTCGCCGCGCACCGCCTCGGAGACCAGCGGCTGCTGGCCCTCCGCCTCCGGGCCGAGGAACAGCACGGTCGGGTGGAACTGGACGAATTCGAGGTCGCTGACCTCGGCACCCGCGCGCAGCGCCAGCGCCACGCCGTCGCCGGTGGACACCGAGGGGTTGGTGGTCGCGGAGAACACCTGGCCCATGCCGCCGGTCGCGAGGACGACCGCGGGGGCGTACACGGCGCCCACGCCGTCGTGCTGGCCCTCGCCCATCACGTGCAGGGTCACACCGGCCGTACGGCCCTGCGCGTCGGTCAGCAGGTCCAGCACGAGCGCGTTCTCGATCGCGCGCAGGCCACGCGCGCGCACCGCCTCCACGAGGGCCCGGGAGACCTCGGCGCCGGTGGCGTCGCCGCCCGCGTGCGCGATCCGGCGCCGGTGGTGGCCGCCCTCGCGGGTGAGGTCCAGTCCGCCCCCGGAGGACTCGTCGAAGACGGCGCCGGTGTCGATGAGCCGCCGTACCGCGCCGGGGCCCTCGGTGACGAGGATCCGTACCGCGTCCTCGTCGCACAGGCCGACGCCGGCCACCAGGGTGTCCCCGAGGTGCTGCTCGGGGGTGTCGCCCTCGCCGAGGGCCGCGGCGATGCCGCCCTGCGCCCAGCGGGTGGAGCCGTCGTCCAGGCGGGCCTTGGTGACGACGACCGTGCTGAGCCCGGCCGCCTCGCAGCGCAGGGCCGCGGTCAGGCCGGCCACCCCGGACCCGACGACGACCACGTCGGCGGAGATGCTCCAGCCCGGGGCGGGGGCGTGCAGCCGTATGCCGGTGCTGGTGCCTGTGCTGGTGCCTGTGCTGGTCACGAGGCGGCTCCGAGGGTTCCGAAGGTGAGGTGGAGGTTGTCGATCAGCCGGGTCGTCCCGACCCGGGCGGCGACGGCGAGGACGGCCTCTCCGCTGAAGTCGTCGTCGATCTCGGTGAAGTCGGAGGGGTCGACCAGCGCGAGGTAGTCCAGCCGGAGCGGCGGGTCGTGGCGGGCCGCCTCGTCCAGGACGGTCCGCGCGGCCGCGCGGACGGCCGCGGCGGCGTTCGGCACGGCCTTGGCGACCGCGTGCGCGTCGGCTGCCGCGCGGGACTCCCCTATGGCGCTGAGCGCCTCGGCACGCGCCCGTGTGGAGGGCACCTCGCGCGCCCGCGCGCGCAGCGCCTCCTGCGCCGCGTGCCGGTCGCGGCCCGCGAACAGCGCGCGGGACAGCGCGAGCGCCGTGCGCCGCTCGCCGGGCGACAGGTAGCGGTTGCGGCTGGAGAGCGCGAGTCCGTCGTCCTCGCGCACCGTGGGTACGCCGACGATCTCGACGCCGAAGTTCAGGTCCCGCACCATGCGCCGGATCACGGCCAGCTGCTGGGCGTCCTTCTGCCCGAACAGGGCCACGTCGGGGCGGGTGAGGTGAAGCAGCTTGGCGACGACCGTGAGGACGCCGTCGAAGTGCCCGGGCCGCGAGGCGCCCTCCAGCAGGGTGCCCATGGGGCCGGCGGTGATCCGGACCTGGGGGCGGCCGCCGGGGTAGACCTCGTCCGCGGAGGGGGCGAAGACGGCGTCCGCGCCCGCCTGCTCGGCGATCTTCAGGTCGGCTTCCAGGGTGCGCGGGTAGCGGTCGAGGTCCTCGCCCGCGCCGAACTGGAGCGGGTTCACGAAGACCGTGACGACGACCTCGCCGTCCGGGCCCGCGATCTCGCGCGCGGTGCGGATCAGGGTGGCGTGGCCCTCGTGCAGGGCGCCCATGGTCATCACGACGGCCCGGCGGCCGCGGCGCACGCGCGCGTGCAGTTCGTCGGCGGTGTGCAGCAGGGCGGTGCTCATCGGGCGTTCCCCTCGGGGCCGTGGGTGCCGTTCACGCCGTCGGCGCCGTTCGCGAGGACGCCGAGGAGGTCCTCGGCGAGTTCCGGCTTCAGCAGGCCGTGCGCGAGCGCGCGGTCGGCGGTGGCGCGGGCCATGGCCAGGTAGCCGTCGACGGCCTGCGGGGCGTGCCTGCGCAGCTCCGTGACGTGCGCGGCGACGGTGCCCGCGTCCCCGCGCGCGACCGGCCCGGTCAGCGCCGCGTCGCCGGAGCGCAGGGCGTTGTCCAGGGCGGCGCCGAGCAGCGGGCCGAGCATCCGGTCGGGGGCCTCGACTCCGGCGGTGCGCAGCAGTTCCATCGACTGGGCGACCAGGGTGACCAGGTGGTTGGCGCCGAGCGCGAGGGCCGCGTGGTAGAGCGGGCGGTTCTCCTCGGCGACCCACTCCGGCTCGCCGCCCATCTCGATGACGAGCGCCTCGGCGGCCAGCCGCAGCTCCTCGGGCGCGGTGACCCCGAACGAGCAGCCCGCCAGCCGCTGGACGTCCACCGGGGTCCCGGTGAACGTCATCGCCGGGTGCAGGGCGAGCGGCAGCGCGCCCGCGCGCAGGGCCGGGTCCAGCACCCTGGCGCCGTACCGCCCTGAGGTGTGCACGAGCAGCTGGCCGGGCCGGACGGCGCCGGTCTCGGCGAGGCCCGTCACCAGGCCGGGCAGGGCGTCGTCGGGGACGGTCAGCAGGACCAGGTCGGCGCGCTGGAGGACCTCGGCGGGGGGTACCAGCGGGACGCCGGGGAGCATCGTCTCGGCGCGGCGCCGGGAGGTGTCGGAGACTCCGGAGACGGCCACCGGGCGGTGTCCCGCGAGTTGCAGGGACGCGGCGAGCGCGGGGCCCACCCGGCCGGCGCCGACGACGCCGACGGTGAGCCGCGCGGGGCGGTCACTGAGGTCTGGCTGTTGGACTGTACTCACGCGACGGTGGCCTTCCCGTTCCAGTCCGCTCTGGGTACCGGACGATTTCTCGTCATGTTAACGCTATCGGGTTCGGCCCCAGTTGGCTGTCCACAGGCTGTGGGTGACGGGTCACATCGCCGGGACGCACCCGGGGCGGCGGCCGGAGGCCGGACGGAGCGTGGGCCGCCGGGGGCCGGACGGCACACGAGTCGCGCGGGGGCCCGGACGGCGCGTGGGCCGCGCGGGGGTCTGACGGAAAATGCGGGGCCCCGGGGCGACGCGCCACGGCATCATCCACCGCATGAGCGACGACACAGCGACGACCACACCCCAGGACGAGCAGCAGACCGACCCGCTCCCGGCGGAACAGCTGATGCGGGAACGCCGCGCGGCCGCCTACCGGAAGGCCGACCGCCTCCTCGCGCGCACGGGCCTGCGCGCCTCGCTGCGCGAACGGCTCGCGTGGCTCCAGGAGGCGGCACCCGACGTCCACGACCTGGACGAACCGGCGGACATCTACGGCAACGGGATCGTCGAGGCCCTGGAGAAACGCGTCGCCTCCCTGCTGGGAACCGAGGCGGCCGTGTTCTTCCCGACCGGCACGATGGCCCAGCAGGTGGCCCTGCGCTGCTGGGCGGGCCGCACCGGCAACCCGACGGTCGCCCTGCACCCCCTCGCCCACCCCGAGGTCCACGAGCGCGACGCCTTCCGCGAGGTCGCCGGCCTGCGCACGGTCCACGTCACCGGCGAGCCCCGGCTCCCCACCGCCCAGGAGATACGCGACGTGGCCGAGCCCTTCGGGGCGCTGATGCTGGAGCTGCCGCTGAGGGACGCCGGTTTCGTGCTGCCGTCCTGGGAGGAGCTCACGGAGACCGTGGAGGCGGCGCGGGAGCGCGACGCGGTGGTGCACTTCGACGGCGCGCGCCTGTGGGAGTCCACCGTCCACTTCGGGCGCCCCCTGCACGAGATCGCGGGCCTCGCGGACAGCGTCTACGTGTCGTTCTACAAGTCCCTCGACGGCTTCGGCGGCGCCGTGCTGGCCGGTCCGGCGCCGCTGGCCGAGGAGGCGCGGACCTGGCGCCACCGCTACGGCGGAGCGGTCTTCCAGCAGTTCCCGACGGTGCTCGCGGCCCTGGCCGGCCTGGAGCGGGAACTGCCGCGGCTCCCGGACTACGTCCGCCACGCGCGCGTGGTCGCCGCCGGCCTGCGCGAGGGTTTCGCCGCGGCGGGCGTCCCCTGGGCCCGCGTCCATCCCGAGGAGCCGCACACCCACGAGTTCCAGGTCTGGCTGCCGTACACCCCCGAGGTGCTGATGGAGACGGCGGTCCGGCAGGCCGAGGAGACCGGCACCTACCTCTTCCCCGGCTTCTGGGAGGCGAAGGGTCCGGGCCTGGCCATGAGCGAGGTGACGGTGGCCGGGTCGGGCCTGGAGTGGACCGCGGCGGACGTGCGGGCGGCGGTCGCGGACTTCGCGGAGCGACTGCCCCGGCCCTAGGACGCGCCGAGGCGCGCCCAGCGGCTCACCGCGTCGCGGATCCGCCCCCGTGCCGGGCGTCCGGCGACGACCGTGCGGAAGCGCCGGTAGTCGCGTATCTCCCGGGCCGGCCGCGCGCTGCCCGTGCCGGGCGCGGGCGGCGCGGGCTCGTCGTGCAGCCGGGCACGGTAGGTGTCGAGAAGGTGCTGCTGAACGATGCTCATGCCGACCCAGCCTGCGCCGCCTGCGCCCCGAAGTCGCGTCGATTGACGGCCGTCGTCAATCGGCGGGGGCGTTGTCGGTGGCGGGGTGCACGATGGGGACATGAGCGTACGTATCGACATCGCGGGGCTGCGGCCGGAGAGGGTCACGGTCGTGCCCTCGCCGCTGGCCGAGCTCGGCATGGCGCTGCACGCGCTGTCGGAGCCCGGGCACCATCCGGGCCTGCAGGCCTGGGTGACCGGCGTGACCGCCCGGCTGGAGCCGCATCTGGCCGACCGGATGTGCGAGGCGGACTTCCTGTGGCGGTCGACGTTCTCGGACCTGTTCCTGCCGTACGCGGCCGTTCCCGGCGCCGTCCCGGCCGGCACGTTCGCCGAGGAGCTCGACCAGCTGGACAAGCTGACGGACGAGCAGTTCGTGGACGCGGGTCTGGAGTTCACCTGCGCCCAGTCGTACGGCACCCAGGCGCCGCCCCTCCTGTCGGACCCCGCCGTGCGGCGGCGGGCGCTGGACGTGGCGGCCTCGCGCGGTCCGCAGCAGGTGCGCTTCGCCCGGCGGCTGCTGGACGATCCGCCGAGCGTGCGCGCGTGGCTGCGCCGGTTCCTGGAGGACTGCGCCGAGGCGTTCTTCGACGAGGCCTGGGCGCGGCTGCGCCACCAGCTGGCGGCCGACGCCCGGCACAAGACGGAGCTGCTGCGGCGCAAGGGGCTGGCCGAGGCCATGGCCGCGGTCTCGCCCTCCGTGGTGCTGGACGAGGCGGCCGCACGGATCACCGTGGACAAGCTCACCGACGGTCACGCCACGGCCGACGCCGACGGCCTGCTGCTGGTCCCCACGAGCCTGGGCCGGCCCCATCTGATGGTGCTGCACCGCTACGGCTGGCAGCCGGTGCTGCACTACCCGGTCGGCTCGCCGGAGCTGGCCCCGCCCGCGTCGGTGGAGGAGCTCACGCTGCGGATGGCGGCGCTGTCCCATCCCGTGCGGATGCGGCTGTGCCGGTATCTGGCGCGCAGCGCGTACACCACCAGTGAGCTGGCGCAGGTGCACGGCATGTCGGCGCCCGAGGTCTCCCGGCACCTCGGGGTGCTCAAGAAGGCGGGCCTGGTCTCCACGCGCCGCCGCGGGCGGTACGTGCTGCACCAGCTGGACGTCACGGTCGTCGCCCGGCTGGGCAGCGACTTCCTGGAAGGGATACTCCGCTAGGGCCGCCGGGTCCGCCCGGCACCGGCCCGGCCCCCGCTCAGGCCACCCGACCCCCACCCGGCCCCCGCCGGGCCGCCCCGGCCGCACGGGCTCCGTCAGCCGTGGCCGCCGCCCGCCCGCACCAGCCCGGTCTCGTACGCCAGGACGACCACCTGGACCCGGTCCCGCAGCCCGAGCTTGGTCAGGATGCGGCCGACGTGGGTCTTCACGGTCGCCTCGGACAGCACCAGCCGGCCGGCGATCTCGCCGTTCGACAGGCCCTGCGCGACCAGCACCATGACCTCGCGCTCGCGGTCGGTGAGCCGCTCCAGCTCCTGGTGCCGGGGCTCCTTGCCGGCGGACGGCAGCATCGGCGCGAAGCGGTCGAGCAGCCGCCGGGTGGTGGAGGGCGCCACGACGGCGTCGCCGCTGTGCACGGAGCGGATCGCGGCGAGCAGCTCGCCCGGCGGCACGTCCTTGAGCATGAAGCCGCAGGCGCCCGCCTTCAGGCCGGAGAAGGCGTACTCGTCGAGGTCGAAGGTGGTCAGGATGAGCACCTTCGGCGGGTCCGGCTCCAGGCAGATGCGGCGCGTGGTCTCGACGCCGTCCAGCTTGGGCATGCGGACGTCCATCAGCACGACGTCCACGTCGGCGCCCTTCAGCACCTGGAGGGCCTCGACGCCGTCGCCCGCCTCCGCGACGACCTCCATGTCCGGCTGGGCGGCGAGCACCATCCGGAACCCGGTGCGCAGCAGCACCTGGTCGTCGACGAGCATCACGCGGATCGTCATCGGGTCCTCTTCCGTTTCCGTTCGTCTGCTTGCTCCGGTTTTCTCCGGGGCGTGACAGGTGTCAACCGGGGGCGTGCGTCTGTGTCAGTGCGCCGGTTTGAGCGGCAGCAGGGCACTGATGCGGAATCCTCCGCCAGGGCGGGGGCCGGCGTCGAGCGTGCCGCCCACCATGCCGACCCGCTCGCGCATCCCGATCAGACCGTGCCCCTGGCCGTCGGCGCCGCCGTCCTCGTACATCTCGTGCGGAGCGCCCTTGCCGTCGTCCTCGACGAGCAGGCCGAGCCCGTCGTCGAAGTAGACCAGCCGCACGCTGGCGCCCGTGTTCGGGCCGCCGTGCTTGCGGGTGTTGGTCAGCGCCTCCTGCACGATCCGGTACGCGGTCAGCTCGACGCCGCTGGGCAGCGGGCGCGGGGTGCCCTCGACCTTGAAGTCGACCGGCAGCCCGGAGCTGCGGCACTGCTCGATCAGCTCGTCTATCTGTTCGACGTCGGGCTGCGGGACGTACTCGCCGACCTCCTTGTGCTCGCCGGTGCGCAGCACGCCCAGCAGGCGGCGCATCTCGGCGAGGGCCTGGCGGCCGGTGGAGGAGATCGTCTCCAGGGCCTTCTTGGCCTGGTCGGGCGCGGCGTCGAGGACATAGGCGGCGCCGTCTGCCTGGACCACCATGACGGACACGTTGTGCGCCACCACGTCGTGCAGCTCGCGTGCGATCCGGGCGCGCTCGGCGGCGACCGCGACCTTGGCCTGGGCCTCGCGCTCCTTCTCCAGCCGGGCGGCCCGCTCCTCCAGCTGCGCGAAGTAGGCGCGGCGGGTGCGCATGGAGTCGCCGAGCACCCAGGCGAGCACGAACGGGACCGTCTGGAACAGCACGATCGCGATATGGCCGGGGGCGCCGGCGTCGTGCTGCGGCCAGCGGATCTCCGCCAGGGGCGCCGCGCAGAGCCCGGCGTAGAGGCCGAACCGGGACGCCCAGCGGGGGCCGACCGCGGCGTTCGTGCAGACGATCACCAGCATGGCGAAGTTGGCGACGGTCGTCTCCACGTCGAGGACCAGCTGGGCCAGGCCGGTGGCCGCGGCCAGCAGCAGCATCCGCTCGGGGAACCGGCGGCGCAGCGCGACGACGACGGCCATGACGACCGACACCGCCACCAGGGCGGCGGTCGAGCCGTGCTGGTCCCGGCCCTGGTCGAGCCTCCAGGCGCTCGCGCCGGAGAGCCCGAACAGGACGACGGCCCAGAAGCTGTCGACCCATGTCGGGTGCCTGCGGAGGAAGTCATAGAGGCGCTGCACGTAACCCAGAGTAGGGAAGTGTGATAGGTGCAGGGGTCAACCGGAGGGCCGATCCCTGTTCCGCACGTGTACTCCGCAAGGTGGAGAAGGTGATCAGCCGGGCGCCTAGTCTGGCCCGGTGACGGATGAGGCGACGCGTGAGACGGCCGAGGCCACCCGGGGCTGGGGTGCGGCCACCGAAGCGGCCCTGTACGGCCCGGGCGGCTTCTACCGCCGCCCGGAGGGACCGGCCGGGCACTTCCGCACGTCGGTGCACGCGTCGCGGCTGTTCGCCGAGGCGGTGGCCGAGCTGCTGTGCCGGGTCGACGAGGCCCTGGGGCACCCCGAGACGCTGGACTTCGTCGACATGGGCGCCGGCCGGGGCGAGCTGGTCACCGGCGTGCTCGCCGCCCTGCCCGCCGACGTGGCGGCACGCGCGCGTGCGTACGCCGTCGAGATCGCCGACCGCCCGCCGGGCCTCCACGACCGGGTCACCTGGCTGAGCGAGCTGCCGCGCACCATCACCGGCCTGCTCTTCGCCAACGAGTGGCTGGACAACGTGCCGGTCGACGTGGCCGAGGTGGACGCGGCCGGTACGCCCCGGCTGGTGCTGGTCCGGCGGGACGGCTTGGAACTGCTCGGGGAGCGGGTGTCGGGTCCGGAGGCGGAGTGGCTCGCGCGGTGGTGGCCGCTCGGCACGGAGCCGGGGCTGCGCGCGGAGATCGGGCTGCCCCGGGACCGGGCGTGGGCGACCGCCGTCGCCAGCCTGCGCCGGGGGCTCGCGGTGGCCGTGGACTACGCGCACACCAGGAACGCGCGCCCCCCGTTCGGGACGCTCACCGGCTTCCGCGAGGGGCACTCGACGGCGCCCGTACCGGACGGGTCGTGCGACATCACGGCGCACGTCGCACTGGACGCGTGCGCGGCGCTCGACACGGCGCTCCGGCTGCCCGAGGCGCTCCTGCGCACGCAGCGCGACGCCCTGCGCGCCCTCGGCCTGATCGGCGGGCGCCCCCCGCTCGCGCTCGCCTCCACGCACCCCGCCGCCTACGTGCGCGCCCTCGCGGGCGCCGGTGAGGCCGCCGAGCTCACCGCCGCCGGCGGTCTGGGCGACTTCGGCTGGCTGCTCCAGCCGGTGGGCATCGAGAACCCGCTGTCCTAGGGCGCGCGCCGGTCCCGCCCGTCCCCGGCGCGCGCCGGGGACCTCACTTGTCGATGTCGCCCACGACGAAGAACATCGACCCGAGGATCGCGACCATGTCCGCCACCAGCGTCCCCGGCAGCAGTTCGGTGAGGGCCTGGATGTTGTTGTACGACGCCGAGCGCAGCTTCAGCCGGTACGGGGTCTTCTCGCCCTTGCTGACGAGGTAGTACCCGTTGATGCCGAGGGGGTTCTCGGTCCAGGCGTAGGTGTGGCCCTCGGGCGCCTTGAGGACCTTGGGCAGCCGCTGGTTGATCGGTCCCGGCGGCAGGTCGGCGAACCGGTCCAGGCAGGCGTCGGCCAGGTCCAGGGCGTTGTGCGTCTGCTCCAGCAGGCACTCGAAGCGGGCCAGGCAGTCGCCCTCGGTCCGGGTGACCACCCTGAGGGTGTCCTGGAGCTCGCCGTAGGCCAGGTAGGGCTCGTCGCGGCGCAGGTCGAAGTCGACGCCCGAGGCGCGCGCGATGGGGCCGCTCACGCCGTACGCGTGCACCGCCTCCGGGGTGAGGGTGCCGACGTCCCGGGTGCGCCCGCGGAAGATCTCGTTGCCGAGGACGAGGTCGTCGAAGACGCCCATGCGGGAGCGCACGGCGGCGACGGCGGCACGCGCGCGTGCGGTCCAGCCGGCCGGCAGGTCCTCCTTGAGGCCGCCGACGCGGTTGAACATGTAGTGCATGCGCCCGCCGGAGACCTCCTCCATGACGTTCTGGAGCTCCTCGCGCTCGCGGAAGGCGTAGAAGACCGGGGTGATCCCGCCCAGCTCCAACGGGTAGGAGCCGAGGAACATCAGGTGGTTGAGCACCCGGTTCAGCTCGGCGAGCAGGGTGCGCGTCCACACCGCGCGGACGGGCACCTCCATGCCGAGCATGCGCTCGACGGCGAGGACCACGCCCAGCTCGTTGGAGAAGGCCGACAGCCAGTCGTGGCGGTTGGCGAGCATGATGATCTGGCGGTAGTCGCGGGCCTCGAAGAGCTTCTCGGCGCCGCGGTGCATGTAGCCGATCACCGGCTCCGCGGAGACGATGCGTTCGCCGTCCAGCACCAGCTTCAGCCGCAGCACGCCGTGCGTGGAGGGGTGCTGGGGGCCGATGTTGAGCACCATGTCGGTGCTCTCCGCGGCGCCGCCGATCCCGACCGTGGTCTCCGTCGTAGGCGTCATGCGCACAGTCTCCCCTACGTACGCTGGCCTCATGGAAACGGGGAGCGCGGCCGACGCCGGGATGACGGGGACCGAGCCGGTGTGGACGGGACTGCCGCCGGGGCTGCTGCGGATGCGCCGGCTGCTGCTGGTGGTGTGGCTGGGGCTGCTCGCCCTCGCCCTGGGACTGCTGCCGGGCCTGCTCGCGGGTCCGGCGTGGGCGGCCCTCGCGCTGCTGCCGCTGGCCGCGCTGGCCTGGGGCTGGGTGCTGCTCGGCCGCAACTGGCGCTCCTGGCGGTACGCCGAGCGCGCCGACGACCTGCTGATCAGCCGCGGTGTCCTGTGGCGGGAGGAGACCGTGGTGCCGTACGGGCGGATGCAGCTGGTGGAGGTGACCTCGGGACCGGTCGAGCGGTACTTCGGGCTGGCCAGCGTGCAGCTGCACACCGCGGCCGCGGCCACCGACGCGACGATCCCCGGTCTGGAGCCGGCCGAGGCGGAACGGCTGCGCGACCGGCTCACCGAGCTGGGCGAGGCCCGATCGGCGGGTCTGTGACCACGCCGGGCGTCGATGACGCCGTACACCCCCGGCAGGCCGTGGCCGAGCGTCGGCTGCACCCCGTGACGCCGTTCCGGCGGGCGTGGGCGCCGGTCGCGGTGATCACCGGATGGGCGGTGCACGACCCGAACCAGGCCCAGGCCCAGCTGACGAAACTGACCACGTCCATGCTTCTGGGCGGGCTCGTCGCCCTGGTCACGGCGGGCGCCCTGTACGGCCTGCTCACCTGGTGGTTCACCTACTTCGCGGTGACCGACAGCGAACTGCGCATCCGCACCGGGCTGTTCTTCCGGCGCACCGCGCACATCCGGCTGGAGCGGATCCAGGCCGTCGACGTGACCCAGCCGCTCCTCGCGCGCGTGGCGGGCGTCGCCAAGCTGCGCATAGACGTGGTCGGCACCGACAAGAAGGACGAACTCGCCTTCCTGGGCCAGGGCGAGGCGCGTGCGCTGCGCGCGGAGCTGCTGGCGCGCGCCGCCGGGTTCGCGCCCGAGACGGCGCGCGAGGTCGGTGAGGCGCCGGCGCACGAGCTGATGCGCGTGCCCCCGGGCAAGCTCGCGCTCTCCGTGGTGCTGACGGGCGCCACCTGGGGCTCCCTGGCCGCCGCCCTCGTCGTGCCGCCCCTCCTGTGGATGGCCACCCACAGCGTGTGGACGGTCCTCGCCACCGCCCTGCCCCTGATCGGCGCGGCGGCCACGACCAGCGTGGGGCGGTTCGTCTCCGAGTACGACTGGACGCTGGCCGAGTCCCCGGACGGGCTGCGCATCGACCACGGGCTGCTGGACCGCACGCACGAGACGGTGCCGCCGGGACGGGTGCAGACCGTGCGGATCGTGGAGCCGCTGATGTGGCGGCCGCTGCGCTGGGTGCGGGTGGAACTGGACGTGGCCGGGTCGGCGAACTCGGTGCTGGTGCCGGTCGCCCCGCGCGCGGTGGCCGAGTCGGTCGTCGCACGCGTGCTGCCCGGGGTGACCGTGCCGGGCGGGCTGCTGCGGGCGCCGGGCCGGGCCGGGTGGTGCGTGCCGCTGTGGTCGCGCGGGTACGGGCTCGCGGTCACGGACGCGGTGTTCGCGGCGCGGCACGGGCTGCTGCGCAGGCGCCTGGCGCTCGTCCCGCACGCCAAGGTCCAGAGCGTGCGGTTGACACAGGGGCCCTGGGAGCGGCTGTGGCGGCTCGCGGACGTTCATGTGGACACGGGGGCCGACAAGACCGTCACGGCCCGTCTGCGGGGCGCCGAGGAGGCCGCTGCGCTGTTGCGGGAGCAGGCCGAGCGGTCCCGGACGGGGCGCCGGTCGGCGCGGCCGGACCGCTGGATGGCCTGAGCCGGGACACCCCTCGGATGCCCCGGCTCGGGATCGTTGCGTGGCCGGCGGGCGGCCGCGTGGGTCAGGAGGCGGCGCTGTGCAGGCCGCCGACGTTGATCTGCTCCGTCTCGTCGTGCGCGGTCAGGTCGATGACCTGGCCGACACCGCGCGCCTGGGCGTCGGCGGGCTTGAAGTCGGCCTCGGCCTCGGCCTTGTGGAGCGCGAGCGCCTCCTGGCCGACGACGTCCGCGAGGTCCTCGTTGTGCACGGTGTCCAGTTCGCCGGCGGCCGAGTTCTTCTGCGTGCCGAAGAAGTCGAACCCGCCGGTGACCAGCGGACGCGGGATGGGCGCGGCCGGCAGGACGGCCACCGCGGTCGGCACGGTGAAGTGGCCGGTCGGCTTGACGGAGTTGGCGGAGGGGGCCGTCGCGCGGACGTCCTGCTCCGCCGGCGCCGGGGTGGTGTCCTCCGGCTCGGCCACGGTGGTGGCGGCCGTGCGGGCGTGCCCGTCGGCCGCCTCGGGCTGCCCCTGCTCCTCGTCCTCCGCCGCGGACCCGCCCTTGGGCGTCTCGCGCTCGGTCGTCCCGCGCTCGGGCGTCCCGGATTCGGGCGCCTCGGATTCGGCGGCCGCCGTCTCCGCACCGCCGTCGGTGCCGACGGCAGCGCCGGCGCGGGACTGAGCCCCGGCCTCGGAGTCGACGTCGGAGTCGGATTCGGAGTCGGTCTTGGGGGCGTCGCCCTCGTCGAACCGGGCCAGTGCCACCTTGGCCCGCAGGAACAGCTTGGAACCCTCGGCCGAGAAGATCGCGGGAGTCGTCACCTCGACCGTCGTCTCCTCGACCGTCAGCTCCTCGTCGGCCGCTTCGGTCTCCTCGATCACATCGGCGGCGTCGACCGCGTCGGTCTCGTCCGCGGCCGGGAGCTCGTCGGCCGGGGCGGTGGCCTCGATCTCCAGGAGGCGGCGGCCCTCCAGGGCGCTGGCGCGCTCGGTCTCGGCCGTGGCGTAGCGGCGCAGCAGGGCCGCGTGCTCGTTGCGCAGTCCGGCGAGCTCCGCCCGCTTCGCGCGCAGGCGCTGCTCCAGCTTGGTGCGCAGCTCGCGGGACTCCTCGAGGTCGGTCTCCAGCTCGGCGATCCGCTCCTCGTGACGCCACTCGTCGCTCGCACGCGCGCGCGACAGGTCGGCCACATGCTTGCCCGCCTCGGAGTCCCAGCGCCGCATCACGGCGGCACCGACGGCCGCGGTGGCCGCGGCTATCGCGGCAAGGGTGCGCAGCACCGTCGGTTGGGAGAACAACCAGGGGCCGAGAGCGCAGACGAGGGAGACACCGGCGATCGCCGAAGGAGGCAACAGCCTGTGCAAGGGCGGGGAATGACGGTGACGTCCACGTGGCATGGCCAGAAACTTACCGCGCGTAGGCGAATCGTGGTGCCCCGGGCCATAAAAACACGGCGACAACGAAGTCACCGTACGGCGTCGGCCTCGCGCGGATTCAGTGACCGTCCAGTCGGCCGCTGATCCACTGGAGCGCCGCGGGGATCTCGCGGCGCCACGTATTGAAGTTGTGGCCGCCGCTGTCGAGGATGATCGAGGAGATCCGGGTCCGCTTCGTGGCCGCCACGCGCGCGATGAATTCCAGTGTGTCCTTGTAGTTGGTTTCTCCGAGCTTGCTGCTGGTGACCAGCAGGGATGTGTCCGGGGCGGGTTCGTGCCGGAGAAACCACCACAGGTTCGCGCGGTTGCGGAGTTCCCTGTCGCCCTGGAAGAGGTCGCCGGTCGTGGGGTCGGTCGGCGCCTTGTAGGACGCGGAGAGCCCGGCGCCGGCCGCGTACACGCCGGGGTGGTGCATCGCGAGCTTGAGCGCGCAGTAGCCGCCCGTCGAGTCGCCGACGATTCCCCATCCACGGCCGCCCTGACCGCCGTCGACCCGGTAGTGCGCGCGGACGGCCTCGGGCAGGTCGTCGGCGAAGAAGGTCTCGGTGCGCGGGCCGTGCGGGACGTCCACGCACTCGGTGTCCCGGGGCGGCGCGACCGTGGGCCGCAGCATCACCAGGATCGTGGGCCGCATCCGGCCGGCGCGCACCAGGTGCTGCGTGGTGCGCGGGTAGTGCAGCTTGTCGACGAGCGCCCGCGCGGTGCCGGGATAGCCGCTGAGCACGACCACCACCGGGAACGTGCGTGTGCGGTACCGGGGCTGGAAGT
This sequence comes from Streptomyces sp. NPDC104367, assembly GCF_055583825.1. NCBI lineage: Bacteria > Bacillati > Actinomycetota > Actinomycetes > Kitasatosporales > Streptomycetaceae > Streptomyces > Streptomyces sp. NPDC104367. Next base: position 311,507 of record NZ_JBVJND010000005.1, on the reverse strand, counting down.
ACTCCGGCGGCAGGTACACGTACGCGGGCGTGGCGATGCGGGTCGTCCGGCCGACGATGTCGACCTGCTGGATCTGGCCCGCCGTCCGGGGCAGCGAACCGCCCATTCCGTGCACCTCGGAGGTGGACACCACCCGGACCGGACCGCCGGCCGCGTGGTTGACGACGACGCCCTGATCGGTTTCCGTGCCGAACAGGTCCGCCCAGCTCGCGTAGAAACCGAAGGCCTGGTTGACGGCTATCCCGAGGCACCCGAAGAGCGCCAACTGGGTGGCCAGCAAAAGCCCGACACGACCGCTGACGGCACGCCAGTTCCGACGGGCCAGCCGTGGCCACAGCCATACCGTGCCGACGAACAGCAGTACGGCCGACAAGATCGTCAATGCCAGCATCTTATTGCTCGTGAGACCCATGAGCTGCTTCCGCCTGCGCTTTCCCCCGTGACCACCGCTGCTTTCAGCGAGGCTTGCCCCGGGCTTTCCCTGGCCTTTGAACCGGCTTTCCGATGAGGAGTGAACCTCTCCCCCCGAGACACCGTCCTAGAGGGCGCAATGTCGCCGGATGCCCGAATCGGCACCGGAATCAAGGTCTCTCGCAGAACTACGGGATGCGATGTCTGTCAGGATAGATGGGGAAATGTCGGGTGAGGTTCCGAGCCGATCGAGCCGGGCGCGGCGCATAATCCGCGGTCCTCGGCCCGAGGTCGTTCCCGCTCTGGTCGGCAGGGCGTGTGCGGTCGTGGGCGTCCTGGACATCGCGGCGGGTGTGTTCCCGCGCTTCCGTCACAGCCGTATGCACGCCATGGCCGAGGTCCTGCCCGGCGCGCTCGGTCCGTTCGCCGCCGCGCTCTCGCTCAGCGCGGGCGTGCTGTTGCTGCTGCTCGCGCACGGGCTCAAGCGGCGCAAGCGCCGGGCGTGGCGGGCCGCGGTCGCGCTGCTGCCGGCCGGCGCGATGTCGCAGTTCGTGTACCGGCACTCGGTCATCGGCGCGCTGATCTCCCTGGCGCTGTTCGTGCCGCTCGTGATCCACCGCGACGAGTTCCGGGCGCTGCCCGACCCGCGCAGCCGGTGGCGCGCGCTCGCCAACTTCGTCCTGATGAGCGCCGGTTCGCTGGCGCTCGGGCTGGTCATCGTCAGCGCCCACCCCAGGCGCACCATCGGCGACCCGAGCCTGGCCGACCGCATCACCCATGTCATCTACGGCCTGTTCGGCTTCGAAGGGCCCGTCGACTACGAGGGCAACACCTCCTGGACGGTCGCCTTCTCGCTCGGCGCGCTCGGCCTGATCACCGCGGTCACCACCATCTACCTGGCCTTCCGCCCGGAGCACCCCGCCGCGCACCTCACCGAGGAGGACGAGGCCCAGCTGCGCGCGCTGCTGGAGAAGCACGGCGCCCGCGACTCCCTCGGCCACTTCGCGCTGCGCCGCGACAAGGCGGTCGTCTTCTCGCCCAGCGGCAAGGCGGCCGTCACCTACCGGGTGGTCTCCGGCGTGATGCTCGCCAGCGGCGACCCGATCGGCGACGTCGAGGCCTGGCCCGGCGCCATCGAACGCTTCATGGACGAGGCCAAGGCCCATTCCTGGACCCCCGCCGTCATGGGCTGCTCGGAGACGGGCGGTGAGGTGTGGACCCGCGAGACCGGCCTGGACGCGCTCGAACTGGGCGACGAGGCGGTGGTGGACGTAGCGGATTTCTCGCTCGCCGGACGCGCGATGCGCAATGTGCGCCAGATGGTCAAGCGCATCGAGCGGGCCGGCTACGAAACCCGGGTACGGCGCATCCGTGACGTCGGCGAGGCCGAGCTGGAGCGCATCCGGCGGGCGGCCGAGGACTGGCGCGGCACCGACACCGAGCGCGGCTTCTCGATGGCCCTGGGCCGCATCGGCGACCCCGCCGACGGCGACTGCCTGATCGCCACCGCCCACAAGGCGGACGACCGGCCCGGCCCCTACGGCGACCTCAAGGCGGTCCTGCACTTCGTGCCCTGGGGCACCGACGGCGTCTCCCTCGACCTGATGCGCCGGGACCGCTCGGCGGACCCGGGGATGAACGAGCTGCTCATCGCGGCCGCCCTCCAGGCCTCCCCGAAGCTCGGCATCAGCCGGGTCTCGCTCAACTTCGCGATGTTCCGCTCGGCGCTCGCGCGCGGCGAGAAGATCGGCGCCGGCCCGGTGCTGCGCGCCTGGCGCGGACTGCTGGTGTTCCTGTCCCGCTGGTTCCAGATCGAGTCGCTGTACAAGTTCAACGCCAAGTTCCAGCCGCGCTGGGAGCCCCGCTTCGTGGTCTACCGGGCCTCCGGCGACCTGCCCCGCATCGGCCTCGCCGCCATGCAGGCCGAGGGCTTCGTCGACCTCGCCCTGCCGCTGCCGCGCTTCCTGCGCCGCGGCGCCCCGGCCGCCCGCCCCTGCCCGCACCACCCGAGCGAACCGGAGGTACGGGCGGCCTGACCCCCGCCGACGGGCCCGGGTGGGCGCCGCGCTCCCCCTCCGGCCCGCGGCGCCCACCCGGGCCGCGCGGTATCCCGGCAGCGCCCGGGGCCTACGCTGAACGTATGAGCACTCACAGCGGGCGCGGCCTGGTGGCAGGCCTTCCGGCATGGGACCGGTGCGCGGTCATGGGGGTCGTGAACGTCACCCCCGACTCCTTCTCCGACGGCGGCCGCTGGTTCGACACGACGACCGCCGTCAAGCACGGCCTCGACCTGGTCGCGCAGGGCGCCGACCTGGTCGACGTCGGCGGCGAGTCCACCCGGCCCGGCGCCACCCGCGTCGACGAGACCGAGGAACTGCGCCGGGTCGTCCCGGTCGTCCGCGGCCTCGCCTCCGAAGGCGTCGTCGTCTCGGTCGACACCATGCGCGCCTCCGTCGCCCGGCAGGCCCTCGCCGCCGGCGCGGCCCTCGTCAACGACGTCAGCGGCGGCCTCGCCGACCCCGGCATGATCCCCGCCGTCGCCGAGTCCGGCGCCCCCTTCGTCGTCATGCACTGGCGCGGCTTCCTGGAGGGCGGCAACGTCAGGGGCGTGTACGACGACGTGGTCGCCGAGGTGCTCGACGAACTGCACACGCGCGTGGAAGCCGTCCTCGCCGGCGGCATCGCCCCCGACCGCGTGGTCGTCGACCCCGGCCTCGGCTTCTCCAAGGACTCCGGGCACGACCTGACCCTCCTCGCCCATCTCGACCGGCTGCACGCCCTGGGCCACCCGGTGCTCGTCGCCGCCTCCCGCAAGCGGTTCCTCGGCCGGGTCCTGGCCGGGCCCGAGGGGGCGCCCCCGCCGGCCCGGGAGCGCGACGCGGCCACGGCCGCCGTCTCCGCGCTCGCGGCGCACGCCGGCGCGTGGGCGGTGCGCGTCCACGAGGTGCGCGCCACGGCGGACGCCGTACGGGTCGCGCGCGCCGTCGAGGGGGCTCGCGCGGAAGGCAACGCGCCGGGCGCGCACAACGCGTCGCACGCCCCTTCGAAGAGCGCGCACAACGCGTCACGCGCTCCTTCGAAGAGCGCGCACAACCGCCCGCACGACACCTCCCACGGCGCAGAAGGAGCCCGGTGAGCGCCCCCCACATCGACGTCGAGCAGGTCGAGGCCGCCAACACGGCCTTCTACGAGACACTGGAGGCCGGTGACTTCGAGGCGCTGTCCGGCCTCTGGCTGACCCCCTCCGACCTGGGGGTCGACGAGGAGTACCACGACCCGGCGGACACCGGAGTGATCTCCTGCGTGCACCCCGGCTGGCCGGTGCTGACCGGCCGCGGCGAGGTTCTCAGGTCGTACGCGCTGATCATGGCGAACACCGACTACATCCAGTTCATCCTCACCGACGTGCACGTCTCCGTCACCGGTGACACCGCCCTGGTGACCTGTACGGAGAACATCCTCAGCGGGGGCCCGGCGCCCGAGGGCGGACAGGGGCTCGGTCCGCTGGTGGGGCAGCTGGTCGTCGCCACCAACGTGTTCCGGCGCACCCCGGACGGCTGGAAGCTCTGGTCCCACCACGCCTCCCCGGTGCTGTCCGAGAGCGACGAGGACGAGGACGACGACACGCGCGCGTGAACAGGGGCGATCCCTTCTGTCCGCTTCTGCCACCTCCTGCCCTGTCTCGCCCTCTCACGGACCAAGAAGTGGCTGGAATCACGAACTCACCGGTAGGTGCGGGTACCGGCCCGTGAGCCGTGGGGTTCTCCAGGGGAAACGCGCGATGAACCCTGCCGTCCGGGGCGAACGGCCGTGCTCCGCACCCCGGCGCTGTCAGTGCCCGCAGGTAGATTCATGGGTGGCCGGTCCACCGCCCGCACGCGGTGCGGCCCCGCCGTTTCCGACGATTGCAGGAGTGATTCGCGTGGATCGTGTCGCGCTGCGCGGCCTGAAGGCCCGCGGGCACCACGGCGTCTTCCCCAAGGAACGCGAGGAGGGCCAGACCTTCATCGTAGACCTCGTCCTCGGGCTGGACACCCGGCCCGCGGCGGCCGACGACGACCTGGCGAAGACCGTGCACTACGGCATCGTGGCCGAGGAGGTCGTGGCCGTGATCGAGGGGGAGCCGGTGAACCTGATCGAGACGCTCGCCGAGCGGATCTCCCAGGCCTGCCTGAAGCACGAGGGGGTACAAGAGGTCGAGGTCCGCGTACACAAACCGGACGCGCCCATCACCGTCCCGTTCGACGACGTCACCGTCACCATCACCCGGAGCCGAGTATGACCGCATCCTCCCTGCGGGGTCCCAGCGACCCGACCGTACAGCCGGTGCCCGCCTCCGTCGTCGAGCAGGTCGACGCCGCCGACACCACCCTCTCCAACCCCAAACGGGCCGTGGTCTCCCTCGGGTCCAACCTCGGCAACCGCCTGGAGACGCTCCAGGGCGCCATCGACGCCCTGGAGGACACCCCGGGCGTCCGCATCAAGGCCGTGTCGCCGGTCTACGAGACCGAGCCGTGGGGCGTCGAGCCCGGCAGCCAGCCCTCGTACTACAACGCGGTCGTGGTGCTGAAGACCACCCTCCCGCCGTCCTCCCTGCTGGAGCGGGCGCACGCGGTCGAGGAGGCCTTCAACCGGGTGCGGGACGAGCACTGGGGCCCGCGCACCCTCGACGTCGACATCGTCGCGTACGCCGACGTCGTCTCCGACGATCCGCAGCTCACCCTGCCGCACCCGCGCGCCCACGAGCGCGCCTTCGTGCTCGCCCCCTGGCACGACGTGGACCCCGAGGCCCGGCTGCCGCACCTGGGCCCGGTGGCCGAACTGCTGGCCGCCGTCACGCGGCACGGTGTGGAAGCGCGCACCGACCTGGAACTCCGACTGCCCGAGTAGTCGTTAAGGTCGAGACGACCACATCGCTGCGGGGGAGCTGAAGGAACACAGTGAAAGAGCTGCGGATCAGGGTCCTGGCCGGTGTCTTCGTCGTGGCAGCGGTGCTGTCCTGGGCGGCCGCCCGCCTGTGGAACTCGGTGGGCACCCTGCCCAGCGTGCCGGTGGCCGCCCCCATCGTCCTGGCCCTGATCGCCGTGGTCCTGCTCTCCACCGCCCTGTCGCTGCGCGCCCGGCTCAGGGCCCAGCGCGAGCGCCGCTCCGGCGCCAAGGGCGTCGACCCGCTGATGGCGGCCCGCGCGGTCGTCTTCGGCCAGGCCAGCGCCCTGGTGGCGGCCCTGGTCGCCGGCATGTACGGCGGCACGGGCCTGTTCCTGCTGGAACTCCTCGACATCCCCGCCCGCCGCGAGCAGGCCCTCTACGCGGCCTTCTCGGTCGTGGCCGGCGTCGGGGTGATAGCGGCCGCGATCTTCCTGGAGCGGGTCTGCAAGCTCCCCGAGGACGACGACAACGACCGCAGCGGGGCCGAGCCGGTGGCCTGAGCCCCGCCGCCGCGGGTTCCGCGCGCCGTCAGCGCGCCGGTGGCCGTCAGCGCGCCAGGATCAGGCTCATCGCCTCGGCGCGGGTCGTGGCGTCACGCAACTGGCCGCGCACGGCCGACGTCGTCGTCTTGGCGCCCGGCTTGCGGATGCCGCGCACCGACATGCACATGTGCTCCGCCTCGACCACGACGATCACGCCCCGGGCCTCCAGGATGCGCATCAGGGAGTCCGCGACCTGCGTGGTGAGTCGTTCCTGCACCTGAAGCCGACGGGCGAACACCTCCACCAGGCGGGCGAGCTTCGACAGCCCGGTGATCTTGCCGGTGTCCGCCGGGATGTAGCCGACGTGGGCCACACCGTGGAACGGCAGCATGTGGTGCTCGCACAGGGAGACGATCTCGATGTCCTTCACCAGCACCATCTCGTCGTGCCCCAGGTCGAAGGTGGTCGTCAGCACCTCTTCGGGTGTCTGGTGGTTTCCGGCCAACAGCTCCCGGTACGCCCGTGCCACCCGTGCCGGCGTCTCCCTGAGCCCCTCCCGGTCCGGGTCCTCGCCGACCGCTATGAGGAGTTCACGGACGGCGTTCTCGGCACGTTTCTCGTCGAACTCGCCGATGGTGCCCTCGCCGTCCAGGGTCACGGGGTCGGTCATGGGGTGCCTCGTTCCTTAGGTGGGCGGCGTGTGGGCCACGCGCCTCATAAGCGGGCATACCGAAATGCCGCGCCCCCCAGGCTAGAACCTGGGGGGCGCGGCATCCATTCCGGGCCTGGTGAGACCGGTGGGTCAGCTCTCGGGCCGGTCCTCCGGGGCCTTCTCGACCGCCGGGGCGGACTCGGCCGCCGTGGACTTCACGGTGCTGATCGCCGGCGTCGAGCCGTTCGCCCCGTTGGTCAGTGCGAGCTCCCTCGGGGAGAGCACCGGCGGGCGGGTGGACGGCGTACGGCGGGAGGAGCCGGTCCACGCGGGACGCGCGGGCCGCTTGTGGAGCGCCGAGAAGATCTCGGCGATCTCCTCCTTGCCCAGGGTCTCCTTCTCCAGGAGCTGGAGCACCAGGTTGTCGAGGACGTCACGGTTCTCGACCAGGATCTCCCAGGCCTCGTTGTGAGCGTTCTCGATGAGCTTCTTGACTTCCTCGTCCACCAGGGCGGCGACCTCTTCCGAGTAGTCGCGCTGGTGGGACATCTCACGGCCGAGGAAGGGCTCGGTGTTGTCGCCGCCGAACTTGATCGCGCCGAGACGCTCGGTCATGCCGTACTGCGTGACCATCGCGCGGGCGGTGGCCGTGGCCTTCTCGATGTCGTTCGCGGCGCCCGTGGTCGGGTCGTGGAAGACCAGTTCCTCGGCCGCGCGGCCGCCCAGCATGTAGGCGAGCTGGTCGAGCATCTCGTTGCGCGTGGTCGAGTACTTGTCCTCGTCCGGCAGGACCATCGTGTAACCGAGGGCACGGCCGCGGGACAGGATCGTGATCTTGTGGACCGGGTCGGAGTTCGGCGAGGCCGCCGCGACCAGGGCGTGACCGCCCTCGTGGTACGCGGTGATCTTCTTCTCCTTGTCCGACATGATCCGGGTCCGCTTCTGCGGGCCCGCGACCACACGGTCGATCGCCTCGTCGAGCATCTGGTTGTCGATGAGCTTGCGGTCGCTGCGCGCCGTGAGCAACGCCGCCTCGTTCAGCACGTTCGACAGGTCCGCGCCGGTGAAGCCCGGCGTGCGGCGGGCGACCGCCGCGAGGTCGACGTCGGGCGCGACCGGCTTGCCCTTCTGGTGGACCTTGAGGATCTCCAGACGGCCCTGGAGGTCCGGCGGGTCGACCGCGATCTGCCGGTCGAAGCGGCCGGGACGCAGCAGCGCCGGGTCGAGGATGTCGGGACGGTTCGTCGCGGCGATGAGGATCACGCCGCCCTTGACGTCGAAGCCGTCCATCTCGACGAGCAGCTGGTTCAGCGTCTGCTCGCGCTCGTCGTGACCGCCGCCGAGGCCGGCGCCGCGGTGGCGGCCGACCGCGTCGATCTCGTCGACGAAGACGATCGCCGGGGCGTTCGCCTTGGCCTGCTCGAAGAGGTCGCGCACACGGGAGGCACCGACACCGACGAACATCTCGACGAAGTCGGAACCGGAGATCGAGTAGAACGGGACCCCCGCCTCACCGGCGACGGCACGCGCGAGCAGCGTCTTGCCGGTACCGGGGCGGCCGTAGAGGAGCACGCCCTTGGGGATCTTGGCGCCGACGGCCTGGAACTTGGCCGGCTCCTGGAGGAACTCCTTGATCTCGTGGAGTTCCTCGACCGCCTCGTCGCAGCCCGCGACGTCCGCGAAGGTCGTCTTCGGGGTGTCCTTGGTGATGAGCTTCGCCTTGGACTTGCCGAAGTTCATGACGCGGGAGCCGCCGCCCTGCATCTGGTTCATCAGGAACAGGAAGACGACCACGATGAGGACGAAGGGGAGCAGCGAGAGCAGGACGCTGACGAAGGCGTTCTGCTTGGTCGGCGCGACGGTGTAGCCGTCGGGGATCTGCTTGTCCTGGTACTTGGTCTGCAGCGTGTTGGCGATGGTCACGCCCTGGTCGCCGATGTAGCTCGCCTGGATCTTCGAGCTGCCGTCGACCTTCTCGCCGTCCTTGAGCGTGACCTTGATGGTCTGCTCGTCACCGGTGGTCAGCTTCGCCGATTCCACCTTGTTGTCGTTGATCGCTGCCACGACCTGGCCGGTGTCCACCGTCTTGTAGCCGCCGGACGAGCCGACGACCTGCATCAACACGACCACGGCAAGGACGGCCAGCACGATCCACATGACCGGCCCACGGAAGTATCGCTTCACGTCCATCCATACGGAGCGAGACGCCCCGTCCCTCCTGCCATAGTGAGTTTGATAAGACAGTTCTTCTGACGGTACCCCAGCTTTGTTACCCAAAGCCGCACGGAGCGGCTCGGACGGCTGGCAAACGCGTCTCTGCATGCTCCAACGGCGCGAAACCCGCTGGGGTTCCCGATCGTCTTACGCAAGCGGACCCTCCGGCGTATCAACCGGGAGGTCAGCCTCCGTAGACGTGAGGCGCGAGCGTACCGACGAACGGGAGATTGCGGTACTTCTCGGCGTAGTCGAGGCCGTATCCGACGACGAACTCGTTGGGGATGTCGAAGCCGACCCACTCGACGTCGATGGCGACCTTGGCCGCGTCCGGCTTGCGGAGCAGCGTGCAGATCCTCAGGGTCTCGGGCTCGCGCGAGCCGAGGTTGTTGATCAGCCAGGACAGGGTCAGCCCGGAGTCGATGATGTCCTCGACGATCAGGACGTGCCTGCCCTTGATGTCGGTGTCGAGGTCCTTGAGGATCCGCACCACGCCGGAGGACTGGGTGCCCGCGCCGTACGACGACACGGCCATCCAGTCCATGGTGACGGGGGTGGACAGTGCCCGGGCGAGGTCGGCCATGACCATCACCGCGCCCTTGAGGACGCCGACGATCAGCAGGTCCTTGCCCGCGTACTCCGCGTCGATCTTCGCGGCCAGCTCGGCCAGCTTCGCGTCGATCTCTTCCTTGGTGATGAGCACCTGCTGGAGGTCGGCACCCATGTCTTTCGCGTCCACCCGCATCACTTTCGGTCGGTCGTCCCACCGGCCTACCCACCCCGTCGGAGAGGACCTCCGGGGGGAAGGGATTCAGCCTTGCCGAATCACCAGTCTGCCACCCTGGCGCTGGGCGACGACTTTGCCCGGGAGATTGATGGCCCCCTGGCCGCGCCAGCCGGTGATCAGCCGGTCGACTTCCTCGATGTGCCGGGCGAACAGGGAACCGGCCGGCGCGCCCGCGTCGATCGCGGCGCGGCGCAGGATCCGGCGGCGCACGGCGGGCGGCAGGGCGTAGAGCTTGGCGCACTCCAGCAGGCCCGCGGCGTCCCGCACGGAGGCCTCGGCCTGGCTGGCCCAGGTGTCGAGCGCGTCGGCGTCGTCGCGGGAGAGCTGGGCGGTGCGGGCGAGCGCCTCGACGACACCCTTGCCGAGGGCCTTCTCCAGGGCCGGCAGCCCCTCGTGGCGCAGCCGGGAGCGGGTGTAGGCCGGGTCCGCGTTGTGAGGATCGTCCCAGACCGGGAGCGCCTGGACCATGCAGGCCTTGCGGGCGGTCTGGCGGTCCAGCTGGAGGAAGGGGCGGCGGTAACGGCCGTCGGCCCCCGAGACCGCGGCCATTCCGGACAGGGAGCGGATGCCGGAGCCGCGGGCGAGGCCGAGCAGGACCGTCTCGGCCTGGTCGTCCCTGGTGTGGCCGAGCAGGACGGCGGCGCCGCGGTGGCGTTCGAGAGCGGCGTCCAGGGCGGCGTAGCGGGCGTCCCGGGCGGCGGCCTCGGGGCCGCCGTCGCGGCCGACGGTCACGGTGATGGACTCGACGGGGTCGAGGCCGAGTTCGCGCAGCCGCAGGGCGACCTCCTCGGCGCGCAGGTCGGAGCCGGCCTGGAGGCCGTGGTCGACCGTGATGCCGCCGGCGCGGACGCCGAGCCTGGGCGCCTCGAAGGCGAGGGCGGAGGCGAGCGCCATGGAGTCGGCGCCGCCGGAACACGCCACGAGGACGAGCGGGGAGGGGGTCCGCTCGTTCGGGGACTGCTCGGGGATGTCGCCCACGGGGAGCGCGAAGCGGGCACCGGTGCGCCCGACGGCGCGTCCGCCGGTGGTACGGCTCGGACGGCCGTGGTCGGTGATGATGTCGTGGAGGACGCGGCGGACCGCCAGGCGTATCGCCGCGACCGCAGGATGGGGACCCATGTCCGGTTCCCTTCATGAAGTTTTCGGGGGGTGATCCCGACGTCGGTCACTCAGAGTGTGTAGATGGTGACAGAAGCGGGCCGTTCCCCGAGCATTGCACGCCTACCCATCGCTCACGGTCCCTCGGACGGGTGATTGCGGGGGCGTTCGCCTGCCGTGGGCCGGATTCGTCTCACCACGCCCGTACGGGTTCACGACTCCGCCTTGCGGTGCACCCGCGCGACCCAGTCCGCCGGTTTGGCGATCTCCGCCTTGGTCGGCAGGGTGTTCGGGGAGGTCCACACCCGGTTGAAGCCGTCCATGCCGACCTGGTCGACGACGGCCCGCACGAACCGCTCGCCGTCCCGGTACTGGCGCAGCTTGGCGTCGAGGCCGAGGAGCTTGCGCAGGGTCGTGTCAAGGCGGGAGGCGCCCTTGGCCCGGCGCTGCTGGAACTTCTCCCGGATCTCCGCGACGGTCGGCACGACCGCGGGTCCCACGCCGTCCATCACGAAGTCGGCGTGGCCCTCCAGGAGGGACATGACGGCGGTGAGCCGGCCGAGGATCTCGCGCTGGGAGGGCGTCTGCACGAGTTCGACGAACGACCGTCCGCCGTCGTCCTCCTCGGCCTCGGGGCGGCCGCCCGCCAGGGACTGGGCGGCGTCCCGGACGCGTTCGAGGACGGTCATCGGGTCGACGTCGGTCTCCGACAGGAACGACTGGATCTCGCCCTCCAGGTGGGCGCGCAGCCAGGGCACCGCGGAGAACTGGGTGCGGTGCGTCTCCTCGTGCAGGCAGACCCAGAGGCGGAAGTCGTGCGGCTGGACGTCGAGTTCGCGCTCCACGTGGACGATGTTCGGGGCGACCAGGAGCAGCCGGCCGCCGCCGTTCTCGTCCGCGGGCAGGTCGCGGGAGGCGGGGGCGAAGGTCTCGTACTGGCCGAGGACCCGGGAGGACAGGAACGACAGCAGCATGCCGAGTTCCACGCCGGTGACCTTGCCGCCGACCGCGCCGAGGACGGCGCCGCCCGGGGTGCCGGAGCGGCGCTCCTGCATCTTGTCGAGCAGCGGCTTGAGGAGTTCGCGGAAGCCGGCGACGTTCGCCTTGACCCAGCCGGGGCGGTCCACCACCAGGACGGGGGTGTCGTGGACGTCGTCGGTGCCCATCCGGGTGAAGCCGCGTACGTGCTCCTCCGAGGCCTTCGCGTGCCGCCGCAGCTCGGCGACGATGGCCCGGGCCTCGTCACGGCTCACCTCGGGGCCCGGCCGCACGAGCCGGGTCGCGGTCGCGACCGCGAGATTCCAGTCGACCATCCCAGAAGAAGCAGCGCCACCGATGCTCGTCATGCGTCAACCGTACGTGAGCGTTCCCACTTGGGGCAGGCCGTGGGGATTTGCGGGGCGTGAGGGGCGCGCGTGGCGGCACGCCGGGCGCGGGCCGCGCCGGGCGTGCCGCGCGTCAGGCGCAGCCGCATCCCGCCAGTGCCGTCGCCGTCCGGTCGAGCGCCTCCTGGGCCTCGGCCGGGCTCGTCGTGTCGGAGGTCAGGAAGGCGAAGGCCAGCAGGCGGCCGTCCTTGTCGACGACCGTGCCGGCCAGGGTGTTGACGCCGGTGAGGGTGCCGGTCTTGGCGCGTACGACGCCCGCCGCGCCGTCGGTGTAGCGGCCGGCCAGGGTGCCCGTGAAGCCGGCCACGGGGAGCCCGGTGAGGACCGGGCGCAGGCCCGGCAGCCCGGTGTCGGCGGCCTTGGCCAGGAGGGCGGTGAGCAGGTCCGCGGTGAGCCGGTCGTCGCGGTCGAGGCCGCTGCCGTCGTGGAAGGAGGCGCCGGTCATCGGCAGGCCGAGCCCGGTCAGCCGGGCGTCGATCGCGGCCGCTCCCCCGGCGAAGCTGCCCGGGCGGCCGCTCGCGAGGGCCGTCTGGCGGGCCAGGGCCTCGGCGATGTCGTTGTCGCTGTTGGTCAGCATGCGCTCGACGACGGAGGAGAGCGGGGGCGAGGAGACGGTGGCGAGGGTCTCGGCCCGCCTGCTCGCCTTGGAGGTGCCGGGGGCCGAGGTCTTGATGCCGGCGGCCCGGAGGAAGCCGGCGAACCTGCGGGCCGCGTCGGCCGCGGGGTCGCTCACCCGGGCCGCCGGGCCGCTGCTCGAGTCGTCGGTGCGGCCCTCGTCGGCCATGAGGGGGCTCACGCGCGCGAGGTTGTCGTTGACGCCGATGGGGTGCAGGTCGGAGCCGGAGTAGAGGGTGGTGTCGTACGACAGCGTGATCTGTCCGATGCCCCGCGCGGTCAGCGATCTCGCGGTCGCGGTGGCGAGGGTGCGCAGGCTGGCCCAGCCGGCCGCGTCCGCGCGGGCGGTGAGGGTCGGGTCGCCGCCGCCGACCAGGACGACCTCCCGGGTGCCCGGTTCGAGGGCCACGCGCGTGGTGAGGCGGTGGTCGGGGCCGAGGGCGGAGAGGGCGGCGACGGCGGTGGCGATCTTGGTGGTGGAGGCCGGGGTGAGGGCGGTGTCGGCGCCCTCGGCGTACAGGCGCCTGCCGGTGGCCACGTCGAGGACCACCGCGGTCCGGGTGGTGCCGAGCGCCGAGGCGTCCAGAAGGGGCTCCAGGACGTCGGCGACGGCGGTCGCGGAGATTCCGGCGGGCGCGGACTTCACGGTGCTCGTGGTGGTGCCCAGGCCCGTCAGGACGGATCCGGCGCTGGGGGCGGGGGCGGGCTCGCCGTCGGCCGTGACGGACCCCTCGCCGGAGCCGTGATCTGCGCCACCCGTCCGCTCCAGGGCGGCCGCCCGGTCCCGCTCGGCCGTACGCTGGCCGTCGGCGTCCCAGGGGCCCGCCGCGGTCACCACACCGGCGGCCAGGACGAGTCCCGCCGTGGTGGCGCCCGCGGTGTACTGCCAGGTCCTGAGGGTCCGAGGCCGTCGAGGACGAGAGGGGCTGACCAGGGCGGCCAGCCGGGGTCCCGTCGCGCGCGTGAGGCGCGCGAGTTGCGGTCCCACTGCCTGCTTCAACCGCTTGACCTGCGGTTTCGTTGCGGTCGCGACATGTGCGAGACGCGGTCGTACGGCATCCGCGATCTTCCGCACACGCGGTTTCGCGGACTGCCAAGGCCTCAGCTCTGGCACGACCACCAGCCCCTTTCGCGATCACACACCTGCGTGAGGGACACTTAACCACCAGAACTATGTGTTGATCATGGAGGAGCCACCGGTGGAGTTCGACGTCACGATCGAGATCCCGAAGGGTTCGCGGAACAAGTACGAGGTGGACCACGAGACCGGTCGGATCCGCCTGGACCGTCGCCTCTTCACCTCGACCGCCTACCCGACCGACTACGGCTTCGTCGAGAACACCCTCGGCGAGGACGGCGACCCGCTTGACGCGCTGGTCATCCTGGACGAGCCCACCTTCCCGGGCTGCCTGATCCGCTGCCGCGCGATCGGCATGTTCCGGATGACGGACGAGGCCGGCGGCGACGACAAGCTGCTGTGCGTTCCGGCGACCGACCCGCGTGTGGAGCACCTGCGCGACATCCACCACGTGTCGGAGTTCGACCGCCTGGAGATCCAGCACTTCTTCGAGGTCTACAAGGACCTGGAGCCCGGCAAGTCCGTCGAGGGCGCCAACTGGGTGGGCCGCACGGACGCCGAGGTGGAGATCGAGCGGTCGTACAAGCGCTTCAAGGAGTCCGGCGGTCACTGAGACCCCCGCACCCTTTCGGGAGACGGGCCGCACGCACGCGTGCGGCCCGTTTTGCGTGCCCGCCCCCGTGCCCCCGGGACGGGAGTCGGTTTCCGCGCCGTCCGAGCGGTCATGCGCATACTGAGACCTACGTGAAGGTGTTCGTTCAGGGAGCGTTACGACGGTGACGGAGGCGGAGGACCGCAAGCCCCGGTCGGACGAGGCGCGGTACGACCCGGAGATCACGTCCGAGTTCGCCGTGCCGGAGGGCATCGCGGTCCCCGAGGGCGGCGGTGAGCCGGAGACGACGTCGGAGTTCTCGGTGCCCGACGGGCTGGCGGTGCCGCAGGCGCCGGCCGCCGAGCCGGAGGGGTCGGCGTTCAGCACGCCGAGCGTCTACAGCGCCCAGGACGCCCCGCCCGCCTTCACGCCCGCCTCCGGTTTTCCCTCGGTCAGCCTGGTCAAGGACGCGCCCTGGCAGGACCGGATGCGCACGATGCTGCGCATGCCGGTGGCCGACCGGCCGGCCCCGGAGCAGGTGCAGAAGGCCGAGGAGGGCGGTCCCGCCGTCCCGCGCGTGCTCGACCTGACCCTGCGCATCGGCGAGCTGCTGCTGGCCGGCGGCGAGGGCGCGGAGGACGTGGAGGCCGCGATGTTCGCGGTCTGCCGGTCGTACGGGCTGGACCGCTGCGAGCCGAACGTCACCTTCACGCTGCTGGCGATCTCCTACCAGCCCTCGCTCGTCGACGACCCGGTGACGGCCTCCCGGACGGTACGGCGGCGCGGGACGGACTACACGCGCCTGGCGGCCGTGTTCCGGCTCGTGGACGACCTCACCGACCCCGAGACCCTGGTCTCCCTGGAGGAGGCCTACCGGCGGCTCGCGGAGATACGCCGCAACCGGCACCCGTACCCCGGCTGGGCGCTGACCGCCGCGAGCGGGCTGCTCGCGGGGGCGGCCTCGGTGCTGGTCGGCGGTGACCTGCTGGTGTTCGTGGCGGCGGCGATCGGCGCGATGCTCGGCGACCGGCTGGCGTGGCTGTGCGCGGGGCGGGGGCTGCCGGAGTTCTACCAGTTCATGGTGGCCGCGATGCCGCCGGCGGCGGTCGGGGTCGCGTTCGCGCTGGCCCACGTGGACGTCGCGGCGTCCGCCGTGGTCACCGGCGGGCTGTTCGCGCTGCTGCCCGGGCGGGCGCTGGTCGCGGGCGTCCAGGACGGCCTGACCGGCTTCTACATCACCGCCTCCGCGCGGCTGCTGGAGGTCATGTACTTCTTCGTCGGCATCGTCATCGGCGTGCTGACGGTCCTGTACTTCGGGGTGAAGCTGGGCGGCACTCTCAACCCTGACGTGGCGCTGGCCACCACCGAGCGGCCGCTGCTCCAGATCGCGGCGTCCATGGTGCTGTCGCTGACCTTCGCCGTCCTGCTCCAGCAGGAACGATCCACCGTGCTGGCCGTGACCCTCAACGGCGGTGTCGCGTGGTCGGTGTACGGCGCGATGCACTACGCCGGGGGCATCTCGCCGGTCGCCTCCACGGCCGTGGCGGCGGGGCTGGTCGGGCTGTTCGGGCAGTTGCTGTCGCGGTTCCGGTTCGCCTCCGCGCTGCCGTACACGACGGCGGCGATCGGGCCGCTGCTGCCCGGGTCGGCCACGTACTTCGGGCTGCTCTCGATGGCTCAGAACGAGATCGACAAGGGGCTGGTGTCGCTGGCCAAGGCGGCGTCCCTGGCCATGGCGATCGCCATCGGGGTCAACCTGGGCTCGGAGATCTCCCGGCTGACCCTGCGGGTGGGCTCGGCCGGCAAGCGGCGGGCCGCGAAGCGGACACGGGGGTTCTGAGCGCCCCGAGGCAGCTCAGGGGCGGTACTGCTGCTCCTCGTTGTACGGGTACTGCTGCTGGCCGTAGCCGTTCTGACCGTAGGAGTTCTGGCCGTAGCCGCCCTGGTCGTAGCCGCTCTGGTCGTAGCCGCCCTGGTCGTAGTACGGCTGCTGGGGCGGCTGGGGCTGCTGGGCGTACTGCTGCTGCGGGGTGTACGTCGGCTCGATCCGGCGGAGCTGGGTCGTGGCGTCGTCCATGACCGCAGGGGCCGGCTGCTCCTGGACCGGGGCGGCCTTCCTGCTCTGCGCGCGGGCCCGCAGGAACTCGATGGCGATCGGGACGACCGAGACGAGGACGATCAGGATGAGGATCGCCTCGATGTTGTTCTTGACGAAGTCGATCTTGCCGAGCCAGGAACCGAGCAGGGTGACGCCCGCGCCCCACAGGACGCCGCCGATGACGTTGAACGTCAGGAACGAGCGGTACGCCATGCCGCTGACGCCGGCGATGATCGGCGTGAACGTGCGGATCACGGGCACGAAGCGGGCCAGGATCAGGGACTTGGGGCCGTGCTTCTCGAAGAACTCGTGCGCCTTGGCGACGTTCTCCTGCTTGAAGAGGCGGGAGTCCGGGCGGTTGAAGAGCGAGGGCCCGACCTTCTTGCCGAACATGTAGCCCGCCTGGTCGCCGAGGACCGCGGCGAGGCAGATCAGGGCGATGGCACCCCAGAGCGGGAAGTCCAGTGTGTTCGCGGTGATCAGCATGCCGCAGGTGAACAGGAGGGAGTCACCGGGGAGGAAGAAGCCGATCAGCAGCCCGGACTCGGCGAAGACGACCAGGAGCAGGCCCCAGATGCCGAACGAGTCGAGCAGGTTGTTCGGATCCAGCCAGCTCGGGCCGAGGGCGAGCGTCATCACGGTTCCGGGCTCCTGAGGGGTGAGGGCACAGCGGGTTCCTTGTGCGGGCGCACAAAGCTATCAACGTAATGTGACTGCCCCAGGTTCCACCGGTGTCTCCGGGATGCACTGTGCGGCAGCCAGGAGAAGGCTGTGGGTCAGCCCGAGTGCCGTGCCGCGTTGGCCTCGATCGCCTCCTTCAGGTGCTCGGCCGGCCCCGGGGTCATCGAGTCGTGGAACGCCTTGAAGCGCTCGATCCTCACGCCGCGTGAGGTGCAAGCCCGTTCCGCTCGGGATGTTACGCCGGTTTTGTCCGCTTATGGTGGGCCCGTGGCTCAGGAGACCGCGCAACAGGCGCCCGGCACCGCCCCCGCGACACCCGCGCGCGCCCTGCTGCCGCTGATCCTGCCCTCCCTGGTGGTGGGGGTGGTGTCCAGCCTGCTCTTCGTCGGGGTGAGCGAGGCGGCCACCCAGCTCCAGCACGTGCTCTGGCAGAACCTGCCGGACGCGCTGGGCGTCGGGCGCTACTCGGTGTTCTGGATGTTCGTCGTGCTCGTCGGGACCGGCGTCGCGGTCGGCCTGGTGGTGTGGCTGGTGCCGGGGCACGCCGGGCCCGACCCCGCGACCATGGGCCTGAACGCGCCCGCGCTGCCGCCCGTGGTCCTGCCCGGCCTGCTGCTGGCGGCCGCGCTGATGCTGGCGGGCGGTCCCAGCCTGGGCCCGGAGAACCCGATCATCGCCGTGAACGTCGGGCTCGCGGTGTGGCTGGGCCGCCGCGTCTACCCCCGTACCCCGGCGCCGCTGTGGATGGGGCTGGCGGAGGCGGCGACGATCGGCGCGCTGTTCGGCACCCCGGTCGCGGCCGCGCTGGTCATCTCGGAGTCGCTGGCCGGCAAGCCGATGCGGGGGCTGATGTGGGACAACCTCTTCGCGCCGCTGGCGGCCGGGGCCGCGGGCGCGATGACCACCACCCTGGTCTCGCACCCGTCCTTCGACCTGCATCTGCCCCCGATCGGTCACCCGCGCTGGCCGGATCTGGTCTCCGCGCTGGCCGTCGCCTGCGTCGCGGCGCTGCTCGGGATGGGCGCCGTCCACGTCTTCCCGTACACGCACCGCGCCTTCGGGCGGCTGCGCCACCCGATGCTGATGCTCCCGGCGGGCGGTGTGGTGCTGGGCGCGCTGGCGGCCGTGGGCGGCCATCTGACGCTCTTCAAGGGGCTCGACGAGATCACGGTGCTGGCGGCCGACCCGGAGGGCTGGTCGGCCGGGCAGTTCGCCGTGATGACGGTGGTGAAGCTGGCCGCGCTGGTGGTGGCCGCGACCAGCGGCTTCCGCGGCGGCCGGATCTTCCCGGCCGTGTTCGTGGGCACCGCCCTGGGCCTGTGCGCGCACGCCCTGGTCTCCGCCGTCCACCCCGCGGTGGGCGTGGCGGCGGGCGTGCTGGGCATGCTCCTTGCCATCACCCGGCAGGGCTGGGTGAGCCTGTTCACGGCCGCGGCACTGGTCGCCTCGCCGACCATCCTCGCCCTGCTGTGCATCGCCTCGTTGCCGGCCTGGCTGCTGGTGACAGGACGGCCGCAGATGCAGCTGCGGGAGGACGGCACCGCCGTCCGCTGACCCATTTCCCTCTGGAGGCACACGTTCATGCCACTGCACAAAGGACCCGAGAAGCACCAGGAACGGCCGATGTCCGTCAACCCGTTCTTCGGGGAGGCGAACCCGGTCGGCGGCATGACCGAGGCTCCGCCCACGCACCGGCTGCCGGACTCCCCGCTGCCGCCGTCGACCGCGTACCAGCTGGTCCACGACGAGCTGATGCTGGACGGCAACGCCCGGCTGAATCTGGCCACCTTCGTCACCACCTGGATGGAACCGCAGGCCGGGGTGCTGATGGCGGAGTGCACGGACAAGAACATGATCGACAAGGACGAGTACCCGCGCACCGCCGAACTGGAGCGGCGCTGTGTGGCGATGCTCGCCGACCTGTGGAACGCGCCCGACCCGGCGGCCGCCGTCGGCTGTTCGACGACCGGGTCCAGCGAGGCCTGCATGCTGGCCGGCATGGCGCTCAAGCGCCGCTGGATGCGGCGCAACGCCGACCGCTACCCGGGCAGCGCGCGACCGAACCTGATCATGGGCATCAACGTGCAGGTCTGCTGGGAGAAGTTCTGCAACTTCTGGGAGGTGGAGGCACGGTTCGTCCCGATGGACGGCGACCGCTACCACCTGGACCCGCAGGCCGCCGCCGACCTCTGCGACGAGAACACCATCGGGGTCGTCACCATCCTCGGCTCCACCTTCGACGGGTCGTACGAGCCGGTCGCCGACCTCTGCGCCGCCCTGGACGCGCTCCAGGAGCGCACCGGGATCGACGTCCCGGTCCATGTGGACGGGGCCTCCGGCGGGATGATCGCCCCCTTCGTCGACGAGGACCTGGTGTGGGACTTCCGGCTCCCGCGCGTGGCGTCGATCAACACCTCGGGGCACAAGTTCGGCCTGGTCTACCCGGGCGTCGGCTGGGCACTGTGGCGGGACAAGGAGTCGCTGCCCGAGGAGCTGGTCTTCCGGGTCAACTACCTGGGCGGCGACATGCCCACCTTCGCACTCAACTTCTCCCGCCCCGGCGCCCAGGTCGTCGCGCAGTACTACACGTTCCTGCGCCTGGGCCGGGACGGATACCGCGCGGTGCAGCAGACCTCGCGGGACGTGGCGACCGGGCTCGCCGACCGCATCGAGGCGCTCGGCGACTTCCGGCTGCTGACGCGGGGCGACGAGCTGCCCGTGTTCGCCTTCACCACCGCCGACCACGTGACGGCGTACGACGTCTTCGACGTGTCCCGGCGGATGCGCGAGGGCGGCTGGCTGATTCCGGCCTACACCTTCCCGGCGAACCGGGAGGATCTGTCGGTGCTGCGGGTGGTGTGCCGCAACGGCTTCTCGAAGGACCTGGCCGACCTGTTCATCGAGGACCTGACCCGGCTGCTGCCGGAGCTGCGCCGCCAGCCGCATCCGCAGGTCAGGGACAAGGACGCGGCCACCGGCTTCCACCACTGAGCGGCTAGGGGGCCTGCTCCCCCGCCTGCTCCAGGGCCACCAGCTCGAAGGCGGTCCTGCCGTCCAGGGACTCGCGGATGATGTCGGCGTGGCCCGCGTGCCGGGCGGTCTCGCGGATCAGGTGGAGGCAGACCCAGCGCACGGAGACCCGGCCCTCCGGCGGGAACCAGGGCTGCGACGGGAGCGGGAAGGTGTCGTCGAGGCTGGGGACGGAGCGGATGAACTTCTCCGTCTCGGCGGCGACCTGCTCCCAGTGGGCGAGCTGCGAGGCCACCGTCTCGTCGCCGACCAACTGGAAGGTCTCGTGCCAGTTCGACTGGTCGCGCTGGATCGCCGGCGCCTCCTGCCTGGCGCGGGCGATCCAGCTCTGCTCGACCTCGGCGACGTGCTTGAGCAGGCCGGCCAGGGACAGCTCGCTCGCGCTGGGCCTGCTCGCCGCCTGCTCGTCCGTCAGCCCGAGGAGCGCCCGGCGGATACCGCCCCGCTGCTCCTCGATGAAGGAGAGCAGCGCGCCGCGCTCGTCGCCGCGGGCTTCCGCGAGAACGTGAGTGACCATGACCGGCCGCCTTTCGTCGGTTCCCGCCGGGGCCTCGCTTGCCCCGGCACCGACGAAGCTACGGGCCCTTTAGGTCAGATCCTGTCCCCAAGGGCCCGGAAGCCTCCGGAAGGACTAGAAGGGGAAGCCGCTGCGGCCGTGCTGGACCGAGATCCACTTCAGGGTGGTGAAGGCGTCCACGGTCGCCTCGCCGTTCAGGCGGCCGGTGCCGGAGTGCTTCTCGCCGCCGAAGGGCACGAGCGGCTCGTCGTGGACGGTGCCGTCGTTGACGTGGAACATGCCGGTGTCGATCTGCTTGGCGAAGGCCACACCCCGCTCGACGTCCCCGGTGTGCACGGCGCCGCTGAGGCCGTACGGGGTGTCGTTGACGATGCGGACGGCCTCCTCCTCGCCGTCGAAGGGGATGAGGAAGGCGACCGGGCCGAAGACCTCCTGGCGGAGCAGGGCGGAGTCGGCGGGCACACCGGTGAGGACCGACGGCTCGACCAGGTTCTCGGTGGTGGTGCCGTGCAGCAGGGCCGTGGCGCCCTCCGCGACGGCCTGCTCGACCGTGGCCGAGAGCGACTCCGCCTGCTGGGAGTTGATGACCGGGCCGATGACCGTCTGCGGGTCGCGCGGGTCGCCGGCCTTGAGGGTCCGCACCTTGGCGACGAACTTCTCGGTGAACTCGTCGGCGATCGAGCGGTCGACCAGCACCCGGTTGGCGGCCATGCAGACCTGGCCCTGGTGGACGTACCGGCTGAAGACCGCCGCGTCGACCGCGTATTCGATGTCGGCGTCGTCGAGGACCACGATCGCGCTGTTGCCGCCCAGTTCGAGCACCGCGCGCTTGAAGAGCGAGGCGCAGACGGTGGCCACGTGGCGGCCGACCTTGTCGGAACCGGTGAAGGAGATGACCTTCGGGATGGGGTGCTCGATGAAGGCGTCGCCGATCTCGGCGATGTCGGTGACGACGACGTTGAGCAGACCGCCGGGCAGGCCGGCGTCCTCGAAGATCTTCGCGACCAGGGTGCCGCCGACGATCGGGGTGTTCTGGTGCGGCTTGAGGACCACGCCGTTGCCGAGCGCGAGGGCCGGGGCGACCGACTTGATCGACAGCAGGAAGGGGAAGTTGAAGGGGCTGATCACACCCACGACACCGACCGGGACGCGGTAGAGGCGGTTCTCCTTGCCGTCCACCGGGGAGGGCAGGATCCGGCCTTCGGGGCGCAGCGCCCACTGGATCGACTCGCGCAGGAACTCCTTGGCGAGGTGCAGTTCGAAGGCGGCCTTCAGATGCGTGCCGCCGAGTTCGGCGATGATCGCCTCGGTGATCTCGCCCTCGCGCTCCTCGATGATCCGCAGGGCCTTCTCGAAGACTGCACGGCGGGCGTAGGGGCTGGTGGCGGCCCATTCCTTCTGGACGCGGGCGGCCGCCCGGTAGGCCTCGTCGATCTCCTCGACCGCCGCGATGGTGATCGACGCCAGTTTCTCGCCGTCGTACGGGTTGAAGTCGATGATGTCCCAGGAGCCGGCTCCCGGGCGCCACTCACCGTCGATGTACTGCTGGGCCAGTTCGGAGAAGTACGACGACATGTGATCCCCAAATCACTAAGCAGACTTGATCGACATCACGGTCTGATCACGCGTCATCGTACTTGTGTCACAAGGAAGTTGGGGACGGAGAGCGAACTTCTGGGCAGAGCCCTAGGAAAGCTGGAGCAGCCCCCGCAGCAGATCCCGGCTCTCGGCCGGACCCGGGCTGTCCTGCTGGAGTTCCTTCAGCGCCAGCTCGTACTGGGCGACGTCCTCGCGCTTGTCGAGGTAGAGGGCGCTGGTGAGCTGCTCCAGGTAGACCACGTCGGAGAGGTCGGACTCCGGGAAGCTCAGGATCGTGAAGGCGCCGCTCTCCCCGGAGTGCCCGCCGAAGCCGAACGGCATGATCTGCAGCCGCACGTTGGGGTACTCGGAGATCTCGATGAGGTGCTGGAGCTGACCGCGCATCACCTCGCGGTCGCCGTAGGGCCGGCGCAGCGCCGCCTCGTCGAGGACGATGTGGAAGTCGGGGGCGTTTTCGGCCACCAGGTACTTCTGCCGCTCCAGGCGCAGCGTGACCCGGCGCTCCACGTCCGCCTCGCCCGCCCCCTTCATACCGCGCCGCACCACGGCGCGCGCGTACTCCTCGGTCTGGAGCAGGCCGTGCACGAACTGCACCTCGTACGCGCGGATCAGATGCGCCGCGCCCTCCAGGCCCACATAGGTGGGGAACCAGCTCGGCAGGACGTCCGAGTAACTGTGCCACCAGCCCGCCACGTTGGCCTCCCGGGCGAGGGAGAGGAGCGACTCGCGCTCGACCTCGTCGGTGATGCCGTACAGCGTCAGCAGGTCTTCCACGTCCCTCGTCTTGAAGCTCACCCGGCCCAGCTCCATCCGGCTGATCTTCGACTCGGAGGCGCGGATCGAGTAACCCGCCGCCTCACGCGTGATCCCCCGGGCTTCGCGCAGCCGCCTGAGTTGCGAGCCGAGCAGCATTCGCCGCACCACCGATCCGGGCTCTCCCGCGCTCACGTTCGCCAGCCTCCCCAACCGTCCTCAGGGCCCGCAGTCTGCCACTAAAACACTTCGAGCTGTACTCGTCCGGTTACGGAAACGGAAAGCGGCCAAAGTTTAATCACAGGAAAGTGCAAGCAGGTAGTGAGCCAAGGGCAGCAAGTTGGCGGAAAAAATGGCCAACAAGCGGTACGGGAGGGTCCAATTCGGTCGCGTGCACGTGCATCTGCCCTTGCATCTGCTGTACGCATCCGAAACCATGGTCTCGCGCCACCGCTGCATCGCAACGACCGCGAATTCCCGGGAGTGCCTCGCATGGGGACGAATGGATCGACCATGCTCAAGCCATTACGGCAGGGCCTTCCGCCGCTTGATCCCGCGGCCGTGTCCAACGCCGCCTCCTGCGCCCTGCCGGCCCGCTACGAAGCCGTGCGCGAAGCCCGCCTGTTCACCCGCAGGACGCTCGGCCAGTGGGACGTGGGCGACCGCTTCGACGACGTCTGCCTCGTGGTCTCGGAGCTGGTCACCAACGCCCTGCGGCACGCGGTGCCGGGCGAGCCCGAGTGTGCGGTGGCACCGCAGACCCCGGCGGTCCGGCTGCACCTGCTGCGCTGGACGGAGCGGCTGGTGTGCGCGGTGCGCGACCCCAGCCACGCCACTCCGGCCCCGCGCGACTCGGACGACTTCTCGGCGGAGTCGGGCCGCGGGCTGTTCCTGGTCGACTCGTTCAGCGACAGCTGGGGCTGGCACCCGCTCGCGGGCACCCTCAGCGGCAAGGTGGTCTGGGCGCTGTTCCGGCTCCAGCCGGACGAGTAGTGGAACCCGGCGTCTCAGGACGCCGGGTTTCTACGCGCGTTACCGGGCAGTGCGCACCGAATGCACCGGGTTGTCCCCGGTGCGCCGGCGTCAGCCCACGATCAGGTGGTCGAACTCGCCGTCCTTGACGCCGAGGAGCATCGCCTCGATCTCGGCACGCGTGTAGACGAGGGCCGGCCCGTCCGGGAACCGCGAGTTGCGGACCGCCACGTCACCGCCCGGCAGCCGCGCGAACTCGACGCAGGAACCCTGCGAGTTGCTGTGCCTGCTCTTCTGCCAGGCCACTCCGTCCAGCTGCGTGGCAGCCATGCCGTTGTACACGTCAAACCCCCCGTACACGCCGTCAACGTCGAGGTCCACAGGTCGCTCCCCGGTGGTGCACTAACTGGCTGATGTGACCATTGATGTAGTGGTCAACTGACCCGGATCATAACCCTGTTCACGTGCAGATGCATGAGCAGATGCACGTGCACGGGGGGTGTTCCTGCGGTTACAGGTTTGACGTCCGCTTTACCCGAGCCGTTCCAGCGTCTGCCCCAGAGCTGCCCAGACATGCGAGCGCCAGCCCCCGTCCATGATCCTCCGCGCCAGCATCTGCACCGGGTCGTCCGGCTCGAACCCCTGGTGCACTAGGAAGAGACGCGTACCGCGGCCCTCCTGTTCCAGCGTCCAGGTGATGGTCCAGTCCGCGAGATTGGCCGGATCGGGATCGGACCAGCGGACGGACAGCATCCGCTCCCGGTCGTAGGCGAGAACCTGCACGTCGACGACGCCGGAGAAGCGGGTGTGGGGACGCGGGACCGAGGTCATCCGGTACCGGTGGCCGACCTCCAGCCGGAAGTTCTCGGCACCGCGCATCTGCCACTGCACGAGCAGTCCGGGCTCGGTGAGGGCGCGCCAGACCTTGGCGGGCGGATGCGGAAGGAACTGGTCCACGCGGATGGCGGTGAGGTCGTCGGCGCCGGGGGGCGGTTCGCTCGTCATGGCCGCTCGTCGTCGGGCATGCGGTCGAGGAGCGCGCCGAGGTCGAGCAACCGGTCGCGCCAGAACCGCTCGTAGGGGTGGAGCCAGTCCTGGAGGCCGGCGAGGGGGGCCGCCTCCAGGCGGTAGATGCGCCGGCGGCCGGCGCGCTGCTCGGAGACGAGGCCGGCCTCCCGGAGCACCCTGAGGTGTTCCGAGAGGCTGGGGCGGCGCATGTCGAAGTGGTCGGCCAGGGCCTGGACCGGCTGGGGCCCGCCGTCCCGCAGCAGCCGCAGCACCTCACGCCGGGTGCCGTTGGCGAGCGCGGCGAAGACCCGGTCCTCGACGGCGCCGGTCGTGGTCATGCCCGGTTCCTCCTACTGGTCCTGGGCGGCCTCCGTGAGCAGCATCAGGGTGTTGCCGTCCGGGTCCCGGAAGGAGGCCATGCGGCCCCACGGGAACGCGTCCGGCCCCTGTACGCCGGTGCCCGCCGCCGCGAGCCGCGCGCAGTCGGCGTCGACATCGGTCGTCACCCACATGATCCCCCGAGCCGAGCCGGGCTCGGAACCGCCCATGCCCGGACCGGAGAGGGTGAAGACGGTCTGCGCGCCCTCGGGGGCGACCTGGAGCCGGCGGCCCTGGGGCGTTCGGAGGTCCGCGGTGACCTCGAAGCCGAGCAGGTCCCGGTAGAAGCGCAGGGCACGGTCCTGGTCGGCGACGGGGAGGGTGACGAAGGAGGCGTGGGTGATGTGCGTGCTCATGGAGAAAACAATAGGTAGGCGTTTCCCTACGGGTCAAGCGTAGGGAAACACCTACCTATTGACGGACGGATCAGCGGCCGGGCGGCCCGTACGGCAGCAGGGCCATCTCCCGGGCGTTCTTGACCGCCCGGGCCAGCAGCCGCTGCTGCTGGGCGGAGACCCGGGTGACGCGGCGGCTGCGGATCTTCCCGCGGTCGGAGACGAACTTCCGCAGCAGGTCGGTGTCCTTGTAGTCGATGTAGTCGATCCCGGCCCGGTCCAGCGGGTTCGGCCGGTCCTTCACCGGCTTGCGGTCGGTCTTGCGGGGCATGGCGGGGTCAGACCTCCAGGAGGGTGTCGAAGGCGGGCGGGAGCCGTTTCCAGGCGTCGCGCCCGGCGGCGTACTCGGCGTCGGTCAGCAGGCAGGACTCCAGCAGCCGCTCCAGCCCGTCGCGGTCGAGGCCGGGGGACGTGAAGACCAGGTGCTGGCAGCAGTCGCCGTGCTCCGGGTGCCAGTCCAGCGCGGCGGCGGCCCGGCGCACGGGCGGGACCAGTTCCCAGGCCGCGTCGGGGAGGGAGGCCAGCCAGGGTCCCGCGCTCTCCACGCACAGGGCGCCGCCGGCCGCGTCCCAGTGCAGCAGCGCGTCGGGCCGGTCGGCGAGCCAGAACCGGCCCCGGCTGCGGGCGGCGGCGCAGGTCAGGTCCTCCAGCGCCGCGTACAGCCGCTCGGGGTGGAAGGGCCGGCTGCGGTGCCAGACCAGGGTGGCGACGCCGTGGCCGTCCGCCTCGGCGGGCAGCAGGGCGCAGGCCGGATGCTGGGCGGCGGCGGCCGCCTCCACGTCGAAGCCGCCGAGCGCGGCCCGGGCCAGCGTGCCGTCCGGCGTCCCGGCGGGGCCCGCCGGGCCCCCTGGGTGGCCGCCCCGGAGGGGGACCCGGCGGGCTGTCGGATGGAGCTGCGCGAGCAGCTCGTGGTCCTCGTCGTCGGCCTCCGGGGAGTCGGCGACGGCGAGGACGGGGGCGTACTCCAGCTGCCGGGCGAAGGTGTCGGCCACCGTGCGCCGGTCGGTGGCGGCCGCGGCGAGGCCGGCATCGGCGAGGTCGTCGCCGTTGCCCAGGTACGGCAGCAGCAGCGCCGGGTCGACGGCGGTGATCACGCCGGTCACGGTGAGGCCGCCGGCGACGACCACCTCGGCCATCGCCTTGGGCTCGACGGAGTCCCAGAGCTCGACGACCGCGAGGGCGGTGGCGCCGTCCCCGGCGAGCCGCCGCAGCTCGGGCACCAGGTCCTCGCGCAGGGCGCAGCACGCGCAGTCGTCGACCAGGGGCGTGTCACCGGCGGAGAGGATCCCGGTGGCGTCCCGCACGGTCCGTACGACGGTGCCGTCGGCGGCCGTGGAGAGGTCGTGGTGGAGTACGACGCTCCCCGGGACGTCGGCGAGCAGCCGGGCGACGGCGGCCCTGCGGGCGTCGGCGTGCAGCCCGCCGACGATCACGACGGGGAGCGGGGTGTCGGGGGTCGGGGCGGCCGGGGACATCAGCCCTGCTTCCCGTAGCGCCGCTCGAAGCGCTCGACGCGTCCGGCGGTGTCCAGGACCCGGGCGGTGCCGGTGCAGAAGGGGTGGCTGACGTCGGAGATCTCGACGTCGACCACGGGGTGGGTCCGGCCGTCCGCCCACTCGACCGTCTTCTCGCTCGTCATGGTGGAGCGGGTGAGGAAGGCGTGGCCGGCGGCACGGTCACGGAACACGACGGGCCGGTAGTCCGGGTGGATTCCCTTGCGCATGACGGTGGTTCAGCGCTCCTCTCGGAAGTCGACGTGCCGGCCGGCGACCGGGTCGAACTTGCGCAGGGTCATGCGGTCCGGATCGTTGCGGCGGTTCTTGCGGGTCACGTAGGTGTAGCCGGTCCCCGCCGTGGACCGGAGCTTGATGACCGGACGGAGTTCGTTGCGTGCCATGGCTGCTATCTTACTGAAAATGAATCCCATTAGCGCTAACTGAACGAGGAGACGTACGTCACCATGTCCGCGCACTGCATGCTGACCGGCGCCCGGCCCGGCTTCGGCAACCGGATCTCGCACTCCCACCGGCGGACCTCCCGCCGTTTCGACCCGAACATCCAGACCAAGCGCTACTGGCTGGCCGGCGAGGGCCGGCACGTCCGGCTGCGGCTGAGCGTGCGGGCGATCAGGACGGTCGACACGATCGGGGTGGAGGCGGCCGTGGCCCGTATCCGCGCCCGGGGCGTGAAGGTCTGAGGGGGACGGGGAACCGATATGGCGAAGAAGAGCAAGATCGCGAAGAACGAGCGGCGGCGGCGCACCGTCGCCCGCCACGCCGCCCGCCGGGCCGAGCTGAAGGAGATCCTCCGGCGGCCGTCCGCCACCGAGGCCGAACGGCTCGCCGCCCGGCGTGAGCTGGACCGGCAGCCGCGCGACGCGAGCGCCACCCGGGTGCGCAACCGCGACCAGGTGGACGGCCGGCCGCGGGGTTACTTCCGCGCCTTCGGCCTGTCCCGGCTGAATCTGCGGGACCAGGCCCACAGCGGATACCTACCCGGCGTACGCAAGTCCTCCTGGTGAGTCCTGGTAGCTTGCCGCTGTCGTCCGGGCGGCCGGACGGCCCACCGGCTACACCTTGGGAGCGTTGCGGTGACTACGGCTTCGGCATCGGCTTCAGCGTCGGCTTCGGCTTCGGCTTCGGCTTCGGCGGCCACGGGTGCGGCGCGTACGGCGGTGCGGACCGCCGGCGCGGCCGTGGGGCTGGTGGGCGTGCTCGCGCTGAGCGCGTGCGGCGGCGGCGGTGACTCCGGCGGCTCCTCGGCCACCGCGTCGGCCACGTCGTCCGCGGCCGCGAGCGCCGGGGGCGGCTCGGAGAGCGGCACGGCCTCCTCCGACGCGCTCCAGGGCAGCTGGATCACCACGAGCGGCGGCAAGATCGTCGCGCTGGTGGTCACCGGCAAGGAGGCCGGGCTCTTCGAGACCGGCGGGTCCGTGTGCAGCGGGACCGCCGGTGAGGAGGCCGGGATGCGGATGATCCACCTCAGCTGCACCGACGGCGCCAAGGACCGGGTCACCGGAATGGTCGACACGGTCAGCAGGAGCAGCATCGAGGTCACCTGGTCCGGGAAGACCGGCACGGAGACCTACACCAAGGCCGAGGGCGGGAAGCTGCCCTCCGGGCTGGCCACGGCCGGCACCGGGCAGTAGCACCGGCCCGACCGGGTCCGCGGACCGGTACGGGTCCACTCGAAAGCGGCCGGTGGCGGGGGTGCGCGAGCGGGACCCGGGCCGGGGCGTGATGATGCTGGGACACCGCCACGACCTCGATGGGGATCTGCACATGCGCGCCATTCCGCTCACCGTCACCGCTCTCGCCGCCGCTCTCGCCCTGACCGCCTGCGGCAACGACGGCGACGGTTCCAGCAGCAAGAACAGCTCGGCCTGCGAGATCGGCAAGGTCTCCGTCCAGGTCGGCTCCGCGAGCGTGGCGCCGGCCGCGGGGGACACCGGCGAGGTGCCGGTGAGCATCACCAACCAGAGCGCGCCGTGCACGCTGGACGGCTTCCCGGGCCTCACCCTGAAGGCGGACGGCACGTCCGCCGCGGTCTCCGCGCAGTCGGGCGCCAAGACCGAGAAGATCAAGCTGGCCAAGGGGGACTCGGCGGCCTTCTCGATCAGCTACGTACGGGGCGAGGACGGCGCCGCGACGAGCCTGGCGGCGACCTCGATGACGGTGTCGCTGCCGGGGAGCGACGCGACGCAGAGCTTCCCGTGGAAGTACGGGGCCGTGGCGGGCAAGGGGTCGGCGCAGAAGCCGGACGCGACGGTGGGCGCGTTCCAGGTGGCCGGGGACTGACGGCGCCGGGAGGGCCGCGGCGGGGCGCCCTAGGGGAGCCGGGAACGGGAGCGGACCTGGGCGCGGTCCGCCGCCTTCCGGCCCTCCGTCCAGCCCGCCTCGTCGGTCACACCGCGCAGGCGGGTCGTGGTGGTCTCCGGGAACATCCGCGCCGTGCGTTCGGTGACGGCCGTCTCGCGGGTGGCCAGGACCGGGAGCAGGTCCCGGGCCGCCTCGGACTCGGCCACCGCGGCCTGCGCGGCGGCCGCCAGCCGGTCGCCGACGCGGTGGGCGTAGGCCGCGAGGAAGGACTGGCGGAAGGTCTTGGTGCGTCTGCGGCCGCCCGCCCGCTGCGCGGCCTCCGCCTTCGCCATCGCGTGCGTGGCCTGCACCAGCAGCGAGGTGTGCAGGAGTTCGACCGCCTCCAGGTCCGCCTCGAAGCCGACGACCGTGGAGAAGGCCAGCGGTTCGTTCCACACCGCGCGGCAGTGGTTGGCCGTGGCGACCGCGTCCAGCAGCACCGCCTTGGCCTGCTCGTACGGCGGCTCGACCCCGATGCGCCAGGCTCCGGGCGTGTCCGGCGCGGGCGCCCCGGCGGCGAGCAGCGCCTCGTCGACGCTGTGCCGGGCCATCAGCTCCTGCGCCTTGGCGCTGAGCGCCTCGGCCTCCTCGGGGTAGCCGGTCGCCTCGGCCTTGGCGAGCAGCGCGCGGATCCGGGTGAGCATGCGGGACTCGGGCCGGTGCGCGTCCGCGCGCGGTCCGGGCTCGTCCAGGGGTTCCAGCGAGGGCAGCCGCAGCAGCAGCCGGTACAGCTCCAGGACCGCGGTGGCGTGCGAGAAGCGGTCGCCCACGCGTGCGTGGCCGTCCGGCAGGGCGTCCAGCTGGGCCTGCCAGCGCGGGCCCCGGGCCCGGTCGTCCGGCAGCTGCGCGCGGATCAGCCCGGCGGCGAGGCGGACGTGCGGGTCGTCCAGCTCGCGGCGCACCAGCCGTACGACGTCGGCGGGCTGCCAGCCGCGCCGCCAGGCCGCCGCGACGAACTCCCGGCCCCGGCGATCGAGTTCGCCGTCCGCGCCGGTGTCGGCCGCGAGGAGGGACGCGCCCGTGTCGAGGCCGGAGTCGGTGTCGTCGTACAGGGCGGCCTGGAAGGCTCGGTCGACGGTGCTGGGCTCGCTGCTGGTCACACGTCGATCGTGCCATGCGGCACGGACGGCGGGCGGCGGCCGTCCACACCCTGTGGACAACTGTCTGGGCGGCACGGGCGGGCGGTCGGGCGGGCGGATGGTCGGCCGGTCGGATGGTCGGGCGGTCGGGCGGCGGGCGGCGGGCGGCGGGCGGCGGGCGGCGGGAGCGAGTGTCAACTTCGGGTTGACAGTGATGGGGTGTCAACTTACGGTTGACGCATGGCGACCCATTCGACCACCACGGCATCCGTACGCCTCGACGACCTCATCGAGGCGATCAAGAAGGTTCACCCCGAACCCCTCGACCAGCTCCAGGACGCGGTGATCGCCGCCGACCACCTGGACGACGTGGCCGACCACCTGATCGGTCACTTCGTCGACCAGGCCCGGCGCTCCGGCGCGTCCTGGACCGAGATCGGCAAGAGCATGGGCGTGACCAGGCAGGCGGCGCAGAAGCGCTTCGTACCGAAGGAGTCCGCCGACCTCGACCCGAGCCAGGGCTTCGACCGCTACACCCCGCGCGCGCGGCACGTGGTCATGGCGGCCCACGACGAGGCGCTCGCGGCCCGCAACCCGGAGGGCCGCCCCGAGCACCTCGTCCTCGGCCTGCTGTCCGAACCGGACGGCATCGCGGCGAAGGCGATCCTCGCGCAGGGCGTCCTGCTCGACACCGTGCGCCAGGCCGCGGCCGCCGCGCTCCCGCCGGCCGCGGAGGACGTCCCCGAGCTCGTCCCCTACGGCCCCGAGGCGAAGAAGGCCCTCGAACTCACCTTCCGCGAGGCTCTGCGCCTCGGCCACAACTACGTCGGCACCGAGCACCTGCTGCTGGCCCTCCTCGAACACGAGAACGGCGAGGGCGTCCTCAACGGCCTCGGCGTCACCAAGCCGGCGACCGAGGCGTACGTCGCCAAGGTCCTGGCGCCGCTCGCGGAGCAGAAGAACGCGGCGGCCGAGGCGGCGGGCGCGGCGGAGGGCACCGGCGGCGCGGGACAGGGCACCGGCGGCGCGGAGCAGGGTCCGGCGGACTGAGAACGGGTCCGCCCAGGACACGAAACCCGCAGGCCGAAGCCATTGTCAGTGGCGCCTGCCACACTCACCGCATGACCGACCGGTGGGCTCTCGCCCCGGCCGAGGACGGTGGCGTCGACGTCGCCCCCCTCGGCCGGGACGGGCTGCCCGCGGGGCCGGTGCGGCGGGAGCCCGATCTCGCCGGGGCGGTCCGGAGCCGCCCGGAGGTCACCCGCTGGGTGTGGCGGTCGACCGCCGACGTCTACCCGCGTCTGCTCGCCACGGGGGTGCGAGTGGAGCGGTGCTACGACATCGAGGACGCCGAGACACTTCTGCTGGGCCACGAGGGGCGGTCGGGCGAGCCGCGTTCGGCCGCCGCCGCCCTGGCCCGCCTCCGCGGCGGCCCGGTACCGCCCGACCCACCGCAGCGCGCCGCCGAACCGGGCGCGCAGTCACCGCTGTTCGAGCCGCAGGGCACCGCCCGCCTGACGCTCGACGAACTCCTCGCGGTCTACGCCGAGCAGCAGCTCCGGCACGACCGGGCCGAACACCCGGACCGGATGCGGCTGCTGACCGCGGCCGAGTCGGCGGGCATGCTGACCGCCGCCGAGATGAACCGCGCGGGCCTGCCCTGGAGCGCCGAGGTCCACCGCGAGGTGCTGCGCGAACTGCTCGGCGAGCGGTACGCGGGCGGGGGCGAGCCGCGCCGGCTGGCCGAGCTGGCGGACGAGGTGTCGGCCGCGTTCGGCAGGCGGGTCCGGCCCGATCTGCCGGCCGATGTGCTCAAGGCCTTCGCGCAGGCCGGGATCAAGGTGAGGTCCACCCGCCGCTGGGAGCTCTCCGGCCTCGACCACCCCGCCGTGGAGCCGCTCCTCGCCTACAAGAAGCTGTACCGGATCTGGGTGGCGCACGGCTGGACCTGGCTCCAGGACTGGGTGCGCGACGGCCGTTTCCGGCCCGAGTTCCACGCGGGCGGGACGGTCACCGGGCGCTGGGTGACCAACGGCGGGGGCGCGTTGCAGATCCCCAAGGTGATCCGGCGGGCCGCGGTCGCCGACCCCGGCTGGCGGCTGGTCGTCGCGGACGCGGACCAGATGGAGCCGAGGGTGCTCGCGGCCATCTCCCGGGACCCCGCGCTGATGGAGGTCGCCGGGCGCGAGAGCGACCTCTACCAGTCGGTCTCCGACCGCGCCTTCTCCGGCGACCGCGCACAGGCCAAGCTCGCCGTGCTCGGCGCGGTCTACGGCCAGACCTCCGGCGACGGCCTGAAGCACCTCGCCGCGCTCAGGCGCCGTTTCCCCCGCGCGGTCGCGTACGTCGACGACGCGGCACGGGCCGGCGAGGATGGCCGGCTGGTGCGGACCTGGCTGGGCCGGACCTGCCCGCCCGCGGCCGGGGCCGGCGACGGCACGGAGGAGGCGGGCATGCCCCAGGAAGGGCCGGAGGAGCACGCGCCCGACGGGTGGGTGCCGGGCTACGCGTCCACCGATTCCCGGGCCCGGGGCCGCTTCGCGCGCAACTTCGTCGTCCAGGGCAGCGCCGCCGACTGGGCCCTGCTGATGCTCGCGGCACTGCGCCGCACCTGCGCGGACATGGCGGCCGAACTGGTCTTCTTCCAGCACGACGAGGTGATCGTGCACTGTCCCGAGGAGGAGACCGGGGCGGTGGTGGCGGCGATCAGGGACGCGGCGGACCTGGCGGGGCGGCTGACGTTCGGCCGGACACCGGTCAGGTTCCCGTTCACGACGGCGGTGGTGGAGTGCTATGCCGACGCCAAGTGATCAGCCGCCCGGGGCCAGCAGTGCGCGCAGTTCCGCGAGAAGCGCCGGCTCGTCCGTGCCGCCCAGGGCGGCCAGGGCCGCGTGCCAGGCGTCGTACGCCTCGCCGGGCCGCCCCTGTTCGCGCAGGAGCAGACCGAGCTGGTGGCGGGCGAGACCACCGGCGTAGCGGTCGGCGCGGGTGTCGGCGCGGCGCAGGAGTTCGGCGCACTCCCGGTGGGCGCGGGCGGTGTCGCCGAGGCCGCGCAGGGCCCGGACCAGGCCGAGCCGGGACTGTGACTCGCCGTGCCAGTCGCCGTGCCGGCCGAGGATGCGCAGGCTCTCCTCGAAGTGTCCGGCGGCGGCCGCCGGTTCACCGAGGGTGAGACGGGCGTAGCCGATGTCGCGGTGTGCCGAGTGCTGGAGGATGACGGCGCCGATCGCGTCCCCGATCGCCAGGGCGCGCCGGTGCTGCTCGATGGCGGCGCGGGGGTCGGTGTGCTCGTGCAGGTTGCCGAGGTGGCTGTGGGTGACGGCCTCGCCGTAGGGGTCGTCCAGCTGCCGGGAGAGCTCCAGGCTCCGCCGCAGCGCCGCACCGGACTCCGCGTACCGCCCGAGGCACTCCAGCAGCATGCCCCGGTTGTTCAGGCAGCGCCGGATCCCGGACACCCGGTCCAGCCGCCGCCAGACGGCGAGCGCCCGGTCGGTCAGCGCGAGGGCGTCGTTGTGGCGGCCGGCCAGGAAGTGCAGCCCGGCGAGGTCGCCCAGGGCGCAGGCCTCGGCGGGCTCGTCACCGAGGCTGCGGGCGGCGGCCAGGGCGGCCGTGCCGAGCACCTCCGTCTCGGCGACGCGCCCACCGCGCAGGACATAGGGGAACAGGAGCCGGACGAGCACGGAGACATGGGCGCTGATCCGCGGGTCGGCCGGATCGGCGTACCGCTCCACCAGGGCGACGATGTTCTCCAGCTCCAGATCGCCCCAGGCGAAGGCGTCCTCGGCGCGCGCGAACGGCGCCGCCTCGGCGACGTACGAGGCGTGTTCGGGGGGCTGGGCGGCGGTCGGCCGACGCCGGTCGTCCCGGTCCGGCCCCGGCTCGACGATGGCCACGAGCGCCCGCTCGGCGGCAGCGGCGAACCAGCGCAGGGCGACGAGCGCGGCCTCGGTCCGGGCCCTGTCGCCGCCAGGTCCCACGGTCAGGTCGCGGGCGAAGTCCCGGACCAGGTCGTGGGGGGTGTAGCGGCCGTATGCGGGCTCCTCCAGGAGGGCGACGTCGACCAGGCGGTCCAGGGCCGCCTCGGCGCGTCGCTCGTCGGTGCCGGCGAGCCGGGCGATCAGCGGGGCGCCGTAGCCGGACAGGTCGAGGGTGCCGATGTGGCGCAGGGCGAGGGCCGCGTCGCGGTCCTGGACGCGGCCGGAGGCGGCGAGCGCGTCGTGGGCGACGGCCAGGGAGCGGCCCACGCTCAGGTCGTCGTACTCGAGATGGTGCAGTCTGCTGGCCGCGGCGGCGAGTTGGCCGGCCAGCGCCTCGGGGGTGAGCGCCCTGCGCGCGGCCAGCCGGGCGGCGACCACGCGCAGGGCGAGCGGGAGCCGGCCGGTGAGCGCGACGAGCGGGTGCCCGGCGTCCAGCCCCTCGCGCCCGCTGACCGACCGCAGCAGCGCCGCGCTGTCCTCGTCGGACAGGGGGCCGAGCCGGATGCGGTGGGCGCCGTCGAGCGCGGTGAGCGGCGACCGGCTGGTGACGATCACCGCGCAACCGGGGCCGCCCGGCAGCAGCGGCCGTACCTGGGCGGCGCTCGCCGCGTCGTCGAGCAGCAGCAGGGTGCGGGTCGGGGCGAGCAGGGAGCGCAGCAACGCGGCGCCCGCGTCCGGGTGTTCGGGGATCTGCCGGGAGTCGGCGCCGAGGTCCCGCAGCAGCGCGGTGAGCGCCTGGGCCGGGGCGAGCGGGGGGACGCCGGGGGTGGCGCCGTGCAGGCTGAGGTGGAGCTGCCCGTCAGGGAAACGCTCCCGCAGCCGATGCGCAACGTACAGCGCAAGCGCACTCTTCCCGACCCCGGCCATCCCACTGACCACGGCGACGACCGGGACGGTCGGGATGGCCAGGGTGGTTGGGGTGGCCGGGGTGGTCGGGGTGGTCGGGACGGTCGGGATGGCCGGGGTGGTTGGGATGGCCGGGATGGCCGGGATGGCCGGGATGGCCGGGGTGGTTGGGATGGCCGGGGTGGCCGGGGTGGTTGGGGTGGTTGGGGTGGTTGGGGTGAGTGCGTGGGTCAGCTGTTCTCGGGCTGTGGCGCGGCCGATGAAGTGGGCGGGGGGTGGCGGAAGCTGGGCGGGGCGCGGGAGGCAGGAGTCGTCGCGCGTAGAACCAGGACCGACGGGCGCGTCCCCCACCGAACCCTCGCCGCTCCGCCGACGCTCCCCCGACGCGCCCCAAAGGGGCGCGGGGAACTGCGCGCCCAGCCCCGACGCACCCGTACCCGCACTCGCACTCGCACTCGCACCCGCACTCGGCCCCGCCCCACTCCCCCGCAACACCTCCGCATGCGCCTGGCGCACCAAAGGCCCCGGCTCCACGCCGAGTTCCTCGGCCAGGCGGTTGCGCAGGTCACGGTGGACGGCGAGAGCCTCCGCCCGCCGACCCGTCCGGTGCAGCGCAAGCATCAACTGGCCGTGATAGGCCTCCCGGAGCGGGTACTCGACGACGAGTGCGGCCAACTCCGGTACCAGTGCGCCCAGTCGCACCCCGCCCACGGCGATCTCCGCGTCGTGGCGCCATTCCAGCAGGAGCAGCCGCGCCTCCTCCAGCCGCTGCACGAACGCGTAGCCGCCGAAGTCGGCGGGGAGGCCGCCGAGCGGCGTGCCCCGCCAGAGCGCGAGCCCGTCGGCGCAGGCGCGCGGCACCGCCGCCCACTCCCCCCGCTCGTGCGCCGCGCGCGCCTCGGCCACCCGGGCGTCGAACACGTCGGTGTCCAGCTCCCCTTCGCCGACGCGCAGCAGGTATCCGGGCGGTACGGCCCGCAGCCGCCCGGGGTCGTCGAGGAGCCGGCGCAGCCGGGTGACGTGGTTGTGCAGCGAGGCCCGCGCGGAGGCCGGGGGCGCGGCACCCCACAACGCGTCCCGCAGCGACTCGGCCGAGACGACCCGTCCGGGCTCCAGGAGCAGCGCGGCGAGCAGGGCGCGCACCTTGGGGCTGCCGACGGGACGGACCTCGCCGTCCGGGAGGTACAGCACCAAAGGTCCCAGCAGTCCGAACCGCGGCTCGTACCGCCGCATCGCTCCGCCCATCGCCTTCCCGCCCCGCCCCCGCCCCACGCCGCCGGTCCATGGCTCCTGGCGGAATCCCGATCTGTGGGGGACGGATTCCCGCCAACTTCTCCGTGCCGGCCGGGACCCGAATCCGCTGGGTTTCCGGCCTGTTCCGGAGTCCGAACGGCGGCTTCCCGCCAACCGGTTGGCGACCTCGGGGAGAACCACTGGCCACATGTTAGCGATCCGTTGGCGCGGCTTGATGTGATCTTCGCATCGGACCGGCCCGACGGCGCGCGCGTGTCGCGTAACTCGGGGGAGTGTCGCCGCAGGCCTGGATCCGGGGACGCGAGAGGGTTCCGGTCGGCGGAGGTGAACGACCGGGACCCTCGTCCCGTTCCCCCGGCCCGACCGCCGGACGGCCTGCGCACCGACGCCGAACGGCCACCGAACGAGCGCCGCCCGCAGGTCAGATGACCGGGGGCCGCCCGAGCCGGGTGAGCCGCCAGACCGTCCGCCAGCGCATGGGCCGGCGCTCACCGGCCGGTTCCCGCAGCCCCTCCAGGAAGCCCGCGCACCAGGCCCGCAGTCCCCCGGTCGACCGGGTGCGCAGCAGGGTGATCAGCGTCCACACGCCCAGATGGACCGGGATCAGCGGCAGGGGCAGCCGACGGCGGGTGAGCCAGACCCGGTTGCGGGCGGTCACCCGGTGGTAGACGGCGTGCCGGGCGGGCGAGGTCCGGGGGTGCTGGAGGAGCAGCTCGGGCGCGTAGAGGATGTGCCAGCCCGCGTCGGCGGCCCGCCAGGCGAGGTCGGTCTCCTCGTGGGCGAAGAAGAAGTCGGCGGGCCAGTCGCCGGTCTCGTCCAGCATGGCCATGCTCAGGGCGTGGCCGCCGCCGAGGAACCCGGTGACGTAACCCCGGCGCATCGGGTCGGTGTTGCCGACCCGCGGCACGTGCCGCCGCTGCGTCTCGCCGTGCTCGTCGGCGATGCGGAAGGCGACGACACCGAGGCGGGGGTCGGCCGCGTACAGGTCCCTGACCTGCCGGAGCACCTCGACGTCGACGAGCAGCCCGTCGTCGTCCAGGTCGACGACGACGTCCACGTCGCCGTACTCGCGCAGCCGGGCGAGGGCGAGGTTGCGGCCGCCGGGACAGCCGAGGTTCTCCTCGACCTCGACGGTGGTGACCTCGCCGGGCAGGTCGAGGCGGCGGGCGAACTCGGGCAGTCGGCAGCCGTTGCCGACGATCACGATGCGGGTGGGGGCGAGGTCCTGCTTGGCGACGGACCTGAGCAGGGCGTCGACCTCGTCGGGCCGGTTCCCCATGGTCACCACGGCGACGGCCACTCTCGGCTGGGCCATGCCCCTCACCCCATCCACCCGGCGGCGGCACCCGCGCCCGGACCGCGAGACACTCGCCGTTCACCACGATGTTGCCTCAGGTGCGGCCGTAGTCCTGACTTCGATTTAGTTTGCGGCCCTTTTACGGTGATTTTCCTCGGGGAGGACGAACTCCCGACCCTCCCGGGCGTTGCGGCCGCCCGTCGGCCGGGGCGTCGCATCCCGGCCGTTTCCCGTTCGTCTCCCGGGTACGCCCCCGTTCAGCCGGGCGGCTGCCGATACTGGAGTGGCGTGACGAGCTTCTCCGCTCGCGCCAAGAAAGCTCCAAGTCCTTTCCAAGAAGGGCGTGCAGAGTCCGTCCCCGGGGGGCGGGTTCCATCGGGGAGAGATCTAGAGGTGCTGGAGCAGATACGGTTCGCCGTGCTGGGACCGGTCAGCGCGTGGCGCGGCACGGCCGAGGTGGACCTCGGTCCGCCGCAACAGCGGTCCGTACTCGGTGCGTTGCTGCTCGCGGAAGGCGCCCAGGTACGGGTGGGCGAGGTGGTCGACGCGCTGTGGGGCACGGCACCGCCCGCGTCGGCGGTGGCGTCGGTCCGGACGTATGTGCACCGGCTGCGGCGGGCTCTCGGCGACCCGCCGCTGATCCGGTCCGTGGGGGACGCCTATGTCGTCCGCGCGCTCCCGCAGGACCTCGACCTCGTCGCGTTCCGTGAACTCGTCGCCCGTTCCGAACGCGCGCGGCAGGCGGGCAACGCCCGGGAGGCCGCCGTGCACCTGCGGGCCGGGCTCGCGCTGTGGCGTGGTCCGGCGCTGTCCGGGATCCGGGGCGAGTGGGCGCGGGCCCAGCGGGAAC
Source organism: Streptomyces sp. NPDC104367 (assembly GCF_055583825.1). Classification (NCBI taxonomy): domain Bacteria; kingdom Bacillati; phylum Actinomycetota; class Actinomycetes; order Kitasatosporales; family Streptomycetaceae; genus Streptomyces; species Streptomyces sp. NPDC104367. The sequence continues at coordinate 272,673 of NZ_JBVJND010000005.1, read as the reverse complement.
GGCTGGAGGTGCTCAGGCTGTCCGCCCTGGAGAGCCGGCTCGCCCTCGAACTCGACCTCGGCGGACACGCGCAGGCCGCTCCCGAGCTGGCCGCGCTGGTCGCCGCGCACCCGCTCGACGAGCGGTTCCGCGAGATGCTGATGCTGGCGCTGTACCGGTCCGGACGGCAGTCCACCGCGCTGGAGACGTACACCGAGGCACGGGCGCTGCTCGCGGAGGAGCTGGGGGTGGATCCGGGGCCGGGGCTGCGGCGGCTGTACGAGCGCATCCTGCGAGCGGACCCCGAACTGCTCCCGCGCGCGGACGAGCGAACCGGTACCGGGGAGAGCCGAGCCGCCGGCTCCGCTGTCCCGGGAGCCGACCGCTTCGACGCGAGCGGGGAGGCCCCCGGCGCGACCGGAGGGGTCACCGCCGCGGAAGGCACGGCCGGCGGGACGACCACGGGGACCGGATTCACGACCACGGGGACCACGGCCACAGGTTTCACGACCACCGGAACCACAGCCACAGGTCCCACATCCACCGAAACCGCGTCCACCGGATTCACGACCACCGGAACCACGGCCACAGGTTTCACGACCACCGAGACCACGGCCGCAGGTCCGGCGTCCACCGAGACTGCGTCCACCGGATTCACGACCACCGAGACCACGGCCACAGGTCCGGCGTCCGCCGAAGCCTGGTCGACCGGTCCTGCGGCCACCGGTCCCGCGTCGGCCGGATTCACGGCCACAGGTTTCACGACCACCGAGACCACAGCCACGGGTTTCGTCACCGCCGAGGCCACGACCAGCGGATTCCCGGTCACCGGTCCCGCGGCCGCCGAAGCCGCACCGCCCGCGCCCGCCGCATCCGCCGCGCCCGCGGTGCCCCCCGGGACACCCGGTGCTCCCGCAACGCCCACAACTCCCACAACTCCCGCTGCTCCCACGCCCCTCGTGGCCCCCGCGTCCCCCGCGCCCCCCGTCCCCGCTCAACTCCCCTCCGCGTTGGCCGGTTTCGTGGGGCGGGAGGCTCAGCTGGACGAAGCCGACGGGCTGCTCCCGGAGGACGGGGCCGCTCCTTCCGTCACCGTGCTGGTCGGCGGCATGGCGGGCGTGGGCAAGACGGCCTTCGCCGTGCACTGGGCCCGCCGGATCGCCCCTCGTTTCCCCGACGGCCAGCTCTACGTCAACCTCCGGGGCTTCGACCCGGTGTCCGACCCGGTCACCCCGACCCAGGCGCTGCGCACCCTGCTGGAGGCACTCGGCGCGGCTCCCCGCGAACTCCCCGAGGACGAGGACGCGTTGGCGGCCCGTCTGCGTACCGTGCTGACCGGCAGACGGGTCCTGATCCTCCTGGACAACGCGCGCGACGCCGCACAGGTACGGCCCCTGCTGCCCGGCGCCCCCGGCTGTCTGACCATCGTGACCAGCCGCAACCGGCTCGGCGGTCTGGTCGCCGTGGACGGCGCGCTGCCGCTGCACCTGGACGTCCTCACCGCACGGGAGGGCCACGACCTGCTGGTCCGGCGGCTGGGCGCGGCCCGGGTCGCCGCGGAACCGAGGGCGGTTCGGCAGATCGTCGAGCTGTGCGCGCGGCTGCCGTTGGCGCTCGCGGTCGCGGCGGCCCGCGCGGCCGGGCGCGGCTCCTTCCCGCTCGCCGCGCTGACCGCCGAGCTCCAGGACGGGCACGGCAGCCTGGACGCGTTCACGGACGCCGACCAGGCCGCCGACGTACGGGCCGTGCTGTCGTGGTCGTACCACGCGCTGTCGCCCGCCGCCGCCCGGCTGTTCCGGCTGCTCGGCCTGCACCCGGGGCCGGACGTGTCGCTCGCGGCCGCCGCCAGTCTCAGCGGGCTCGGCCTGTCCGCGGCCCGGAGCCTGCTGACCGAACTGGTGCACACCCGGCTGGTGGACGAGCCCGAGCCGGGCCGCTACGCCTCGCACGACCTGCTGCGCGCGTACGCCACCGAACTCGCCGCCGAGACGGACGCGCCGGACGACCTCGCGGCGGCCCGGCTGCGCATGCTGGACCACTACCTGCACAGCGCCCACGCCGCCGCCGAGCTGATCGACCTGACCCGGGACCGGATCGTCATGACGGCGCCGTCCGAGGGGGTGCGGGCCGAGTCGTTCACGGCGTCGCGGCAGGCCACGACCTGGTTCGAGACCGAACGGGCGGTGCTGGTGGCGGTGTTGCGGCAGGCCTCGGCGCACCGCCTCGACGCGCACGCCTGGCGGCTCGCCTGGTGCGTCGAGCACTACTTCGGCCGGCAGGGCCTGTGGCACGAGCTGGGCGTCACCCTGCGCACCGCCCTGGAGTCGGCCGACCGGCTCGGCGACCCCAGCGCCCTCGGGCACATCCACCGGGGGCTCGCCCAGGCCGAGTCGTACGCCAAGCACATCAACGACGCCCGCTCGCACATCGAGCGGGCCATCGAGCTCTTCGGCGACGTCGGCGACCTCACCGCCGTCGCCGAGTGCCACCGCCAGCTCAGCGCGGTCCTGGAGGTGCAGGGCGACCTCGAAGGCGCCCTCGAACACCACCGGCGGGCCCTGGAGCTGCTCGGCCCGGACGGCGACCGCAGGCTGCGGTCGTGGGTCCTCAACGGGCTCGGCTGGTACCACACCCTGCTCGGACGGCACCGCGAGGCGCTGGAGTTCTGTGCCGCCGCCCTGCGGCTGGCGCGCGCCGACCAGGACGACTACACCCTGGGCCACGTCCTCAACAGCGCCGGCACCGCCCACCACCACCTCGGCGCGTACGACGAGGCCGTGGCCGCCTTCGAGGAGGCCCTGCTGCACTTCCGCCGGGTCGGCGGCGTCCCCTGGGCGGAGGCCCACACCATCGCCTCGCTCGCCGACACCTGGCTGGCCCGCGGCCGTCCGGAACGGGCGCACGCCCTGCTGCTGGAGGCGATCCGCATCCTGGACGGGATCGGGCATCCGGACGCCGGGCCGCTGCGCGTGAAGCTGGCCGCGCTGCCGGCGGAGGCGGACCGGTCCGCGCGGGGGGACAGGGCGCGGACCGGGTGATCCGGAGGGCTGCCGCATCGGGGCACCTCCTCGGGTCCGGGGCGCGGGCACGCTCACCCGCACCACGGGGCCGTGCGCCGGAGGGTTCTCCCTCCACCACGGCCGTTACCGGAACGTTATCGGAGGGCGTGCCGGGCGAGAACCCCGCACGCCTCCCCGCCGTAGTGAGAAGTGGGAGAAGTGGTCTCGTGGACGCACGGCTCCGGGCGGCCGGCCCCGGACGGTCGACTCCGGGCGGTCGGCTCCGGGTGGCGGACGACTATCGAACGCCTATCGCACGGCAATCGGTGGTCGATCACCCACTGTGACGATCGGGGGGTCCCTTGCCCTCGATCCGAAACGGGCCGGTCTCCGCCATGCGTCCCACGTCGTCCACCCAGCACGAGCCCGAGGAGCACACGGAATCGCCATACCCGGACGGAGGTCAGGCCTTCGCGCGCGTGATCTACCAGACCCATGGAACCGCCCTGCTCCAGTTCGCCCAGGGGCTGACGCTCGGCGATGTGCACGGCGCCGAGGACATCGTCCAGGAGGCGGTCCTGCGGGCGTGGCGCCATGCCGACCGGCTCAGTTCGACCCCGGGGCTGACCCGGCCGTGGCTGTTCACCGTGGTGCGGCGGCTGGCGATCGACGCGCACCGCACCCGGCGGGCCCGCCCGGTGGACCTCATACCGTCCGCGCTGGAGCACGAGGTCGTCTCCGACAGCAGCGAACGCACGCTCACCGCGCATGTGCTGATCCGGGCCATGGCCGAACTGGACCGCCCGCACCGGGAGGTGCTCGTGCACCGCTACTGCCTGGACCGCAGCATCGAGGACACGGCCGCCGAGCTGAACCTCCCGGCGGGCACGGTCAAGTCCCGCAGCAGCCATGCCCTTCGGGCCCTGCGCAACGCCCTGACCTCGCACGGCGCCGCCTCACCCGCGGGCCTGCGCTGAGCCCCACCCGCACCCACCCCACTTCTCTGGAGGATCCGGCGTGTCACGCCAGCTACTGACGGTCTGCCAGGACCCCGCCCCGGACTCGCCCGCGGACTCCTTCCGGACCATCGGCGAGGCACTGGAGCGGGCCCGCGGCGGTGCCGTGATCAGCGTCCGGCCGGGCCGCTACCAGGAGGGCCTGGTCATCGGCACCCGGGTGACGATCGTCGCCGAACAGGCCCGGGGCAGCGTCGAGATCGCGCCGCGGCGCGGCAGCGCGGTCGTCCTGAAGGCGGACGCGGTCATGCTGACCGACCTCGTACTAACCGGCCGGGACCCGGAGTTGCCGGTCGTCGACGTGGCGCGCGGCCAACTCGCCCTGGAGGGCTGCGACGTGACCGGCGGAGGCTGGACCGCGCTGCTCGCCCGGGGCACCGGCTCGCTGGCCATGCGGGACTGCCGGATCACCAATCCGCAGGGCGCGGGCCTGGTCGTCACCTCCCCGGTGGACAGCTCGGTCGAGTCCTGCACGGTGGAACACCTCGGCACCTCCGGCGCGGTGATCGGCGAGCGCGGCCGGGTCACCCTGCGCGGCTGCACGGTCCGGGACGCGCGCGGCAACGGCGTACTGGCCAACGGCGAGGCGCGCGGCTCGGTCGAGGACTGCGACATCTCCTCCACCGACAAGCCCGCCATCGCCCTGGAGGAGCACTGCACCACCCGGGTGGTGCGCACCGCCGTGCACGACACCAGCACCGGCGTCCAGCTGAGCAGCGCCGCCCGCACCACCCTGGAGGACGTGACGGTGAGCGGCACCACCGGTCCCGGGATCGTGCTGTCCGGCGGCACCGACCCCTGGCTGCGGCGGTGCCGCACCACCCGGACCGAGGGCCACGGGATGGTCGTCGTGGAGCGGTCGCGGGGCACGATCGAGGACTGCCGGCTGGAGTCGGCGCAGGCGCCGGCGCTCCGGGTGGCCGGTTCGTCCTCGCCGGTGCTGATCGGTCTGTCGGTGCGCGGCAGCGCGGCGGCCGGACTGCTCCTGGAGGAGGAGTCGGTGGCCGAGCTGGACCGCCTGGAGGTGCAGGACGCGGGCGGGGCCGGCGTCTCGGTGCGCACCGGCGCCAACCCGCTGCTGCGCCGGGCCAGGATCTCGGGCGTCGGGGGCCACGGCGTGGAGGTCTCGGCGGACGGGCGCGGGCGGCTGGAGGACTGCGCGGTCGAGCGGCCCGGCGGCGCGGGCGTCCGGGTCGAGGACGACGGCAACCTGTACCTCGGCGGCGGCACCGTCGACGCGGCGGGCGGACCGGGCCTGTCGGTCGGCGCGGACGGCAGCGTCACCGTGCGGGACTGCGAGATCCGCGGCGAGCGGGGCAGCGCGCAGCCCGGGGTACTGGTGGAGAAGGGCGGCGAACTGACCGCCAGCAGGCTGCGGGTGACCGGCGCCGGCGGCCACGGCGTGGTCGTCGAGGACGGCGGGCGCGGGGCCTTCAACAACTGCGAGGCGACGGGCAGCGAGGGCGACGGCTTCCGCGTCGACACCGACGCGCCCGTGTCGCTGGTCGGCTGCACCGCCCGGGAGAACACGGGCGGCGGCCTGGTCCAGGTCCGCCCCGGCGACCGGCTCGCGGTGGAGGGACTGACCAGCGCGGACAACGGCAGACGGGACGCCTGGGGTCTCGGCGACGCGGAGGGCACCGACCCGGCCGGGGCGCCGGCCGCCCCCGACGCGGCGCAGGACGGCGGCCCGCTCGCCGAACTCGACGCGCTCATCGGCCTAAACGACGTCAAGCACCAGGTCCGCACCCTGGTGAACCTCACCAAGCTCGCCCAGCGCCGCGCGGCCATGGGCATGCCCGTCCCGCCGATGAGCCGCCACCTGGTCTTCGCGGGCCCGCCCGGCACCGGCAAGACGACGGTGGCCCGCCTCTACGGCACGGTCCTCGCCGAGCTGGGCGTGCTGCGCTCCGGCCACCTGGTGGAGGTCTCGCGCGCCGATCTCGTGGCGCAGATCGTCGGCGGTACGGCCATCAAGACGACGGAGACCTTCAACCGGGCCCTGGGCGGCGTCCTGTTCATCGACGAGGCGTACACGCTGGTCTCCGACAGCCGGGGCAGCGGCGCCGACTTCGGCCGGGAGGCCGTCGACACCCTCCTCAAGCTGATGGAGGACCACCGCGAGGACATGGTGGTGGTCGTGGCGGGCTACACCGACGAGATGACGGGCTTCCTGGCCTCCAACCCCGGCCTGGCGTCCCGTTTCTCGCGCACGGTCGAGTTCTCGAACTACTCGGTGCCGGAACTCGTCGCCATCATGGAGTCGATGTGCGTCCGCCACCAGTACGAGCTGGAGGACGCCACCCGCAAGGCGCTCACCCTCCGCTTCGAACGCATGCCCCGTGACGCCACGTTCGGCAACGGCCGGGCCGCCCGGCAGCTGTTCGAGGAGATGGTGGACCGGCAGGCGACCCGGCTCGCCGCCCTCACCGAGATCGGCCAGCGCGACCTGGCCCTGCTGCTCCCGCAGGACGTGGGCGACGACATCGCGGCGGCCGTCGGCGAGGACGGCGCCACCACCGGCGACCCGCTCGCCCGCCTCGGCGAGATGGTCGGCCTGGCCGGCGTCAAACGGGACGTCACCGACCTGGTCAACCTGCTGGCCACGGCCCGCCGCCGGGAGGCCGCCGGGCTCCCGGCCCCCCGCATCAGCCACCACCTGGTCTTCACCGGCCCGCCCGGCACCGGCAAGACGACGGTGGCCCGCCTCTACGGCGAACTCCTCGTCTCGCTCGGCGTGCTGCCCCGCGGCCAGCTGGTCGAGGTGGCCCGGGCCGACCTGGTCGGCCGCTACGTCGGCCACACCGCCCAGCTCACCCGCGAGGTCTTCGAACGGGCCCTGGGCGGCGTGCTGTTCATCGACGAGGCCTACACCCTCACCCCGGCCGGCTCCGGGGGCTCCTCGGACTTCGGCCGGGAGGCGGTGGACACCCTGCTGAAGCTGATGGAGGACCACCGGGACGAGGTCGTCGTCATCGTCGCGGGCTACACCGAGGAGATGACCGGCTTCCTGGCCTCCAACCCCGGCCTCACCTCCCGCTTCTCGCGCCGGGTGGAGTTCACCGACTACTCCGGGGACGAGCTGGTCACCATCGTCCGCCGGCACGCCGAGACGAACGGCTACGAGTGCGGCCCGGGCACGGGCGCGGTCCTGCGCGAGTACTTCGACTCCCGGCCCCGGGACCGTTCCTTCGGCAACGCCCGCCTCGCCCGCCAGGTGCTGGAGACGATGATGACCCGCCAGGCGGGCCGGATCAGCGCGATGGCCGCGCCGGGCTTCGACGATCTGCGGCTGCTGGTGCCCGGGGACGTCCCGGGGGTGGAGGGCCGGTGATACGGGCACTCGTGGTGTCGGCGGTGGTGTCGGTGACGCCGCTGGCCGAGGGACAGGTGAGTCTGCCCGTCGTGCCGTCGGCGCTGGCCGCCGGTGCGGCCTGTACGACGGCTTCGGCGTCGGTGGCGCACGCGGTGCCGTGGGAGCAGCGGGCCCTGGGGCTCACCCGCACCTGGCGGACGGCGGGCGGGAGTTCGGGCGGGGCCGGGGTGACGGTCGCCGTGGTGGACACCGGGGTGTCGGCGGCGGCGCCGGCGCTGACGGGCCGGGTCACGGCGCTGGGCGAGGCGGGCGAGGACTGCGTCGGGCACGGCACCTTCGTGGCCGGACTGGTCGCGGCCGCGCAGGTCGGGGGCGTGCGGTTCGCCGGGGTGGCGGGCGCGGCCCGGATCCTGGCCGTGCGGGGCACGGACGCGCGGGGCGCGGCCACGGCCGGATCGGTGGCCGCCGGTATCCGGGCCGCCGCGCAGGCGAAGGCGTCGGTCGTCCTGGTCTCCCCCGCGCTGGCCAAGGGCTCCGGTGAGCTGACGGCGGCGGTGGCGTACGCGGCGGACCGGGACGCCCTGGTGATCGCGGCGGCGGCGCCGGACCCGGCCGGTTCCGCGACCGCCTCCCCGCCGCCGGCCCGCGACTACTGGCCGGCCGCCGAGCCCGGGGTGCTGTCCGTGCTGGACGTCGACGCGCAGGGGGCCCGGCCCAGCGGCGCCCCCGCCCCGCTCCGGGCCGACCTGAAGGCGCCGGGCGACGGTGTGGTCGGCATCGGCCCCTCCGGAAAGGGGCACTACATCGGCTCCGGGGCGTCCCTCGCGGCGGCGTACGTGGCCGGTACGGCGGCGCTGGTGCGGGCCGCGCATCCCGAGCTGGACGCGCGGCGGACGGCCGAGTGGCTCACGGCGACGGCGTATCCGGCGGACGTCCCCCGGCTCGACCCCTACGCGGCCGTCACCTCGGTCCGGAGCGGCACGGCGTCGGACGACGCCACCGCCGACGCCCCCACCGACGCCACCGCCGACGGCCCCGTCCACCTCGCCACCGACTCCGGCACTGCCGTCGCCAACCGCCGTGCCCTGGCGGTGGCCGCGGCCGGCACGGCGGTGGGCCTCGGGGCCGCCTGGTCCGCCGCGCTCCTGCGCCTGCGCCGCCGCCGCACGACAACACCACCGCCGGCCTAGCCCCCGAACGGAACCGCCGTCGCCCGGCCGCGGCCCCGCCGCGGCCGGCCGCGCAGTTCCCCGCGCCCCTTCGGGCGCGCTGCCGGGCCGTGGCGGATGTCGCCGGGCTCGGCTGGACCCGACGAACGGAAGCGCCGCGGTCCGCCGCCAGCCGACCGCGGCACCGCCGTGGCTCACCGCGCAGTTCCCCGCACCCCTTCGGGCGCGCTGCCGGGGCGCGGGGAGTGGGGTCAGTTTGTGGTGTTGGGGGTCAGGGCTGTCTGGATCAGGGTTGCCTTGCGGCGGACGATTCTCAGGGCTCGGCCCGCGGGGAGGTTGCGGGGCTTGATGTTGCCGAAGACGTAGCCCTCGGAGGGCGGGCAGGACAGCAGCAGACCCGGGGTGTTGACCTCGTCCAGACGCCGCAGCAGCTGGTCGTTCAGGCCGCGGCCCGCGCCCGTCGCCGAGCGCACCGCCACCACGTGCACACCGACCTCGTGGCCCAGGGCCAGGTGGTCGAAGAGCGGGGCGAAGGGGTGGTCGAAGGCGTTGCCGCCGCCGATCATGTCGTAGTCGTCGATCAGGACGAACAGCCGCGGGCCCTTCCACCAGTCGGCCAGGCGCATCCGGGCCGGGGTGATGTCCGGTCCGGGCACCCGGGTCTTCAGGGCCCGTGCCGACCCCGCCACCAGTTCCTTCAGCGAGTCCACCGACACCGCGTGCCCCAGCTGGTACTCCGGCGGCACCGCGTCCACCAGTTCCCGCCGGTAGTCCACGACCAGCACCCGCGCCTCGGCCGGCGTGTACCGCTCGGTCACCGACCGGGCGACCAGCCGCAGCAGGTTGGTCTTGCCGCTCTCCGTGTCGCCGACGGCGACCAGGTGCGGGGTGCGCGAGAAGTCGTGCCAGACGGGGGCGAGCTTCTCCTCGTCCAGACCCAGCGGAATCCGCAGGCCGTCGCCGAGCTCGGCGTCCGGCAGGGCGGACACCGGCAGCCGGTGCGGCAGCATCCGCACCGGCGGCGCGGCCGGTCCGGACCACGCCCCGGCGACCCGCCGCACCAGGTCGGCGACGCCCTCCGCCAGGTCGTCCGTACGGTCCCCGCCGTCGATGCGGGGCAGCGCGGCCAGGAAGTGCAGCTTGCCGTCCGTCGTCAGACCCCGGCCGCCGGTCCGCGGCACCGAGGCCGCCTTCCGGATGTCGACCACGGAGTCCATCGTGTCACCGAGCCGCAGTTCGAGCCGGGTCGCGGCCTGGTCGCGGATCTGCGCGGAGAGCTCCACCCAGCGGGCGGTGGTGACGACGAGGTGGACGCCGTAGTTGAGACCGCGCTGGGCGATCTGGTTGAAGGTGGCGACATGGGTGTCGTAGTCCTGGCGGACCGTGGACCAGCCGTCCACCACCAGGAAGACGTCCCCGTGCGGCTGGTCCGCGAACTCCCCCTCCGCGCGCCGCCGCCGGTACGCGGCCATGGAGTCCAGCCCGTGGTCGAGGAAGAACCGCTCCCGGTCCGCGAGCAGCGCGGTCACCTCGGCGATCGTACGGCTGGTCCGCTCGCTGTCGAGGCGGCTCGCGACCCCGGCGACATGCGGCAGCCCGGCCAGACCCGCGAGCGCGCCACCGCCGAAGTCCAGGCAGTAGAACTGGACCTCGCGCGGCGTGTGGGTGAGCGCCAGCGCGGCGATCAGGGTCCGCACCAGCGTGGACTTGCCGCTCTGCGAACCGCCCGCGACCGCCACGTGCCCGCCCGCCCCGGACAGGTCCACCACCAGCGGGTCCCGGCGCTGCTCGAACGGCTTGTCGACCAGGCCGACGGGCACCCGCAGCCGCCCCGCCCCCGGCCAGCCGCCGGCCGTCAGCCCCCGGCCGGGGTCCTCGCCGATCCCCGGCAGCAGCGCGTCCAGCGCGGGCGGCAGCCCCAGCGGCGCCAGCCACACCTCGTGGGCCGGCGGCCCGGAGTCGTGGAGCCGGTCCAGGGCCACGGAGAGCAGGGTGTCGGAGGACTCCTCCTCCGGCAGCACCGGATCGGGCGCCGCCGGCGCGACGGACCGCGGCACCACCCAGCCCGCCGTCCACGGCACGATCTGGCTCGCCACCCGGGCCTGCGCGACCCCGCCCCGGCGCTGCCGGTACGCCCCGGACACATAGGCCGCCCGGAACCGCGTCAGCGCCTCCACCCCGCTCTTGAGGAACCCGGCGCCCGGCTGCGAGGGCAGCTGGTACGCGTCCGGCACCCCGAGCACGCCCCGGCTCTCCATCGCGGAGAAGGTCCGCAGACCGATCCGGTACGACAGGTGGCTCTCCAGCGCGTGCATGCGCCCCTCGTCCAGCCGCTGCGAGGCCAGCAGCAGATGGACGCCCAACGACCGCCCGAGCCGCCCGATCATCACGAAGAGGTCCATGAACTCCCGGTGTGCGGCCAGCAGTTCGCTGAACTCGTCGACCACCACGAACAGGCTCGGTAGCGGCGCGAGCGAAGCCCCCGCGGCCCGCGCCTTCTCGTACTCCAGCGCCGAGCTGTAGTTGCCCGCGGCCCGCAACAGCTCCTGGCGCCTGATCAGTTCACCGTGCAGCGCGTCCTGCATCCGCTCCACCAGCGCGACCTCGTCGGCGAGGTTGGTGATCACCGCGGAGGTGTGCGGCAGCCCGTCGAGGCCGAGGAACGTGGCGCCGCCCTTGAAGTCGACGAGGACGAAGTTCAGCGTCTCGGAGGAGTTGGTCAGCGCCAGCCCCAGCACCAGCGTCCGCAGCAGCTCGCTCTTGCCGGAGCCGGTGGCCCCGATGAGCATGCCGTGCGGCCCCATCCCGCCCTGCGCGGACTCCTTGATGTCCAGCTCGACGGGGCGCCCGTCGGCCCCGACGGCCACCGGCACCCGCAGCCGCGCCGCCCCGGCCGACCGCCGCCACAGGGTCTTCGGATCGTGCCGGTACAGGTCGGGAATCCCGAGCAGGGTCGTCAACTGCACGTCGCTGGCGAGCGGTTCGGCCGCGTCCGCGCTCAGGCTCATCCGGTACGGCGCCAGCAGCCGGGCCAGCGCCTCGGCCCCGGCCACCCCCACCGCGTCCGGCCGTCCCAGCGGCGTCGACTGCTCCTTGCGGCTGCGGTCGGTCCGTACAAGCCGTACCGATCCGGGCCGTACGTCCAGCCGCAGCGTGGTCCGTCCGGGCCGCCAGTTCAACGCGCCGGACAGGTCGACCAGCACGGTGTTGCGCGCCCCGGGCCCGTCCAGCCGGTGTCCGGCCGGGACCGTCACCCCGTCCAGCACGATCACGGTGTACGGCTCGTCCCGCCCCGGCAGTTCCTCCGGGTCGAAGCCGGCCCGCTCGGCGAACTCGGCGCCGAGCAGGTCCTCCAGGTCGTTGAAGGCGGACGCGACCATGCGCGCGGGACCGGCGCCGTCCCGCTCCTGCGGATGCAGGTTGTGCGGCAGCCACTTGGCCCACTCCCACTCGGCGCGCCGCTCGTCGGAGACGCACAGGGCGATCCACAGGTCCTCCGGCGCGTGGAACACCGCGAGCTGGCAGAGCGCGGCCCGCACCAGCGACCGTACGGCCCGCTCGTCGCCGCGCAGCAGCACCCGGGACCAGGACCGCAGATAGAGCCCGATGGGCTGGTCGGGCACGGTGCTGTAGGCGCGCACGAACCGCCGCAGCGCGTGCGCGGACAGCGGCTCCAGGTCCTCGACCGGCTTGGTGGACAGCGGGTTCAGCCGCATCGACAGCTGCTGCTCGCCCACCGCGATGCGGACCTCGCCGAAGTCGTCGTCCTTGGGCCGCCGTTCCCACAGCCGGGTGGTGCGCACCATGGAGCGCAGCGCGACCGGCGCCGGGTGCCGCCAGGACAGCGCCTGCTGCTGCTCGATGACCGCGCGCTGCACCTTGCCCCGGGTCTGGGCCAGGTAGCGCAGGTAGTCCCGGCGTTCGCCGTGCAGCCGCTGCTTGCGCTCGCCGCTCTTGCGCATCACCTGGCCGACCATCATGGCGCCGGAGGCCAGCACCATCATGCCGAGCGCGAGGTAGCTGAAGACGCTGCTGGTGCCGCCCGGCCGGATGAACACCAGCATCATCGAGACGGACATCATCGCCATCGGGAGGTAGGTCCACACGGCGGAGGTGTCCGGCACGGTCTCCGGGAGCGTGGGCGGCTCCTGGAGGGTCAGCTCCCCCTCGGGCATGTCGGGACCGCGGCGGCGGGCGGGTCGGCGGAACAGGACGACGCTCAACGGAAAGGCTCCTCAGGCAACAGCAGGCGCACAGACGGCGGGAGACGGAGAGAGAACGCGAAAGGGGGTCCACTCCGTAATACGGATGGGAAGCCCCGCAGGATCTGTGCCAGGAGAATTCGATGACCGACCACCAGGTGGCCGAGCTGTGCCACCTCACCGTCCGCGGCCCCGCCCGGACGATCGACCTCGCCGTACCGGCGGACGTACCGGTCGCCGATCTGCTGCCCACGCTGCTGCGGTACGCGGGTGAGAGCCAGGAGGGCGGCGGCACGGTCGAGGAGAGCGGCCTCGACCACGGCGGCTGGGTCCTGCAACGCCTGGGCGAGCGCCCGCTGGACGAGGAGGGCACCCTGAAGTCCCTGGACCTGAAGGACGGCGAGGTGCTCCATCTGCGGCCGCACGACGCCGTGTTGCCCGAGGTCCGGCTGGACGACCTGGTCGACGGCATCGCCAACGTCACCCGGGACCGGCTGCACGGCTGGACCCCGCAGGCGGGCCGCCGGCTGCTGCTCGCCCTCGCGGTGGCGGTGCTGGTCCTGGGGCTCGGGGTGCTCGCCTGGCCGGGCGGGCAGGCCGACGTCCGGGCCGTGGCCGCCGGTGCCACCGGGCTGCTGCTGCTCGCGGGGGCCGCGTCGGCGGCCCGCGCGGTGGAGGACCGGGCGGCCGGGGCGGCGCTCGGCTTCATGGCGGGCCCCTTCCTGGCCCTGGCCGGCTTCCTGATGCCCGGGGGCGACCTGGGCGGCCCGCAGGGGCACGAGGTGCTCGGGGCGAGGCTCCTCGCGGCGGGTGCGGCGGGCGCCGGCGGCGCGGTGCTCGCGCTCGCCGTGGCGGCCGTGGCGGCACCGCTGTTCCTGGCGACCGCCCTGGTCTGGGTGTTCGCGGCGCTCGGCGGGACCGCGATCGGCGTGTTCGGCCTGCCCGTCGACGGTACGGCGGCCGCGGTCGCCGCCCTGGTCGTCCTGCTCGGCGGGTTCGTGCCGGCGCTCTCCTTCCGGCTCGCCGGGATGCGGATGCCCGCCCTGCCGGGCAGCGCCCAGCAGCTCCAGGAGGGCATCGAGCCGTACGCGGGCCGGGACGTGGCCACCCGCACCGAGCTGGCGAGCGGCTGGATGACCGCCCTGTACGGCGCCTCGGGCGCGGTCGGCGCCGGCTGCCTGGTGGCGCTGGCCCTGCGCCCGAACCTGCCGGAGGCGCTCGTCGCCGGGGTGCTGTCGCTGCTCCTGCTGCTGCACGGCCGGGGCTTGGTGAACGTCCCGCAGCGGCTGACGCTGGTGCTGCCGGGCGCGCTGGGCGTGGCCCTGCTGGTGGTCACGGCCGCCCACGCGGCGGGCCCGGACCGGCGGCCGCTGCTGCTGGCGGCGCTGCTCGCGCTGGCCGCCGTCCTCGCGATCGCGTCCTGGACGGTGCCGGGCCGCCGGATGCTGCCGTACTGGGGCCGGGCGGCGGAACTGCTGCACTCGGGGCTCGCCATCGCCGTGCTGCCGCTGACCCTGTGGGTGCTCGGGGTGTTCGGCGCGCTCCGCGCGATCAACGGCTGAGCGGGGGAACGTCATGCAGTCCAAGCGCGACCAGGTCCAGGCGCACGCCTTCGTCATGAACCGGCTGGCCTCCGGCATGCTCATGGCCGATCCGGACGCCCCGGAGAGCCCCCTGGGCCGGACCACCCGGGGCGCGGTGACCGGGCTCGTCGTCGCCGTGCTCGTGGCGGCGGGAGCCGTGGTCTACGGCCTCGTCTCACCCGGCGGCAACGACTCCTGGCGTGCCTCGGGCACGCTCGTCGTCAACCGGGAGACCGGCGCCCGCTACCTCTACTACGACGGCCGGCTGCGCCCGGTGCGCAACTACGCCTCGGCCCGGCTGATCGGCGGTGCCGAGCTGAAGTCCGAGGACGTCTCCACCGCCTCGCTCGGCGACACCCCGGTCGGCGCCCCGGTCGGCATCCCGGGCGCCCCGGACGCGCTGCCCGGCAGCGGGGACATCGACTCCGGTGCCTGGCAGGTGTGTTCGGCGCTGGACGAGGACGGCTCGGCGGTCACCGCGCTGATCGCGGGCGGCCCCGCGACCGCCACCGGGCTCGGCTCCGGCGAGGGGGTGGTGGTCACCGGCCCGGACGGCGACGTGTACCTGGTGTGGCAGGGCAGCAGGCTCCGGCTCGACGCGACGTCCGGCGCGGCCGTCTCCCTCGGCCTCGGCTCGATCACGCCCCGCCCGGTGTCGGCGGCCTTCCTCGACGCCCTGATCGAGGGCCCCGACCTCACCGCCCCGGCGATATCCGGCCTGGGCTCGGCCGGGCCCGTGCTCGGCACCACCGCGAGCAAGGTCGGCCAGGTCTTCCGGGTCAGCGTGCCCGGCTCCGCCGAGCGCCCGTACTACCTGCTGCGCAAGGAGGGCCTGGTGCCGCTCACCGACACCGGCGCGGCCCTGGTGCTGGGCGACCCCACGATCCGCGAGAAGGCGTACGGCGGTGCCTCCCCGACCGCCGCCGAGCTGGGCGCCGACACCCTGAAGCAGCATCTGGCGCCGGGCGCCGAGGGCCGCTCCCCCGACGCCGAGGGCCTGCCCGCCTCCCCGCCCCGGGCCGCGTCGGTCCCCGCCGGACAGGCCGCCTGCGCGCAGGTGGAGCCCGGCTCCGACGGCACCCGGGTCGCCACCACGCTGGTCCCGGTCACCGACCTGGGACCGGTCTCCGCCGCCCCCACCGACGAGGTGACGCCCGCCTGTCTGCGGGTGGACGGCGTCGTCGTACGGCCGGGCCACGGCGCGCTGGTGCGGGCGCTGGGCGCGGACGGCACCGTCGTGGGGGACACCACGTACCTGGTCGCCGACAACGGGGTGAAGTACCGGGTGCCGACGAAGACGGCCCAGGAGGCGCTCGGGCTGGCCGGGGCGAGTGTGCGGGCGCTGCCCGCGCCGCTGCTGTCGATGCTGCCGACCGGCCCGGACCTGGACCCGTCGGCCGCGACCGGCGCGACCCGGCCGCACACCACGGGCCCGTCCTGCACGGGCCGGACCGCCTCCGGAAACTGACCCGGCACCGGGAGAACCCGGAGCCCCGCCGGTTCCGTAGTACGGGGTGAGGGGCCTCCGCCCATTCCCCCTCGGGCGGAGGCTCCGACCCGTTCTCGCAGCAACTCCCGCATTTCCTCATGCAGTTCAGTCCGAACGATCAGGAGGTCCACCCATGGCAGGTGGCGGCCAGCAGTCAAACGAACAGGCGACGCGCAACGGCGTCCAGGCACTGGAGATGGCCTTCAGCGGCATCCTCAAGGCCCGCCAGGACGTCGACAACACCCGCGCCAACCTGTCCTCCGGCTACCAGGGCAGCGACGGCGGCCAGTTCGGCGCCCTGCTGGCGCAGTGGGACGAGCAGTGCAACACCATCCTGCGCAACCTGGAGGACATGGTCGACAAGCTCAACACGAGCCTCGTCGAGCACGGCAAGTCCCAGGGCTCCTCCAACGACGCCATCAACCAGGCCTTCAACGCCTCGCAGTCGGCGTTCGACCAGCTCATCGGCTGACCCACCGCCCGACCGCAGCGACCCGGAACGAGGTTCGAGCATGTCCGACATGACCGACGGCTACATCTACGTCGACTACAACCACATGAACAACGCGGCCGACGACATGGTCCAGCAGACCAAGGCGATCGCGAACACGCTGGCCTCCCTGGAGGCGGAGCTCAACGAGCTCGTCAAGTCCTGGTACGGCAACGACGCCGACATGTACCGGCAGAAGCAGGCGGCCTGGGACACGGCCGTGCACAACATGGAGCGGCTGCTGACCTCGCACGCCTCGCTGCTGACGGACATCTCGGACCAGTACCAGTACAGCGAGAACCAGTTGTCGCAGATGTGGTCCGAAGTCGGCATCGGACGCTAGGAGTTCCCATGGCGGACCTCACCCATCTCGACGGCCCGGCGCTCCAGCTCTTCCTGGACAACGACCTCGCCGACTTCATCGACGCTCTCAAGGCGATCCGCAAGGACAGCACGGCGGACGGCGGCGTGCGGGCCCTCAAGAGCATCGTGGACGGGGCCACGACCACGGACACCCTCCAGCAGAACCAGGCGCTGATCATCGGCCTGGCGGGCACCGACGACACCCTGCACGGCAAGTCGCTGACGACCGCCACGACGGGGGCCGCGAAGAGCGTGGACGCCGTCTTCGCCCAGCACCTGGACCTGTTCGGGGACATCGAGAGCGATCTCAAGGAAACCATCCGCACCCTGCTCAACACGCAGGGCAGCAACCTGCACTCCATCGACGGGGAGAAGATGCTCGACGTCTTCTCCGACGTGGACGGCGACATGACCGAGGACCCCGGCGACACCACCGGCTCCGGTTCCGGCAACTCAGACGACCAGTAGCACCTCTCGGGGATCGCATGCCTTACGACCAGGACGACTACTGGGGACAGGCGGTGACGCTGTTCACCGGCTTCCCCATGCCCAGCCGCGCGGGTCTCTTCGACAAGCTGAAGAGCAAGGAGGGCATCCCGCTCTTCCGCATGGACATCCGCACCGAGGGCATGCGGGTCTTCACCCGTGAGGACTACTCGGTCCTCAACGGCTGGCACGTCGCCAACGGCGACGACTACATCCTCAGCTGGGCGGGGACGGACGACGCCAAGGACGGCTCGGACCACTACAGCAGCGACTTCAGCATCCGCAAGGCGCACATCGTGCTGATCGGCGTCCCGCTCGACGCGGACGGCAAGGCCCGGCTGCTGGACAACGGCGAGTACTTCGGCGGTTCGCCCTTCACCGGCCGCTACGGCGACCAGTGGGACAACTCCGGTCTCGCCCAGTACGTCACCGGGTCGAAGCGGGCGCTGGAGACGCTGCTCAGCGGCGACCACAGCACCCAGGGGTTCTCGGAGAGCGGCGCGAGCGTGCCCGACAAGGACGCCGTCAAACTGAAGTCGTTCGAGACCACCGGCCAGGCCTTCGACCGGGCGAAGCAGTTCTTCGTCGACCGGGCGGCCACCCTCAAGCAGTGGGAGGACTCGCTCGGCGGCGACGACAGCGCCTGGCAGGGACAGGCGGCCGGCGTCTTCCGCGACCTGATCCACCAACTGCGCAAGAACTACGACTCGTACGTGGAGCAGATGGGCGGCCTCGTCTACACCGCCTCGACCACCACGATCGACGGCCACACCCCGGCCTCCCCGTACTCGGACGCGCTGGCCCAGGCCCAGCAGGACTTCAAGAAGCAGACGCAGGTCCTGGCCGACGCCTGGACCACCTGGGCCAACGCCGGTGAACACGACCCGCACCGCGGGCTGCTGGAGATCCTGGGCGAGCTCAGCCTCTGGATCATCGAGAACAACGTCAGTCACATGACGGAGGACACCAGCGGGGGCGACACGTCCTACGCGGCCGACGCCAACTTCAAGCAGAACCACCCGGACTACGGCAGCCTCAACGACATCAACAGCTGGAAGAAGATCGGCGAGGCGGCGGTCAAGCGCTGGAACTCCTACATCGAGCGCGATCTGATCCCCAAGGCCAAGCAGGCCCTGTCCGACCTGAACAACGCGTGGATCGAGGCCATCGACCCGCTGGAGGAGACCCTCGACACCAAGGACACCTCCTCGCTGACCGACCAGTACGAGCACGGTCAGAACGGCGACTCGAACAGCAACGACGACATCCGCGACAGCATCAACGACGCGCTGAACAACCTGGGCGACGGCCTCGGCGACAGCCTCGACAACCTGACGAACAACCTCGGGAACAACCTCACCAACCTCGGCGACGGCCTCGGGGACATCGGGAACAATCTGGGCGACGGCCTCAACAATCTGACGACCAACCTCGGTTCGGGGCTGAACGACCTCACCACGAACCTCGGCGACGGTCTCGGCGGCCTGAGCAACCTGGGCTCGAACCTCAGCAGCCTGAGCAACCTCAGCACCAACCTCGGCGGCGGTCTGGACACCAGCCTCTCCAACCCCGGCGGCGGCACCACCACCCTGAACCCGGACGGCACGCTCACCACGACCTACCCGGACGGCTCGGTCAGCGTCTTCGACCCGACCACCGGGAAAGTCACCACCACGTCCAAGGACGGCAAGACCACCACCCAGGATCTGGACAGCGGCGACAGCATCACCAACCCGGACGGCAGCGTCACCACCCTCAACCCGGACGGCACGCTCACCACCACCTACCCCGACGGCACGGTCACCACGGTCGACCCGGCCACCGGCACGGCGACCACGACCGACCCGCAGGGCAACACCACCACCACGAACCTCGGCAGCGGCCTCGGCGACCTGAACAGCAACCTCTCCGACGGCCTCGACCACGACCTCGACGACCTCAACGACAACCTCGGCAGCCTGAACAGCAACCTCACCAGCTCGCTCAGCAGCCTCCAGCACTCGGGCAGCGGCACCCCGCTGAGCTCCGGACTCGGCCTGGACGGTCTGAACGGGCTGACCGGCCTGAGCGGGCTGAGCGGGCTGAGCGGACTCGGCGGCAGCGGCACGACGACGTCGACCGGCCTCGGCCAGTCCTTCGACGGGTACGACGACTCGCCGTACACCTCGGGCGCCCTCGGGGCCCCGGCCGCCTCCGCCGCCTCCACCGGTTCCGCCGAGTCCTCCTCCGGCTCGCCCATGATGCCGATGGGCGGCATGGGCGGCGCCGGGGCGGGCGGGCAGAACGGCACCAACGAGCGGGTGCGGAACGTCCTCACCGAACCGGGTGCGGGCGGCCCCCTGGGCGGCCGTTCGCGCCGTCCGGGCAAGGGCCGCAACCGGGCCACGGGCGCCGAGGACGAGGCGGAGAGCACGACCACCGGGCGGGCCAGGATCACCACCAGTTCCGCGGCCTCCCCGTTCGGCCCGCAGTCCGCCGACGGGCGCCGGGACGGGCTGCGGACGGAGAGCGGCGAGGAGCGGGCCAGCTGGCTGGCCGAGGACGAGGACGAGGACGTGTGGGGCGCGGAGGAAGGCGGGGCACCCTCGGTGATCGGACGATGAGCGGCTCCTCGTACGAGCAGCGGCTCGCGGAGGCGATGGCCGAACTGGACGCCACCCGCACGGCGGTGGCCCGCGCGGAGGCGGAGATCGCCGAGGCGTCGGTGACCGTGCGCTCCAAGGACCGCAGCGTGGAGGTCACCGTCGGCCCGCAGGGCGAGCTGACCGGGCTGCGGTTCCTGGAGGACCGGCACCGGTCCATGGCGGCCGGGCAGCTGGCGGCGAGCGTCCTGGAGGCGGCGACCGAGGCGCGCGGGGAGATGGCCCGCCGGGTGATGGAGGTCTTCGAGCCGTTCACCCGGCCCAGCGCGGGCGTGCCCGAGCTGAGCGGGGTCGACGTCGACTGGGGCAGGATCTTCGGCTCGGCCGTCCTGGAGGACGAGCCGGGCCGGTCTCCGCGCCGCTCCTCCGGGCACCGGCTGCGCGACGAGATCAGCGAGGACCCCGAGGACTCCGACTACTCCGGGAAGGAGCACCGTCATGGCTGACGGCAACGCCTACTTCGCCGACCCCGGCCGTATCCAGGCCGGGGTGCGCCAGGTCGACGAGATCAGCTCCGTGGCCCGGGAGATGATCCGCGACTTCGTGTCCGCGGTGAACCTCACGCGCGACTGGCCGGGCAGCGACGACGAGTTCGCGCGCGAGGTCGGCCCGCAGGAGAAGACCGAGCGCGAGTCGGTCACGGACACCGGCGAGGCCATCTCGGAGGCCGTGTTCCAGGTCGCGAACGGCACCACCACCAACCTGCGGAACATCGTGGGCACCCAGAGCGGTGTGCTGGACGCCATCCACGACTCCGCGAACGGCCCCGGAAGGCACTGACACACCCATGGCCATCCATGTCTCGCCCGAGGTCAACAACCTGTTGTTCGTGCTCATCGGCGAACGCATGCTCCAGGCGGACGAGGACAAGGCCTACCAGAGCCACGAGGCGTACGACCGGCTCGGCAAGCAGCTCACCAAGCTGTCCGGGCTGATCGAGGAGTCGGTGATCGAGGTCGGCCGTTCGCTGCCGCCCTCGGTCGCGCGCAACTACGTCCGTGCGATGAACCTCTTCGTCGACGACAACGGCCGCAACCTGCTGAAGGAGTTCGCCGACGAGCTGGACGTCGTCGCCCGGGGCCGGGTCGAGACGTCGATCAACATCATCGAGGCGAAGTGGCAGATCATCGCCGAGATCGTCCGGCTGCTGATCGAACTCGCCGTGATCCTGGTGATGTCCATCTTCAGCGGCGGCACGACGGCCGGGGAGGCGGCGGTGGCCAGGGCCCAGACCCGGGTCACCATCCTCACCATCCTCGACCAGCTCATGAAGCGCACGCATCTCATGCCGAGCCTGAGCGAGGCGTTCGACGAGGCGTTCACGACCTTCGCGGTCCGGCTGGCACTCATCGCGTTCGGGCCGAACGGACGGCGGCCGAACGGCTTCGACTGGGGGCAGATCTTCCAGGACGCCGTGTTCGGCGGGATCACCGGGCTCTTCCACGGGGCGTTCGAGTCGCTCACGGACAAGTTCAAGAACTTCTTCCGGCGGAGCCATCTCGACGACACGGTCTTCAAGAAGTTCGACGACGGCATCACCTCGAAGCTGGACCGGGACATCCCGTCGTCCGCGAACAACCACCGGGACGTCGGCACCCGCGACACCCACACCGGCACGCACACCGACAGCCACGGCGGCATCGGGGACGACATCGGCGACGCCGTCCTGGAGGGCGCCGCCGAGACCGCCGGCGAGTTCGTCACCGTGGGCCTGTTCACGGGCAGTTGGGCGGTGAGCGGGGACACGTTCCTGGGGGCGGCCACCAGCGGGCTGGTGATGGGCGCCGTCTTCTCGGGCGTGGCGAAGTTCGGCTCGCAGTTCAACATCAACATCAACGCGGTCAACGACGTCCGGGCGATGGACCTGGACGGGGAGACCGGGACGGCCGGGAACACCGCGGTCCGCTCGATCCCGGCGCCGGTCACCTCGGGCACGTCGGACACGACCTCGGGCACCCGGTCGAACGCCGGCTCGGGCACCGGTTCCGGTTCCGGTACGTCGTCGGGCGCGGCGAACCCTTCGCGCACGTCCGGGACGACCCCCGCGTCGGGCACGTCCAGGACCACGCCGACGACCAGCCGGGACCACGACACCGAGGACCGGGCGCCGGAGAAGGAGGAGGAGCAGGGGCAGGGGCATGAGCAGGGGCACGAGGAGCAGGAGACCGCCGCCCCGGACCGGACCACCACGACCTCCGACGGCTCCACGGCCCGGACACGGACCCCGGAATCGGACCCGGCATCGGACCCGGCATCGACCCAGGCACCCACCCCGGTCAGGACCACGTCGGCCCCGTCCTCACCGGCCTCCTCACCGGCCTCCTCACCGACGCACCCGACCGGCCAACCGGCCACCGCCCACACCGACACCACCGGCACGGCCACCGACAGCGGCGACAAGGCCGACATCGAGGAGCCCGTGACCGCGCCCGAGATGGAGACCGCCACGTCGGGCCGGACCCCGGACCAGACCTCCACGGACTCCGACGCGCTCACACCCCCGGCCCCCGTGACGACGACCGTCTCACCCTCGTCCTCGGTCCCGCTCTCGTCCTCGCCCTCGTCCTCGTCCTCGCACCCGGGGGCGTCCCCGTCGGCCGTCGCTCCCGTGCACGGGTCCACCGCCGGCACGTCCCCGTCGGCCCCTTCGTCCGTCGCCGCCCAGGACCGCCGCCTCATGCGGACGGTCCCCTTGCGCGAGGGCGAGGAGCTGCGGGTACTGGAGGTCAGAGGCGACGGCGACTGCTTCTTCACCTCGCTCATCGCCGGGCTGCACCACCAGGGCCACGGTTCGGCGCTGACCGCGATGGACGTCCAGCAACTGCGGGACCACGCGGCGGACGCCTTCCGCGGATCGGCCGCGTACACCGAGATGAACAACCGGGACGCGCTGGACGTCCTCATCCAGGACATCGGGCTGAACGACCTGACGGAACTCATGGGCGCGGTCACACCGCCGCCCCTGTCCGCCGAGCAGCAGGCGGTGATCGAGGACCGGCTGCGCAGGAACCTCTACGCCGAGCAACTGCGGCAGCTCGCCCCGGCCCCCGCCGACCGGGCCATCCTCACGGACCTGCCCGACGCGGCCGTCCGCGCCCTGCAACCCGGCTACCGGCCGACACCCGACGGGACCCAGCAGGCACAGCGCGACACCCTCACCCGGGAAGTCCAGCTCAGCATGGTGCGGGACCGGTTCCGGAGCATCCTCGCGCAGGACACCGACGCGGCCAGGCAGATCTGGTCCCGCCTGCTGCGGGAGAGGTTTCCGCGGTGGGCGCCGCAGACCCCGGATCTCGCCGACTTCCGGACCCGTCAGTTCGGCGATCTCGTCGCCGAGTCCATCCGTGACCGGAACATGTGGACGACGCCGTTCTTCGACTCGGCCCCGCACGCGGTCGCCCAGGCGCTGGACCTGAACATCACCGTGGTGGACCCCACTCGGTACGGCCCCCCGGACACCGACCTCAACCCCGCCGCGGGCAGGCCCGTCTACGTCTATTACAACGGCACCGACCACTACTCCGCCATCGAGAACTCCCCCTCCCAAGCGCCCGCGGAGCAGGCCGGGACCTTCGTGAGGCCGGCCACCACCAGCAGCGCGTCCGGCCACGCCGACGCGCTGATCGCCTTCCTGCGCGACCAGCCCGGCCTCGACCTCGAACAGCGCCTCCTGGACCGCCTCCAGGGGCTGAGCCCCGCCGCCGTCGGTTCCCTGCTCGGCTCGACCCGCCGCCGACCGCCCACCACCGGCTCCGGCTCCGGCTCCGGCTCGAACAACCCGGGCAAGAACAGGAAGCAGGGCAAGGAGAAGGGCAAGGAGAAGGGCCAGGGCCAGGGCAAGAACCAGGGCGGGAAACCGAACACCAAGACCGAGTCGTCGTCCTCGGACACCGCCTACAAGCAGGTCATCACCCATCCCGGCTACGCCACCGGCGACCAGTTCGGCATCGCCGCCGCCCTGCTCGGCGACCCGGACCTCCATGTCCTCGTGAACAGCGCCGCACCCGGCAAGGACCCGCGCGACAAGGGCAAGCAGATCGCCGAGTTCTACCGGCAGAGCGGCATCCACTCCGACCGGATCCGCCATGTGGAGGGCCTGACGCCCAAGCAGGCGAAGGACAGGTCCGACGAGTTCGTCCGGGAGATCAACAGCGAGGCCCCCGGCTTCAGCGCCCTCAGCAAGGGCAAGGTGGGTGCCCTCAGCATCCCGGTGGGCTCCGGGACCACCTGGATCGGCGGCAACTTCAGCCAGGGCGTGCGGGACAGGGTGCGCGAGGGCTGGCGGCTGGACGCCAAGGGGTTCACCACCGAGGACGAGGCCAAGGTGGCCGCATGGCTCGCCACCAAGGGCGTCACCGTCGAGCCGGGCCGCAAGGTGATCGTCCTGTGGTCCCGCTTCAGCGGCAAACGCGGCGACATCCACGTCGAGCACGACACCAGCTACACCGGCATGGGCCAGCTCCTCACCGGCATCCACGACCGCACGAGGAACGACCCGCCCGGTCCGCTCGTCATCATCACCGGCGACGCCAGGGTCAACGCCCAACGCCCGGCGCACTACCCGCAGATGACCCAGAAGCACTGGGAGGAGGGGCTCGACGTCCACGACCTCACCGACTTCTGGGACGACAAGGAAGGCGTGGCGAAGTGGGGCGGCAGCAGCCGTGCCGGACAGATGCGGCTGTTCGAGTACCTGAACCGGCAGAGCGGCGGGGACCTGAAGCACCTCGGCTTCCGCAGCGGCAACCTTGAGGCGATGGCCCTGGCCGGTCACCAGGTCAGGTACCTGGAGGAGCCGGGCAGCCTGGGCGGCGACCGAATGGCCAAGTGGCACGCGGCCAACTCCAGGGCCGCTCTGCACACCGGCTACGAGCGCATCCTCATCCGCCGGCCGCCGACGCTCTCGGGCCAGATCGCCGTCGACGCACAGGCGGTGTGGAAGAGCAGGGAAGAGGAGTACAAGAACCCGACACCGGACCAGAAGGCCGAACTCAACACCCTGGCCGAGGCGTTCAAGCACCCGCAGTGGGTCCGCGGCAAGACGGACAAGCGGGGCATCGACAAGCCCTACAAGGACCCGCGCGACAAGGGCTTCCTCGACGAGGACGTCGCCCAGATCACCGAATACCTCGCCGGCCCCTCGCCCGCCCCGCCCACCGAGCCCACCCGCCTGGTCACCCGCCCGGTCGGGCAGGTCCGCACGCTGACCGACACGAGGGTGCCGGACACGGACGTACGCGGCTACGAACTGGGCCGGAACCGAGCCGAGAACCAGAACGAGAACCAGGAACAGAAACAGGGCCAGGACCAGGACCAGAGCCAGAGCGAGAACCAGGGCGAGAACCAGGGCGAGAGGCAGGGCGAGAGGCAGGGCGAGGGGCAGGGCGAGGGGCAGGACCCGGGACAGAACCAGGGCATCGCGTCCTTCACGCCCGCGGACTGGGCCCGCAGGGAGCGCCGCTATCCGGTGGTGACGTCCGCCACCGAGTACTCGGACCACCGCCCCAAGCGCAAGGTGCTCACCGGCGCCCCCAAGGAGGTGCCCTGGCGCGGCCAGACCGTGTCGTTCTTCGCCGGACACGGGCAGCCGACCCGCGTCGAACTCGCCCTCGAACAGCCCGGCCCGGACGACACGTTCACCAGGGTCGAGGTCAGCGGCCGCGAGCTGGGCCGCTATCTGAGCCGCTGGGGCGGGCTGGGCCCGGCCGGCCGGCCGATCGTCCTCTACTCGTGCTTCACCGGCGCCTCCCCCACCCACGGCGGACTGCCGGTCGCCCAGCACGTCGCCAACGTGACCGGCCGCCCGGTGTTCGCGCCGACCACCAAGACCGGCACGGTGCTGGACAGTTCGGGCCAGGTCAGGCCGGTTCTCGATGTCGAGTCGGACGACACCCAGGTCACCGCGGGCCAGTGGCGGGTCTTCCGTCCCGAGCCGTCCGGCGACGCCCTGGCCACGCTCGCCGGCCACGGCGGCATGCGCGAGGGCGAGGGCGACGGCCCGCTGGACCCGTTCGCGGCCAACCGCACCCTCCAGCTCGTCCGCACCCTGCGCGGCACCACCGGCCTGGAGACCGGCGCCGACCCGGAGCTGCTGCGCGGCCTCGGTGCCCTGGAGCGGCTGCGCTGGAACAGCACCGGGCACCCCTACACCGACGCCCGGATGACCCCCGAGGTACTCACCCGCATCACCCGCGACGCCCTCGGCCTGCCCGCGACCGCGACCCCCACCCCGGACCAGTACCGCGCGCTGCTCGCCGCCGCGGGCACGGCGGACCCCGGCACCGCGCCCCACCAGCTGCTCGCCGCCCAGGGCGCCCCGGCCGGTGCCGCCGGGCCCCAGCCTCCCGCCGGCGGGACCCGGACGAACCCGGCCCGGGACCCCCTGTGGGAGAGCGGGCGGGGCCAGGGCGGCAAGGCGAGCGGCTCCAGGCCGACCAAGGAGGAGAAGGCCGCCCGGTTCACCAAGCAGCCCGATTCCGGTCCGGCCCTGACGAAGGTGCTCCAGCACCCGGGATACGCGACCGGTGACCAGTTCGGCATCGCCGCCTACCTCCTCGGCGACGACAACCTGCACGTCGTCGTGGTGCGGGACCCCGGCAACCCGCGCGACCGCAGCGCCGAGATCGCCGAGTTCTACCGGGCGAGCGGTGTCCCCCGCGACCGCGTCCACGAGCGGGAGATCACGGCCGGCACGGACGGCGACGCCCACGCCCGGGAGATCTTCGACGACCTCAACGCCCAAGCGCTGGAGGGACAGGCACCGCTGTCGAAGACCAGGCTCAGGAACCTGATCCTGCCGGTGGGCGGCGGAACCGAGTGGATCGCCGACAACTTCACCCGGAGCGTGCGGGAGAAGGCGCGCAGGGGCTGGGGGCTGGACGACGAGCGTTTCCCGGCCGCGGAGGAGGCCAAGGTCGCCGAGTGGCTCGCCACCAAGGGCGTCACCGTCGAGAAGGACCGCCAGGTGATCGTCCTGTGGTCCCGCTTCAGCGGCAAACGCGGCGACATCCACGTCGAGCACGACACCAGCTACACGGGCATCGGCCAGCTCCTCACGGCCATCCGGGAACGCACGAAGGACAAGCCGCCCGGCCCGCTCGTCGTCATCGCGGGCGACGCCAAGGTCAACAGGCACCACCGCGACCGCTACCCCGACATCACCGCCGTCCACCGGGACCACGGACTGGACGTCCACGATCTCACCGACTTCTGGGACGCGAGCAAGAACGACGGCGAGGGCGTGGCGGCCTGGGGCGGCGACACCCGCATCGGCCAGATGCGGCTGTACGAGTACCTCCACCGGCAGAGCGGGGGCAACCTCAAGCACCTCGGCTTCCGCAGCGGCAACCTCGAAGCCATGGCGCTCTCCGGCCACCAGGTCAACTACCTGGAGGAGAACGGCAGCATCGGCGGCCGGCGCATGGCCAAGTGGCACGCGGACCAGGCCAGGTCCGAGCTGAAGACCGGATACGAGCGGATCCTGATCAACCGGCCGCCCACCCTCTCCGGTCAGATCGCCGTCGCCGCGCAGAAGGACTGGGAGGAGACGGGCCAGGCGTTCGGGAAGCAGCCGTCCCCCGAGCAGAAGGCCGCGCTCAACGAGCTCCAGGAGAAGTTCAAGCACCCCCAGTGGGTCGCCGGCAAGGAGAAGAAGGACGGCGTCGGCAAGCCCTGGAAGGACCCCGCGGAGAGGGGCTTCGAGGACGCGGACGTCAAGGCCGTCACCGACGGTCTCCTGGGCCCCGTCGAGACCCCCGCCACTGGTGCCCTGACCGAGGGCCGGACCTTCACCAGCGGGGACGGCCGGCACTTCGGCGAGGAGTCCGTCGTCGGCAACGGCGACTGCTTCTTCCGCTCGCTGCTGGACAGTGCCGCGTTCCAGGACCCGGGGGCCGCACCGCTCGCCGCGGGCGTCCGCGAGCTGCGCGACCGGGCGGCGGACGCCTTCACCGGCTCGGCGGCCTTCCACCGCCTCAACGAGCGCGACGCCCTCGACGAGCTGGTCCGCGACCTGCGCCTGGACCAGCTGCACACCGTCCTCGGCGGGCCCCTGCCCGACCTCTCCGCCCGGGACCTGGCGGACATCGACGCGCGGCTCGTGGCGAACATGTACCGCGCGGAGCTGTACCGCAGGACCGACCCCGCCGACCGGGGTGCCCTCACCGACCTGCCGATCGACGCGGTCCGGGCCCTGCTGCCCGGCTACCGTCCCGACCCGGCCGACGCCCCGTCCGCGCAGCGCGTCCGGATGACGGACGAGGCCCGGAAGGCGATCCTGCGCGGCCGGCTCAACGAGCTTCTGGCACAGGACGGCCCGAAGACCGAGCGCGCCTGGCGCGCACTGCTGAACACCGGTTACCAGCGGTGGGCCCAGAACAGCCCGCCGCTGTCCGCCGTCCGCGGACGCGGCCTCGGTGATCTCGTCGCCGACTCCGTCCGGGACGTCTCCCTGTGGAACACGCCCTTCTTCGACTACGCCCCCGACCACGTGGCCGAGGCCCTCGACCTCCGTCTCGTGGCCGTCCGCACCGACGGCCTCCCGGAAGCCGAGCTCAACCCGGGCGGCACACGGACCGTCCACGTCCTCTACAACGGCGTCAACCACTACTCGGCGCTGTCCCCGGCGGAGGCCGGCGCACCGGGCGGACCGACGGACCTCCCGGCACCCGGCTCCTCCGCGGGCGCGGGCGCGGGCGCAGGTGCGGGCGGGAACGGGAAGGAGACCGCGAACGCCCGGGGCGACGCAGGCACCGGCTCCCCGCAGGTCCCGAACGACGTCCGGGCCCCCGAAGGCCTGCCCGAGCTGCTGGACTTCCTGCGCGCCCAGGCCCCCGGCACCAGCGAGACGGCCCTGCACGGCCTCCGCGGCCTCCACCCCCGTACCCTCACGGCCCTGGGCGCCTCCCGCGCCGAGGAACCCCCGCAGCCGCCCCCGGCCGAGGAGAAGGGCGACCCCGAGCCCCCGGCGTCCGCGGACCCGTTCACCGACATCGAGGCGGAGCTGCGCACCCACCGCCCGCCCCGGCTGGACCGCTCCCTGCTGCCCCCGCCGCCCGCGCGGGGCCCGGTGTCCTTCACCGACGGCAGCGCGCTGCCCGAGCACCTGCACGAGTCGTACGGGCACAGCCGGGCCACCCTGCGCGGCACCGACGAGGTCGTCCGGGAGATCGGCGACCGGGCCGGGCTGCCCGACGACGTCCGGGCCGCTCTCGACCGCGCCCTGCGCGCCACCCCGCACGTCTTCCACGGCGACGGCTGGCTCTCGCCGGCGTTCACCGACGCCGGGGGCCGGACCAGGGTCATGCGGGTGACCACCCGGCCGCACGGGGCGTGGGAACGCTTCACCGACGCGCACGGCAGTCCGGTCAAGGTCGACGCCGGACACCGCAGCCAGGTCGCGTCGGGCCCGAGCCGGACCGTGGCGCAGACCAAGCGGCTGGGCGGTTCGGTGCCGATCGGACCGCCGGCCGGCCCGGTGGCGTACGGCAGGGTCGGCGGCACGCTCACCTACGGGCGGTCGTACGACTACGCGATGCAGGACCAGGCCCTCAGCCAGGTCGAGACCCGCATGGGCGACGGCTCCCATCTCCACCTGGACGACGTGCAGTACGAGGTGTCCTTCGAGGGCGCCCCGACCGGCGCGGGACCGGGCCGGCTGCCCGGCGGGTTCGCCTCCGGGGAGGGCCACTTCACCTTCGGCGTCCGCAACGGCCTCGCCCTGCGCATGTCCGACAACCAGACCGAGGCCGGTGAGCCGGGGCCGGTGCCGCGGACCATCGCCATGGGCCCCGAGAGCGACTACCGGCTGGTCCACACCGAGGGGTACGGCCCCGTCGAGGCGATCCGCAAGTGGGCGCTGGAGCGGACCGGCGCCCGGCCGGGCAGCACCGCCCACCAGGAGCTCTCCGGGTTCTTCAGCACCGAGAACTTCCACCGCATGGCCGACCGGCTGGCCCGGGGCAAGGTGCCGACCCGCCAGCTCCTGGGCGAGGACCGGGCACGCTCACCGCTCGGCGCCTTCGTCGTGGAGAAGGTCGTCCCCGGTGAGGCGGTGCTCCTTAGCGAGACCGAGGCGGCCGAGATGCGCAACACCGTGCAGCAGACGGTGAAGAACGAGCGCGGCCTGTCGAAGTCGTACGGCTTCGAGGTCTACGGCAGCCTCGGGCCCAGTGTGGACCTGACCACCGGCGGCGTGGCCAGTCCCCGGCTGCTGCTGGCGGCGGTCGGCCGGTACGCGCGCGGCACCACGGTCGGGCAGATGTTCGGCGGTTCGGGCGGGCGCAAGATCGTGGGCCGGGCCAAGAAGGTGCCGACGGAGCTGTACCGGGTGCGCAAGACCGTGTGGGTGCGGCGGACCGGCGACGCCCGGGCGACGCCGTTCGAGACGTGGAGCCTGGACCGGATGACCCGCACCGAGGCGCGCCGCCTCGCGGGCTGGGACGACGGCACGACGCTGCGCGGGAGGAACGGCAACGAGCCGCCGCCGCCCGTCTATCTCGCCGACGACGAGCCGGCCGTGCTCGGCATGGCCCGCCCCGAGGCCTTCACCCGCGACGGCGCCGACGGCACCGAGCCCACCCTGCTCCAGGAGTTCACCGACCAGGTGATCGAGGCCGCCGCGCGCCGCTACCCGGACATGATCGCCCCGCTCGCCGAGCTGGAGGCGCGCACCGGGCGGTGGCGCGACCCGGAGCGCTACCGGCTCGCCCTCGCCAACACCCTCTCCGTCATGGAGTCCCTGTCCCACCACAGCATGGCGGGCGGCCTCGAAGCCGTGCTGACCACCGGCGTCCGGATCACCCTCACCGGCCCCGGCCGCTTCACCCGCGCCCACCGCCACCTCTGGATCGACGGCCGGATGACCGGCCGCCGCTACGAGGGCACCCAGAACGACTTGATCCTGCGCGGGAGTTCCCCCGGCACCGAGCGGCTGGACGGCTCGCAGAGCGTCGGCCGGACCCTGGAGACGGGCTTCGACGCGGGCCTCGCGATCCGCGGCAGGGACCGGGACCCGGTCGGGGCACCGAAGAACCTCGGCAACCTCACGGCCGGACCCCGCTGGGCCTGGCAGCGGGGCCGCAGGACGGGATACGGGTCGACCGTCTCGTACGAAGGACTCGCGGTCAGCGCCCTCCCCTCCCATCTGCACAGCTACCAGCTGGAGCTGACGGCGAGGAGCGGCGGCTACTGGCGGCCGCGCAACCTGTGGCGCGGACTGCCCTCGCTGGGGCTGCTGGGCACCGGGATGTTCGTGCACGCGGAACCGGAGACCGACCTCGTCGGCGGTACGGCGGACCGGGCGGCGGTGCGCGGCCGGGTGCTGCTCTCCGTGCCGGACGAGCACACGCCCGCGCCGGGCCCCGGTCCCGCACGGCCGGCCCCGCGGCCCGTACCCGCGGTCGACGAGCTGACCGGTGAACGGGCCCACGCGCTCGCCACCGGACGCGAGAAGGAAGCCGACCCGTTCGGGGACCAGCCGTACCAGACGGTCGGCGTCGGCGGGCACAAGGCGCTGGCCGCGGCCACCGAGGCCGTCATGAGCACCGCGTCCGGCGGCTCCTGGCACTTCGGGCAGTCCGGCGCCCCCGCGCACGACGCCATGCTGCGGCCCTTCCAGCCCCAGTACCTGACCGCCGGGTTCGACCAGACCTCCGGGACCGGCGGCTCCCGGATCGACGGCCTGTTCGGCAAGGGCCCCTACCTCAACCGGCTCGGCGCCCTGGTGCACCGCACCCGGGTGGTCAACCCGGTCGTGGTGTCCAAGCCGGTCAAGCTGGAGACGGAACAGACCGTCGGCAGCGACACCCAGTCCTCCGGTGCCGTCACCACCAGCACGACCTTCACCGTCACCGGCGGCGCGGGCTACGGCGCCTCGCACCCCGCCGGCCCCTCGCTGGCCGGGTCCTACGGGATCTTCGGCCGCTGGGGGCGCTCCCGCGGCACCACGCACACCGTCAACCGGACCGTCACCTCGGAGATGGACCGCGACGACGAGGGCTACAAGGTCCTCGTCTCCGGCGACACCCGGCACGACGTCCTCGCCGCCACGCGCTCCGACGGCGTGCTCTCCCCGGTGTACGACCTCGCGACCCGCTTCCGCGGCGGCTGGGTCGGCAAACGGCTCACCTTCGCCGCGGACTGGCTCGGCCACCTCCCGGAGAAGGCCGCCCACCGGCTCGGCCTGATCGACGACAAGCTCGGCGAGGTGCCCCGGTACACCGAACGCGCCTGGTCCCGGCCCGGCTGGCTGCGCGCCAACCCCTTCGGCTCCTACCCGGTCAACTCCCTCGACGCCACGACCGTACTGGCCGAGTTCGACAACGCGTTGCGCACCCTCAACGCCGACGACGCGAGCCGGGCCCGGGTGCGCTCGCTGGTCACCCCGCGCGCGCTGCGCTCCCTGCGGGACCGTCTGACGTCGGGCGGTGCCGCGGCCCCGACCCGGGTCGGCCGCCTCAACCTGGGGAAGGTCCACCTCGGCGGCCGCACCGGCACGCTCCGGGTCGAACTGATCGAGGGCACGGAGGAGTTCGACGGCCTCGACCACAGCACGACCTTCCAGGACGCCCGGGTCGCCGCCGAGACCGTGGAGAGCGGTGCGGTGACCGGGCGCGGCTGGGGCGCGGGCGCCGCGGTCGGCGAGGGTGTGCGGACGGGGGCGGCGGGCGCGCCCGCCGCGGGACCGGCGGTCACCACCGCGGGGGCGGTCGACCGGCAGACCGGCAGCGGCACGTCCACGACCCGCTGGAAGTCGTACGTCTTCTACCCGAACGAACCGCACGCGGAGTTCGTGACGCCGTACCGCCTGCGGCTGACGCTGACCCTGGACGACGGACGGAACGTGCAGCGGGAGGGAGACGTGGGGCGGCTGCGGGAGCAGGTGCCGCTCAGCCTCGCGGTACCCCACCAGGACGCCCCGGCCACCGCCGCCCCGGGTACGGGTACGGGTCCGGGTACGGGCCCGGACCCGCTGGGCCCGCCCGACCTGACCCCGGGCGACCCGAAGGTGACCGTCTGGCGGGGCGGCAAGGTCACGCCCGAGGCGATCGACGCCTGGCGCTCGGCCGGTCCGGCCTTCACGCTGCCCTCCAACGGCTTCCAGGTACGCCGACTGGTCGGCCGGGACACCCTGCACACCGCCGCCGAGCTGGCCGTGGCCAGGGCGTACGGCGTGCGCCCCGGGCAGGCCCAGTCGCTCTCCGGGGACGGCCTGGCCGTCGCCCGTGCCGCCGCCCGGCGCACCCCGCTGACCCGGCCCGGCTCCGCGTCCGCGCTCGCCCTCGACGGCGGCACCGGCGACGCCTCGCTGGCCGCCTTCTTCGGCGACGCCCTCACCCCGGACGGCCATCAGGTGGCCGGACTGGTGGACCCCTCCGTCGCGGGTGCGCACGGCGAGTTCCGGCTGTACGCGCGCCCGGACCTCACCGGGGCCACGCTGCTGACGGTGGCCCCGGAGAGCACGATGGAGAGCGCCGAGCGCCACACCGACTCCTCGGAGGTGTCGGCCGGCCGCACCGAGACGCAGGACGCCGTGCTGGGCGGCCAGGCCACGGTGGCCGCCGGCGCGGCCGGCAGCGCCGTGCCCGGCGCGTCCGGGACCCTCGGCAACGCGGCGGACACCGACACCGCCAAGGCCGCCGGCGCCGCCGGCACGCAGTCCAACGTCAAGCCGAAGACGGGGCGTTCGTTCCTGTTCGCGATCCCCACGGACTGGCTGGGGGTGGCCGAGGTCGAGCACGACGTCAAGGACAGCGCGGTGGGCGACCTTGTCGGCAGGGCGCTCGGTCCGTTCGGTCGGGTCCGGCCCGGACCGCAGGCCGTCGAGACCCGGGGCCAGGTGCTGGCCTGGGTCCGCGAGGACGAGGCCCGGCGCCTCGGCCTGATCACGGACGACACCTTCCCCGAGCGGGTGGCCGACGCCTGGTCGAAGGTCGCCGCGGCCGGCACCGCCTGGGCCGACGCCGACAAGGCGTACTGGACGACCCGCCGCGCCGTCGCCGACGCCCGGGAACGGTACGGCGCCGCCCTGTCCCGGCTGTCCGACGCCCTGCACGCGCTCACGACGGCGTCGGACACCGTCGGCACGCCCCCGGTCACCGACCCGCTGCGGACCGCCGTGGCGGAGGCGAACGCGGAACGGAACGCGGCGGTCCGGGAGCTGCGGAGGCTCTGGGCCGACCTGGCGCCCCAGCGGACGGCCGCGCGGACCGCGGCGGCGACGTTCCACGCGACGCGCGCGGCGACGGACCGCCTGACCCGATGGCACCAACTGCCCGCGAACGGCACGACGGGGGGAACCGGGACGGGGGCTGGTGGAACCGGGACGGATGCCGGTGGCGGGGCTCGGGGCGGCGGTGTGGAGTTGCGGGGTGGGGTCGCGGAGCCTGCCGGGCCGCAGTTCGAGGCTCCGGCCAAGGCCGCGAAGGCGTCGCCCGAGCGGTACGCGGAGGACGAGGACGGCACGCTCACCTCGCCGTCCGGCGTCCCGTACACCCTCCTCGACGTGCCCGAGGACGGGGACGGTTTCTACCACGCGCTCGCCGAGGGCCTGAACCTCACCGAGGCCGGGCTGCCCGGCCACCTGCCCCGGACGAGCCGCCGTGAACTGGTCGACGCACTGCGCGACGACCTCGCCACCGCCCTCACCTCCGGCGACCACCCGGACCTGCTGGCCCTCGCCGTCCCTGACCGCACGGACACCTTCACCAGCCCCGAACTCGACGCCGCCGGGGTCGACTTCGCCGACGGTACTCCCGAGGCCCGCGAACTGGCGGCCGCCGAAGGCCGGTTGCCGCTGTACGGAACCGTGCCGGAGGCCGGTCGCGCCGCCCTCGCCGCAACCCAGCTGCGCCGCGGCGGCGGCACCGAGGCCGGCTGGGACCACGGGGCCGCCGACCTCCTTCCGGCCCTGGCCGCACGGCACTTCGGCGTCACCGTCACGGTCGTGCGGGAGGACGGCGGCTTCCAGGACTTCGGACCGCGGGCGGGCTCGACGGGCACGACGGGCACGACGGGCACCGGCCGTGTCGTACTGCGCCTGAAGGACCGCCACTACCGGCCGGCCGCACCCGGGTCCGCGCCGGACCGGCCCCCGCTGCCCGCCCCGGAGCCCGCACCCGAACCCGCGCCGAAGCCCGCGCCCAGGTCCTCCGCCTTGCCGGAGCCGTCGGGGGCCGCCCGTCCCGCCCACGCCGTCGCGCCCTGGACCGCCCGTCCCGGCGCGCGCGGCTGGCACCGCGACCCCGCCACCGGTCCCGGCACGCTCACCGGCCCGGACGGCACGGTCCACGACCTCGTCGAACCCACCGGCGACGGCAACAACTTCTGGACCGCGCTCACCGCCTTCGACCCCCGGGCCGCCGACGCCCCGCACCACCCGCTGCCACCGGGCGCGGTCCTCGACCGTACGGCGCCCTTCACCGCGGCCGAACTCTCGGACGCCGGGGAGAGCCTCGGCCACGACGGGCGGCCGGTGGCACGGTTCCACGCCACGGCGGGCCGCGTCCCGGACGACACCCCGCTCACCGCGCCCCAGGAGCGGGAGCTGATCCGCACCCAGGTGCGCACGGCCCGCCGCTGGAACACCGCGACCACCGGAACCGCCGCCCGCATGGCCGCCGACGCCACCGGGGCGACCGTCCGGATCGTCGCCGAGGACGGCTCGACCCGGTCCTTCCCCCCGGCCGGCGGAGAACTGCACGCCCGCACGGTGACGCTGTACCAGCGGGGCGGGGAGTTCCTGCTCGCCCGGCCCCGGCCGCCCGCGCCCCCGGCCGGAACCGGCCCGGAGGACCCGGACTTCCTCGCCCTGGAGGTCACCGGCGCCGACACCGAGGGACTGACGGTGGGTGCCGCGGCGAGCGCGGCCTGGATGCTCACCCCCGACCTGCCGTTCGCGGTGCGCGACCTGGACCTCGGCAAGGACGACCTCGGCAGCCTCTTCCGGCGGATCGGGCACCGCCTCGGCCCGGCGGTCACACCGGAGTCGGCGCGGCGGCAGTACGGCATGCCGGAGAAGAACTTCGGCAAGTTCCGCCGGCTCGCCCGCGAGCGGGGGCTCGTGATCGACGTACGGCCCACCAACCCGACCGCCGCCCACTGGCTCGACCGGGGCATGCTGCCGAAACCGAAGGACATCAAGGCCAAGACGATCAACGAGCTGGACGTCCGTCTCGGCGCCAGGCAGCAGGACATCGGCCTGGTCGGCTACTTCGAACCGGTCCTCCCGGAGCGGTCCGACCACCCCGACCTCTCCGACACGACCTGGGAACGGGTGCGGGGCAGGTACGCGCAGCGATTGGACGAGTTCCAGCAACTGGCCGATACGATGCGCAAGTTGAAGGATCAGGACCGGTTCCACGTCGAGAACGGCCTGGTCCTCGGCCGCGAGGGCGACACCCCCGACGGCACGCTCAAGCCCATCACCGGCGACCACGACGTCTTCAACCTGACGACGCCGGGCGGCGGGCGCCTGAGCACCCCGGTGTACGACGAGACCGTCGAGGCGATGACCCACAACGACATGGCCGTCATGCACGGCGCGCACCTGTACTGGAAGGCACCCCGAACGCCGTTCAGCGAGGGCGTCTTCAGCAAGATCGTGCAGTCGCACGGGCCCGGCGGCGAGCCCCTGATCCGCTTCCGCCCGGAGAACGACCTCGTGCGCCTGGTCCACTACACCCCCGCACCGGCGCCCGCGCCCGCCCCGGGCACCGGCTCCACGGTCATCACCCCATCCCTGGTCTGGGCGTCCCCACCGCCCCACCCACACCACGACGACGCAGCACACAGCGGGAGCAGTACGTGAGCAGTAGCGAGGAAGGGCGGGATCGGCACCTCCCGTCGGACGCACCACCGTTGCCGGAAGACGTCCGGGAGGCGGCCCTGCTCGCCCCGGACCACTGGCTCGGCGTCGTCGACCCCGGCTGGCGGGGCGAGGGTCCGCCGCCGCACTGGGCCGTCGTCGGCGAGTGGCGGTCCGGGGCCTCGGGCGAGATCGAGGAGTGGCAGCCCAACGAGGAGTACCGGCCCTCGCCGTCGTCCCTCGGCTGGCCCGAACCGACGGACCCGGTGGACGCGGCCGTCCAGTCGGCGGTCACCGGATACGCACCGGTCGGGGAGGCGCTGCGGGCCCTGGCGAAGGCGGAGGTCACGTTCCTCGCGACCCCGGCCGGCGGTCCCCAGCCCCTGACGGCACCCGACGGCACCCCGACGATCCCGGTCTTCACCTCCCCGCCCCACCAGCCCTTCACCACCGCCCTCGCCCACGCGGCCCTGCCCGCCACCGCCCTGGCCGCCCACGGCCTCCCCCTCACCGTCAACCCGGCGGGCCCGGCCTGCCTGGTGGTGACCCCGGAGGAACTCCTGTCCGCGGCGGATTCCACGGGAACGGGTGCCGCGGGAGAGCCGAGCGGTCCCACCACGCCGGCCGGGACGGCGGAGACGGAGAGCCCGGCGTCCGCACCGGACGGCTCCCGGACGTCCGCCGCCCCGTCCACGACCGACGCCGACGCCGACGCCGACGCCGACGCCGACGCCGACTACGACGATGTGCCCAAGGCCCCCATCACGCCCATGGTCTCCACCACGTCCGACGGCTTCGCCGGTGCTGGTGCCGGTGGTGCCGATGCCGGTGGTGCTGGTGCTGGTGCTGGTGCTGGTGCCGGTGGTGCCGTGGCCGCGGGAGGTGCCGCATGAGCACCTCGTCGTCCTCGTCGTCCTCGTCCTCGTCCTCGTCGTCTCCCTCTCCCTCTCCCTCTCCCTCTCCCGAGGAGTCGGCGGCCGAAGGTGTGGCGTTCGGCACGGGGTCGGCCCAGCCGTTGCCCCGGCGGCAGAAGGGGCCGTCGGCGATCGCCGAGGCCGCCGGGAGCACCGGGCGTCAGGGCGGGGAGGCGTCCACCGGGTCGTCCTCGTCCGCGGGGTCGCCCGGGGCCGACACCGAGGCGGCACCCCCGATGTCCGCCGCCGCGGCCGAGTTCGCGGCGGCCACCGCCGCCGAGCCGCCCCGGGCCCCGGCGATCGGCCTCGGCCTGCGCGGGAACGCCCGGTCCACCCGGTCCGGCGCCGCCGCCCTCTCCGCCCACGCGGCCGGCGCCCCCACCGGCACCGCCGCGTCCCCCGCCGCTCCCCGCCGCCCGCGCAAGGCCCTCCTCGCCGGTGCCGCCCTCCTCGGCGCGCTCCTGGTCTCCGTACCGTTCCTCCTGACCGGTCAGGACGACGATCAACGGTCCGCGCGGGCCGACAGCACCGGGAACACCGTGCTCGGCGGCCTCGCGAACGACAGTGCCGAGACCGGCGCGTACGGCACCGCCTCGCCCACGGCCGACGGCGCCCCCTCCACCCTGGCGTCCCCGAACGAGGCCGCCACCGGGGCCGTCGACCAGCCGTCCCCGGACAGCACCTCGGCGAAGCCGCACAAGTCCGCCACGCACACCGCGACCGAGGCGGCCTCCTCCACGAAGGCCACCCGCGCTGCCACCGCCGCCACCGCCGGGGTCCGGGTCCGGGGCCACGGGTCCGGCCGCTGCCTGGACGTCACCGGAGGTTCCACCGCCGAACGCACCCCCCTCCAGATCTGGGACTGCTCGGGTGCCGCCAGGCAACGGTGGAAGTTCGCCGCCGACGGAACCGTCCGCGCGCTGGGCATGTGCATGGACGTCGACGGAGGTTCCCGCGACGACGGCGCCCCGATCCAGCTGGTCTCCTGCAACGGCACCGGCGCCCAGCAGTTCCGCCTCAACACGGCCCACGACCTGGTCAACGTCCAGGCCGACAAGTGCGTGGACGTCAAGGACGTGGGCACCGGCAACGGCGCCCGGCTCCAGCTGTGGACCTGCACCGGCGCCGACAACCAGAAGTGGAGCACGGCATGACGCCCGCCCACCCGAGAGAAGCCGGAAGACAGAAGGACACCATGACGGCCGCTTCCCCTGAGCAGACGGCGACCGCCACCGCTGCCGCCGAGCCCACGACCGCGCCTGTCCCGGAGACCGGGACGGGAAGCGGGAGCGGCACCCGGTCCGAGCCGGCCCGTGAGCCGGCCACAGCCACACCCACGACCTCGGCCACAACCGCAACCGCAACCTCGGCACCGGCACCGGCACCGGCCGAGGAGGAGGAGCAGCCCTCCCCCGGCACGGCCACGGACACGACCGCGCACTCCGACACCGCCACCGCCACCGGCGCCGATGCCGACACGGACACCGGCACCGGCACCGGCACCGGCACCGCCCATGAAGAGGAGGAGGACTCCGCAGAACCCGCCACCGCCACCGCCGCCCACCCCGGGCGCCCCCGCAAGAGCCTCCTCGCCGGCGCCGCCATCGCCGGGACCCTGCTGATCGCCGTCCCGTTCCTCATCGGCACGAACAGCGGCGACCGGCAAGGACACCGCCGTACGACGGACGCCCTCGCCGGCACCGTCCTCGGGGGCGCCAACGACCAGGAGATACCCGGGGTCTTCGGCTCCGCCACACCTTCCCCCGGCAGCGGGACCCCGGCCGACCCGAAGAGCGCGGGCGGTTCGGGCCACGCGGCGAACTCCGGTGTCTCCGCCGACGGTTCGGCGTCCCCGGACGCGTCAGGGGACGGGACGTCCACCGGGACCGGCAAGAAGTCGTCCTCGACGAAGAAGGACACCGAGTCGGGCACCACCTCCTCCGGTTCGAGCACGAAGTCGGACTCGGGATCGTCGGACACGGCCAAGGACACCGACTCCGGTTCCGGTTCGGGCACCACCACCACGACGACCACCACGGTCGCGAGCGTCGCGATCCGCGGCTACGCCTCCAACCGCTGCATCGACGTCACCGACGGCTCCAGCAAGGACGGCACGCACCTGCAGATCTGGGACTGCTCCGGGGACGCCTGGCAGCAGTGGAAGTTCATGTCGGACGGCACGGTCCGCTCGATGGGCAAGTGCATGGACGTGGCCTGGGGTTCGACCGCGAACGGCGCGGTGATCCAGCTCGCGAACTGCTCCGGCAACCAGGCCCAGCAGTTCCGCCTGAACTCCTCGCACGACCTGGTCAGCGTCAAGGCCGACAAGTGCGTGGACGTCAAGGACCAGCTGACGGCCAACGGCACACCGCTCCAGCTGTGGACGTGCTCCGGGAACGGCAACCAGAAGTGGGGGAAGGCCTGATCAGGCCACCTCGTCCCGCTCGCTCCGCGCGGCGGCCGCCCAGTGCGCCGATCCCCACCGCCGCGCGACCCCTTCCGCCCGGGTGAAGTACCGCACGGCGGTCTCCTCCTCGCCGAGCAGCCGGTACAGCAGGCCCAGGTAGTGGGCCACCGGCTGCATGGCGAACACGGTGTACGCGCCGCCGGACAACTGGTCGCGCACCGGCAGGAGTCGGCGGATCAGCTCGGGCGCCTCGGCCCGCCGTCCGAGCAGCGCGGCCAGCTCGGCCCCGATACAGGTGTTGCGGATGTGGTGGTGGTCGTGGCGCAGCGGGCTCCGCCCGACCGCGCGGGCCTCCTCCAGCCGGCCCAGCCGGGCGAGGGCGAGCGCGTAGGCGGCGCCCTCGATCGGCCCGTACCGCTCGTACCGCTGCCGGGCCAGCCGCGCCAGCTCCACCGTGCTCCCGCCCCGTCCCAACCCGACGGTGATCAGCGCCAGTTCGTGGAAGTCGCGGGCGTGCATCATGCCGTGCCGGTGCATGAGGGCGCCGACCTCGTCGTAGCCGCGCAGGGCGCCCTCGAAGTCGCCGCGCACCTGCGCCAGCATCGCGAGGCTGGCCCGGTGCACGGCCTCCGGTTCGACCAGCCGGTACCGGCGTGCCAGTTCCAGCCCGGCCTCGGCGTGCCGGCGCAGCGCCGCCGGGTCACCCAGGGCCCCGGCGACGCTGCCGTCGATGAACTCGCACACCCAGCGGTACACCGGCAGGTCCAACCGCTCGGCGAGGGAGCGCAGTTCGGCGGCGCAGCGGGCGCGGAAGCCGACGGCCCGTTCGTAGGAGCGGCACTTGGCGGCCGACGCCAGCGCGAGGGCGAGCAGCGCCGGGTCCCCGCTCCGGCGGGCCACGGCGACGAGTTCCCTCGCCGCCCGCACGACCCGTACGGCGTCGTCCTCACCGG
Source organism: Streptomyces sp. NPDC104367 (assembly GCF_055583825.1). Taxonomy (NCBI): domain Bacteria; kingdom Bacillati; phylum Actinomycetota; class Actinomycetes; order Kitasatosporales; family Streptomycetaceae; genus Streptomyces; species Streptomyces sp. NPDC104367. Next base: position 231,861 of record NZ_JBVJND010000005.1, on the reverse strand, counting down.
TCAGTTCGGCGACCAGGGTGTCGAGCAGCAGACAGCGGGTCGCCGGGTCCGGGCCGACGACGTCGGCGACGGCGACGGCGACGGGGGCGACGGGGGCGACGGCGACGGGGGCGACGGGGGCGACGGCGACGGGGGCGAGGAGCCGTTCCAGGGCGGCCACGAGGTGGCGGTCCACGGCTCCGTAGGGGCGCGTCTGCCACGGGGTGGGCACCTGCCACTCCGTCAGTGCGGCGGTGAGCAGGTCGTCCCGCCCGGCCCGTTCCGCGAGGTCCATCGCCCACCGCCGGGTCCGCCGGGCCGCGGGCGTGGTGCCGGCCCGCACCTGGGCCCGCAGCAGCTTCCCGAGCAGTTCGACCCGCCGCGCGTCCTGGTCCTCACCGGCCCCGGACACCCGCTCGTACGACTCGATCACCCCTTCGAGCAGTCCTACGGCGGCGTCGTGGGCATACCTGCGTTCGGCCAGCTCGGCGGCGCGCAGGCCGTGTTCGACGGCGAGCGGGGCCAGTGCGGCCGTACCGGAGCGGGCGCAGTGGTGGGCGAGGGCGGTGGAGTCGTCGGGGCGCAGCTCGTGCAGGGCCTCGGCGATCCGCGCGTGCGCGCGTCCGCGGCGGAGCCCGGTGAGGTCGGTGTAGAGGGTGTCGCGGACGAGCGCGTGGGCGAACCGGACCCGCCCGGGCCGGGGTTCGAGGAGCAGCCCCGCGACGACACCCGCCTCCAGCCCCTCCACCACCTCGTCCTCGGTCATCTCGGCCGCGTGCACCAGCACGTCCACGTCGGCGTCCCGGCCGGCGACCGCGGCGAGCCGCAGCACGTCGAAGGCGCGTACGGGCAGTCGTCCGAGCCGTCGGCGCAGCACGTCCCGTACTCCCTGCGGCACCTCGGACAGCGCGACCAGCGAACCCTCGCCGGCCAGCAGCCGGGCGCTCTCCCGTACGTAGAACGGGTTGCCGCCGGTGCGTTCGGTGAGCGCGGCGAGGGTGTGCGGGTCGACGGGCCTGCCGTACTCCGCGGTCACCAGGGTCTGCACGTCCTCGGCCGCGAGACCGCCCAGCACCACTCGGTCCGCCGACCGGGGCGCGAGGTGGGCGAGCGTGGCCGCCAGCCGGTCGCCGGCCTCGGTGGGCCGGTGCGCGGTGAGCACCAGCACCGGCGGGGCGTCGAAGCCGGTCAGGTGCTCCAGCAGCGCGAGGGTCTCGATGTCGCCGCGGTGCAGGTCGTCGATGACCACGGCGAGCGGGGCCTCGGCGGCGGCCCGTGCCATCCACGCCCCGACGGCGCGGTGCAGCAGGAACCGCCCCGCGACGGGCTCCCCCGGCTCCCCGGGCACCCACTCCCGCAGCAACGGGGCCACCGCCTCCGGCTCCCCGGGCGGCACCCGCCGGGCCAGCTCCCGCAGCGCCTCCACCCACGCCCAGGCGGGCGGCGCCCCGTCGAACTCCGGGCACCGCCCGACCACGACGGTCCACCCCTCCCCGTCCAGCAGCTGGACGGCCCGCCCGAGCAGTCGCGTCTTCCCGGCCCCCGCCTCCCCGGTGACCTGCACGACACCCCCCGAGTACCGCGCCCCGGCGGCAACCCGCGCGACCACCCCGAGCTCAGCCTCCCGCCCGACAAAGAGATCCCCGTCATCGAGGCACACCCCACCGCCCCCCACGCCCGCCCCCGCCACAGCCCCCGCCACAGCCCCCGCCGACGCAACGGCCACCACCGGGGCGACAGCCGAGGCGGGATCGACAGCCGAGGCGGAGTCGTCAACCACCGCGAGGCCGCCGACCACGGCGAGGTCGCCGGCCACGGCGGCGTCGAAAGCCACAGCGGGGTCCTCACCCACGGCGAGGTCCTCAGCCACGGCGGGGTCCTCAGCCGGAACGGAGTCGGCGACAGCAACGGCCCGGGCGACAGCCCACCCGGAGACGGCCCGCCCCTGAACCACCGGCCCCTGAACGACAGGCCCGGGACCGACTCGCCCAGGAACCTCACACCCGGGACCCTCCTGCCCGGCGCCGGCCCTCCCCGCCCCTCCCTCGTCCCTGCCCCCGCCCCCGCCACCCCGTCCCAGAATCGCGAGTTCGAGTTCGGCCAGCGCGGGACCCGGCTCCAGGCCGAGCTCCTCGGCGAAGATCCGGCGGCTGCGGCGCAGCGCGCCGAGGGCGTCGGCGCGGCGGCCCACGCCCCACAGCGCCGTGGCCAGCAGCCGCCACCCCTCCTCACGCAGCGGATGCTCCAGCGTGAGCACCTCCGCCGACGGCACCGCCTCGGCCCACCGTCCGCCCCGGACGAGCGCGTCGATGAACAACTCCTGTCCGGTCAGCCGCAGTTCCGTCAGCCGGGCCACCTCGGCGACGGCCCAGTCCTCGTCGACCACCTCCGCGTAGGCGGGCCCCCGCCACCAGCCCAGCGCGTCCTCCAGCAGTTCCCGGGCCTCGTCCGCGCCGGCGTCGCGGGCCCGCCGGAGCACCGCCTCGAACCGCCACGCGTCCACCGCGTCCTCGGGCAGCCGCACCGCGTACCCCGGCGCGGCGCTGACCAGCACCTCGGCCCGGCCCCGGGGCGCCCGGCCCGGTTCGAGGACCCGGCGCAGATGGGAGACGTACGCCTGGAGCGAGGTGAGGGCGCGCGCCGGCGGTCTGCCGCTCCAGACCTGCTCGACCATCCGGTCGACGGACAGCACCCCGCCCCGGGCGCAGAGCAGCAGTGCGAGGACGGCCCTCTGCCGCGGCCCGCCGAGTGCGACCCGTACGCCGTTCACCTCGGCCTCGATGGACCCCAGAACTCGCAACCGCACCATGGTGGGAAAATCGTAAGCGTTACGCCCACCCGACCCCGTGCACACATCAACCGCACCTCGGGACACCAAAAAAGGCCAGGTCACATCGGATGTGACCTGGCCTCAAGTGGAGCCGCCTTCGGGATTCGAACCCGAGACCTACGCATTACGAGTGCGTTGCTCTGGCCATCTGAGCTAAGGCGGCGCGTCGCCCGCACTATGGTGCGATCAGCGACGTCGGTAAGTCTACACAGTTTCGGGAGGTGCTCCGCACACGCCCCGGAGCGGGCGGCTCCGGGGCGGACGGCAGGGCTATGAGCAGCGCTTTCCGTTCGCCGGCGGGGTGCCGTGGAGGAGGTAGGTGTCGATCGCCGAGTCGATGCAGGCGCTGCCCCTGCCGTACGCCGTGTGGCCGTCGCCGACGTAGGTGAGCAGGTGGCCCGAGGAGAGCTGGCGGGCCAGGGACCGGGCCCAGGGGTAGGGGGTCGCCGGGTCGCGGGTGGTGCCGACCACGACGATCGGGGCGGCGCCCTTCGCCTCGATGCGGTGCGGCTCCCCGGTGGCCTTGACCGGCCAGTACGCGCAGTTCAGCGAGGCCCAGGCCAGGTTCGTGCCGAACACCGGGGACGCCTTCTCGAACTCGGGCAGCGCCTTCTCGACCTGCCCGGGGCCGTTGAACGCGGGCGGCAGGTCGAGGCAGTTCACCGCGGCGTTGGCGGACATCAGGTTCGAGTAGCGGCCGTCGGCGCCGCGCTCGTAGTAGCTGTCGGAGAGGGCGAGCAGGCCCGCGCCGTCGTTCTCCGTCATCGCCGCGTGCAGCGCCTCGCGCAGCTGCTCCCATTCCGCCTGGTCGTACATCGCCGCGATCACACCGGTCGTGGCAAGGGACTCGGTCAGCTTGCGGCCGTCCCGGTCACCGGTCGGGACGGGGTGCGCGTCGGTCTTCTGGAGGAACGTCCTCATGTTGTCGGCGATCTGCTCGGGCGTGCTGCCCTTGGCGCCGAGCGGGCAGTCGGTGCGCTTGGCGCAGTCCTTGGCGAAGGACTGGAACGCCGTCTCGAAACCGGCCGTCTGCTGGAGGTTGAGCTGGCGCGCGGAGAGCGAGGGGTCCAGCGCGCCGTCCAGGACCACCCGGCCGACCCGTTCCGGGAAGAGCCCCGCGTAGGTCGCGCCGAGGAACGTGCCGTACGACGCCCCCACGTAGTTCAGCTTCGGGTCGCCGAGCAGCGCGCGCAGGATGTCCATGTCCCGTGCCGAGTCGACGGTGGAGACATGGCGCAGCAGCTGCGCCGAGTGCGCCCCGCAGGCCTCCGCGAACTTCTTGTACGCCCCGACCAGCGCGTCCGTCTCCTTCTGGTCGTCGGGCGTCATGTCGGTCTCGGTGAACGCGTCCATCTGCCGGCCGTTCAGGCATTCGACGGGCTCGCTGCGGGCGACCCCGCGCGGGTCCACGGCGACCATGTCGTAGCGGGCCCGCACCTCGGCGGGGTAGCCGATGCCGGCGTACTGCTGGAGGTAGTCGACCGCGGAGCCGCCCGGGCCGCCCGGGTTGACCAGCAGCGAACCGAGCGGCTTCGTCCTGCCGGTGGCCTTCTTCCGGGCGACCGCCAGCCGGACGTCGCCCGCGCCGGGGTTCGCGTAGTCGAGCGGGGCCTTCATGGTCGCGCACTGGAAGCCGGGCACACCGCACTCGCGCCAGCTGAGCTTCTGGTCGTAGTACGGCGCCAGCGCGGACGGCGTCGAGCGGGGCAGCGCGGCCAGCTGGGCGGCGTCGGCGGCCGTCGTCGCGGACGCCGACGGGCTCCCGGAGGAGGAGCACGCGGAGACGAGCAGCGCGGCGGCCGAGAGCAGGGCGGCCGCCGCGGTCCGGGTACGGGACCGGGGACGGGCGTGGATCCGCGTCCCGGGCCGGTGCCGGGGCGGGGTCTGGCGGGGGATTCGCCTGATGTGCATCGATCGAGCGTAACGCTGAGAGATGATCTACGTGCTGTGCGTGTTGGCTGTGGCTCGTACGGGTGACCCCGGTCAACGGCGGCGAGGACAACCGGTCAAGGCGCGGGGCCGGGGCGGGTGTGGAGGCCGGGACGGGTGTGGGGGCAGGGGGGTGTGGGGGCAGGGGGGTGTGGGGGCGGAGCTCGGGCGGGGCCTGGTTCAGCCCGCTCTGAGTGCCATCGTCATCGCCTCCACCGCCAGCAGTGGTGCCACGTTGCGGTCGAGGGCGTCCCGGCAGGCGGCGATCGCCTCGATCCTGCGCAGCGTGGACTCGGGGGAACCGGCCCGGGCCAGCCGCTCCAGGGCGTCCTCGGCGTCCGCGTTGGCGAGGGCGATGCGGGTGCCGAGCTGGAGGGCGAGGACGTCGCGGTAGAAGCCGGTGAGGTCGGTGAGGGCGACGTCGAGGCTGTCGCGCTGGGTCCTGGTGCGGCGGCGCTTCTGCATGTCCTCCAGGTCCTTCATGACACCCGCCGTGCCGCGCGGCATGCGGCCGCCCTGGACCGCGCCGAGCGCCGCCTTCAGCTCCTCGGTCTCCTTGCCGTCCATCTCCTCGGCGAGCTGCTTGGCGTCCTCGGCGGCCGCGTCCACCAGCTCCTGGGCGGCCTTCAGGCAGGCACCGATCTCGTCCAGCCGCAGCGGCAGCTTCAGTACGGCGGCGCGGCGCTCGCGGGCGGCGGGGTCGGTGGCCAGCCGGCGGGCCCGGTCGACGTGGCCCTGGGTGGCGCGGGCGGCGTGCGCGGCGGCCGTGGGCTCGATGCCCTCGCGCCGGACGAGCATGTCGGCGACCGCCTCGACCGAGGGCGTGCGCAGGTTCAGGTGGCGGCAGCGGGAGCGGATCGTGGGCAGCACGTCCTCCAGCGAGGGTGCGCAGAGCAGCCAGACCGTGCGGGGGGCGGGCTCCTCGACGGCCTTCAGGACGGCGTTGGCCGACTTCTCGTTCAGCCGCTCGGCGTCCTCGACGAGGATGATCTGCCAGCGGCCGTTCGCCGGGGACGTGTACGACTTGCGGACCGTGTCGCGCATGTCCTTGACGAGGATCTCGGCGCCGACGGCGGCGACCGTGGTGACGTCCGCGTGGGTGCCGACCAGCGCGGTGTGGCAGCCGTCGCAGAAGCCGCAGCCGGGGGCACCGCCGAGGGCGCGGTCGGGGCTGACGCACTGGAGGGCGGCGGCGAAGGCCCGCGCCGTCTGGTTGCGGCCTGCGCCGGGGGGGCCGGTGAACAGCCAGGCGTGGGTCATCTTCGACGACTCAGGCGGCGGCGCGGCGTTCGCGGCGGCGGTGACGAGGGCGTCGGCGTCCCGGGCGGCGGCGGTGAGCACCTCGCTCACCTGCTCCTGCCCGACGAGGTCGTCCCACACGGTCATGGGTCACGCCGCCCTTTCGTCCAACATCACGGTCCGCTCTCCATTGTGCGGCCCACCACTGACAACCGTGCGGGCCACCACGGACAACCACACGACCCACCACCGGCAACCATCCGGCCCGCCACCGACAACCGTGCGCGCCGCCACCGACAGCCACGCGACCCACCACCGGCAATCATCCAGCCCACCACCGACAACCGTGCGCGCCACCACGGACAACCCTCCGGCCCGCCACCGGCAACGCGGTCCGCGCCGTGGGGTCGGCCGCCGTGGTGGCCGCAGTGCCGACGGGGGCGGTACCGGCCGGCAACCCGGCCCGTACCGCCCCCGCGCGTGATTCCGTCAGCCGCGGCGTCCGCGGCCCCGCCGGCCGCGCCCGTCGTCGTCCGGCTCCTCGTACGACCCCAGCAGCTCGTCCGCCAGCGTGGGCAGGTCGTCCAGCGGGGTCTCCTCGGCCCAGTCGGGCCGGGGGCGCCGGCGCGGGGCCGTGTCCTCGGAGTCGACCTGCGGCAGCTCGCGCGTGCGGCCCTCGGTGCCGTCGGGGTTCCCGCCGTCCCGCTCGTCCCGGAAGAACCCGGTCGGCATCCGGTCCGCCGGACCCTCGTCGTCCCGCACCGGAGGCAGGACCGCGGTCTCGTCGGCGGCACGCACCGGAGGCAGCACGGCCGTCTCGTCGGCCGCACCGGCGGCCCGCGGCGCCTCGATCTCGTCGGTCTCGTCGGTCTCGTCCGTCTCGGCGGCGACCGTCGGCGGCACCGGCGGCTTCGGCAGCTTCGCCGTCACCTCGGACTCGGACTCCCGGGCGGGCGGCTCCTCGTCGGCGCGCACCGCGCGCAGCACCGTGGTCTCGTCCGTCGCGCGCCGGGCCGCCGGGGGCTCGGCGTCCGGCTTCACCACCGGGGTCGGCATGGTCGTCGCCTCCGGCGTGACCCCGGGGGCCGTCGGCCGCGGGGCGGCCGACTGCCGGGCGGCCACGTCGGCCGCGGCCGCCGCCTCCGCCGCGGCGCGCCGGGCCTGCTCGGCCTTGACGAGCGCCTCCTCGGCCTTGCGCTGCTTCTCCAGGCGCCGTTCCTCGGCCTCGGCACGCAGCCGGGCCTCCTCCTCGGCCTGCTTGCGGAGCCGCTCCTGCTCCGCCTTGCGGCGGGCCTCGGCCTCCGCGCGGGCCTTCTCCTCGGCGAGCAGCCGGGCCTGCTCCTCCTCGGCCCGCCTGCGCGCCTCCTCGGCCCGCTGCCGGGCCTCCTCCGCCTGCCGTTCGGCCTCGCGGCGCTGCGCCTCCTCCAGCTCGCGGCGCTTGCGCTCCTCCTCCTCGGCGCGGAGCTTGGCGAGCTGCTCCTGGCGCTCACGCTCCAGGCGCTCCTCCTCGGCCTTGCGCGCGGCCTCTTCCTCGGCCTTGCGGCGGGCCTCCTCCTCGGCCTTCCTGCGCGCTTCCTCGGCGGCCTTGATCTCGGCCTCGGAGAGCGGCAGCACGGTGTCGAGCCGGGCCCGGATGACCGTGGTGACGGCCTCCGGCTGCTGGCCGGCGTCGACGACCAGGTAGCGGCCGGGGTCGGAGGCGGCCAGCGTCAGGAAACCGGCCCGTACGCGCGCGTGGAACTCGGCGGGCTCGGACTCCAGCCGGTCGGGCGCCTCGGTGAAGCGCTCGCGGGCGGTCTCCGGCGCCACGTCGAGCAGGACGGTCAGGTGCGGGACCAGTCCGGCGGTGGCCCAGCGGTTGATGCGGGCGACCTCGGTCGGGGACAGGTCGCGGCCGGCGCCCTGGTAGGCGACGGAGGAGTCGATGTAGCGGTCGGAGATGACGACCGCGCCGCGCTCCAGGGCGGGCCGCACCACGGTGTCGACGTGCTCCGCGCGGTCGGCGGCGTACAGCAGCGCCTCCGCGCGGTGCGACAGACCGGCGGACGACACGTCCAGCAGGATCGAGCGCAGTCGCTTGCCGACCGGGGTGGCGCCCGGCTCGCGGGTGAGGACCACCTCGTGGCCCTTGGCCCGGATCCACTCGGCGAGGGCCTCGGCCTGGGTGGACTTGCCGGCGCCGTCGCCGCCCTCCAGGGCGATGAAGAAACCGTTGTCCGTGGGGGCCTGCGCCGGGTCGTCGCCGCCGAGCAGGGCGTCCCGCAGGTCGTGGCGGAGCGGTACGCCCGCGCGGTCGTCGACCTTGGCCAGCACCAGCGCGGCCACCGGCAGCAGCAGCGCGCCGACCAGCATCAGGGTGAACGCGGCTCCGCCGTGCGCGAACACGAACTTGCCGTTCTCCAGCCGGTGCGGCCCGATCAGCGCGGCCACCAGGGGCGCGATCAGGGCGCCGAGGGCTATGGCGACCCGGACCACCGCGTGCAGGTGCTCGGTGGTGCGGGCCCGGCGGTGGTCCTCGGTCTCCTGGTCGAGCAGGGTGTGCCCGGTGTTGGCGGCCACACCCGCGCCGATGCCGGCCAGCGCGACGATCAGCAGCACGGTGGTGGTGTCCGGGACCAGTCCCGCGGCCAGCAGGGCGATGCCGGTGAAGGCGATCGCCAGCGACAGCAGCCGGCGGCGCGAGAGCGTCGGCAGCAGGGCGGGCGCGGTGCGGATGCCGACGGCGACCCCGCCGGTCAGGCCGAGCACCAGCAGGCCGTACAGGACCGGGCCGCCGTGCAGGTCCCTGGCGTGCAGCACGGAGACGGAGACGGCGGCGGCGATCGCCCCGGCGACGGCGGCGCAGGCCAGCACGAGCAGCGGGACGGCGCCGGTGCGGCCGTTGTCGGCGCCGGTGCCGGTCCTGGGACGGCGCAGGCCCTCCAGCGGGGACCGCGGGCGCGGGGTGCGGGTGCCGGGCACCTCCAGGTAGACCAGCACGGAGAGGGAGGCGGCGAACAGGCCGGCCGCCACGTACGACGCGAGGGCCGCCTGGTGCTGGGCGAACCAGGCGATGCCGGTGCCCAGGAGGTTGTTGACGAGCGAGGCCACGACCAGCGCGGCGGCCGCGAGCGGGATCGCCACGAACGTCGTCCGCAGCGAGAGCCGGCGCAGGGCGTCCAGGTGGTCGGGGAGCGGCCGTACCGTCGCGCCCTCCGGGGGCGGGGCGGGCAGCAGGGCGGGCGCCACGCTCTCCCGGCAGACGGTCCACAGGCGCTCGGTGACTCCGATGACGAAGACCGTCACCAGGAGGAGGGTCGTCGCGTTCCGCGGGGTCCAGTCGATCCACAGGGGCGCGATGAGCAGCAGGACGGCGCGCAGGCCGTCGGCGCCGACCATGGTCCAGCGGCGGTCGAGCGGGCCGTCCTGCGCGGTCAGCGTCGAGATCGGACCCAGCAGGACCGCGCCGAAGAGCAGGGTGGCCAGAATCCGTACCCCGAAGACGATCGCCACGGCGAACGCCACGCCTCGGTAGCCGCCGCCGAACGAGCCCTGCACGAGGGCCGCTTGTAGCGTGAGCACGACAAGCACAAGAAGTGCCAGGCTGTCGCCCACACCGCTCACCAGCTGGGCGCCGCACAAGCGCCTCAGCTCGGGTCGGCGCAAAAGTGAGCGGACGGCGCGCTCGCGGGAATCCGCCACCAGTGCGTCGTCGGGGTCTGTCCGGGGGGCCGTTGGCTGCTCGGCACGCGTCATGCTTTCAGCCTATCGGCAGCCGAGGACAGCCCGGTGCGACCGTCCACAGGTACGCACACCCCGACACCAAGTTGATGCCGGGGTGTTCGCATTGCGAAGCCGGTGTGACCGGTGTGAACCGGTGTGACCGGTATGCGCATCTGAGGCCGGCTCAGTCCTCCGAGGCCGCCTTGGCGGCCGTCGCCTTCTTGGCCACCGTCTTCTTCGCGGCCGTGGTCGTCTTCTTGGCGACGGTCTTCTTGGCCGCCGTCTTCTTCGCCGGAGCGGCCTTCTTGGCGGCGGCCGTCTTCTTCGCGGGCGCCTTCTTCGCCGTCTTCTTGGCGGGCGCCTTGGCACGCTTCTCGGCGAGGAGCTCGAAGCCGCGCTCCGGGGTGATCGTCTCGACGCTGTCGCCGGAGCGCAGGGTCGCGTTGGTCTCCCCGTCGGTGACGTACGGCCCGAAGCGGCCGTCCTTCACCACGACCGGCTTCTCGCTGACCGGATCGGTGCCCAGCTCCTTCAGCGGCGGCTTGGCGGCGGCCCGGCCGCGCTGCTTGGGCTGGGAGTAGATCTGGAGCGCCTCTTCGAGGGTGATCGTGAAGAGCTGGTCCTCGGAGGTGAGCGAACGCGAGTCCGTGCCCTTCTTCAGGTACGGCCCGTAGCGCCCGTTCTGCGCGGTGATCTCCTGGCCCTCGGCGTCGGCGCCGACGACCCGCGGCAGCGACATCAGCCGGAGCGCGTCCTCCAGGGTGACCGTGTCCAGGGACATGGTCTTGAAGAGCGAGGCCGTGCGCGGCTTGACGGCGTTCTTGCCGGTCTTCGGGGTGCCCTCGGGGAGCACCTCGGTGACGTACGGGCCGTAGCGGCCGTCCCGGGCGATGATCTGGTGGCCGGTCCGCGGGTCGGCGCCCAGCTCGAAGTCGCCGCTCGGCTTGGCGAGCAGTTCCTCGGCGAGCTCGACGGACAGCTCGTCGGGGGCCAGGTCCTCCGGCACGTCCGCGCGCTGGTGGCCCTCGGAGTCCTTCTCGCCGCGCTCGATGTACGGGCCGTAGCGGCCGACGCGGAGCACGATGCCGTTGCCCACCGGGAACGACGACACCTCGCGCGCGTCGATCGCGCCCAGGTCGGTCACCAGCTCCTTGAGGCCGCCGAGGTGGTCCCCGTCGCCGTTGCCGGCGTCGGCGGCGCCACCGGTGGTGGTGCCCTCGCCGCCCTCGCCGAAGTAGAAGCGCTTCAGCCACGGCACGGCCTTGGCCTGGCCCGCGGCGATGCGGTCGAGGTCGTCCTCCATCCGGGCGGTGAAGTCGTAGTCGACCAGCCGGCCGAAGTGCTTCTCCAGGAGGTTGACCACGGCGAAGCTCAGGAAGGAGGGCACCAGGGCCGTCCCCTTCTTGAACACGTAGCCGCGGTCGAGGATCGTGCCGATGATCGACGCGTACGTCGACGGGCGGCCGATCTCGCGCTCTTCCAGCTCCTTGACCAGCGAGGCCTCGGTGTAGCGGGCCGGGGGCTTGGTGGAGTGCCCGTCGACCGTGATCTCCTCGGCGGACAGCGCGTCGCCCTCGGCCACCTGGGGCAGCCGGCGCTCGCGGTCGTCCAGCTCGGCGTTCGGGTCGTCGGCGCCCTCGACGTAGGCCTTGAGGAAGCCGTGGAAGGTGATCGTCTTGCCGGAGGCGCTGAACTCGGCGTCCCGGCCGTCGGCGGCGGTGCCGGCGATCTTCACGGTGACGCTGTTGCCGGTCGCGTCCTTCATCTGGGAGGCGACGGTCCGCTTCCAGATCAGCTCGTAGAGCTTGAACTGGTCGCCGGTCAGGCCGGTCTCGGCGGGCGTGCGGAAACGATCACCCGAGGGGCGGATCGCCTCGTGCGCCTCCTGCGCGTTCTTGACCTTCGCGGCGTACGTACGCGGGGCCGAGGGCAGGTACTCGGCACCGTACAGCTGCGTGACCTGGGCGCGGGCGGCCGTGACGGCGGTGTCGCTCAGCGTCGTCGAGTCGGTACGCATGTAGGTGATGTAGCCGTTCTCGTACAGCTTCTGGGCCACCTGCATGGTGGCCTTCGCGCCGAAGCCGAGCTTGCGGCTCGCCTCCTGCTGCAGCGTCGTCGTACGGAACGGGGCGTAGGGCGAGCGGCGGTACGGCTTGGACTCGACCGACCGGACCGCGAACCGGGTGTTCTCCAGGGCCGCGGCCAGGGCGCGGGCGTTCGCCTCGTCGAGGTGCAGGGTGTTCGCGCCCTTGAGCTGCCCGAGCGAGTCGAAGTCACGGCCCTGCGCGACGCGCCGTCCGTCGACGGCCTGGAGCCGCGCGACCAGGGACGACGGGTCGCTGGAGTCACCGGCCCGGCCGGTGGCGAAGGTGCCCGTCAGGTCCCAGTAGTCGGCGGAGCGGAACGCGATGCGCTCGCGCTCCCGCTCGACCACGAGCCGGGTCGCGACGGACTGGACACGGCCGGCCGACAGGCGCGGCATGACCTTCTTCCACAGGACCGGCGAGACCTCGTAGCCGTAGAGGCGGTCGAGGATGCGGCGGGTCTCCTGGGCGTCGACGAGCTTCTGGTTGAGGTCGCGCGGGTTGGCGACGGCCTCGCGGATCGCGTCCTTGGTGATCTCGTGGAAGACCATCCGCTTGACGGGGATCTTCGGCTTGAGGACCTCCTGGAGGTGCCAGGCGATGGCCTCGCCCTCGCGGTCCTCATCGGTGGCGAGGAAGAGCTCGTCGGACTCCTTCAGCAGGTCCTTGAGCTTCTTGACCTGCGCCCTCTTGTCGGCGTTGATCACGTAGATGGGCTGGAAGTCGTGCTCGACGTCCACGCCGAGGCGCCGGACCTCGCCGGTGTACTGCTCGGGCACCTCCGCGGCGCCGTTGGGAAGGTCACGGATGTGCCCGACGCTCGCTTCGACGACGTATCCGGGGCCCAGATAGCCCTTGATCGTCTTCGCCTTGGCAGGCGACTCGACGATGACGAGTCGGCGGCCGCCCTGTGCGGTCTCGCTGGTCGGGGACAACTTCGCTCTTCTCTCCGGTCGACGCTGGGGCCTCCCCAGGCCTTGCTCCCGGGGTCGTGGCACGGGCACGGATACCCGCTCACTTGGTGACGCTGCGGAGTGTGACGGTACATCCCGCCCCCGTGTCAAACGGGAAAAGCTCACAACGGCCACTCGAACGGTAACCCGACTACCGCCATTCCTGCCGCCCGGAGTACCCGGCCGCCTTCTCGGCCCTGTCCGGAGCGTGACGCTCCCATTACCCGGACGGAACCACGGGTGCCGATGTCAGAGGCGGGTCAGGCAGTACGCCCCGAGCCCCAGGGAGGCCACCGCGGCGAGGCCGGCGAGGGTCGCCGATGCGACCTGGCTCACACCCTGGGCGACGGCTTCACCGCGCCGGACCCGGATGCCGGTCCACACCAGCAGCGCACCCCCGAACAGGGCGAACACCGCCCCCGCGAAGATCGCCGGTCCGCTCTCCATGGCCCGCGCGCCCCTTCCCTGCCGTCCGCGAGTGCCCAGCGTCCGGAGACTGGCACGCGGGGACGGCGGGCGGGAGGCCGCCGGGCGAAATCGAGGTGAACGAGGGACCGGCACCCCCTCGAACATGCGGCCGACGGAGGACGAGGCGGACCTTACGGCCACATTTTTCCAGCCTTTTTTCATCTCCCGGCGTGTCCTGACGCGATCTCCCGGCGAGCCCCGGCGCGCTCCCGGACGGTCCGTCAGCCCGCCGGCTCCAGGAACCCCTGCTCCACCAGCAGCCGGATCTGCGCGGGCGTGCGGTCCCGCAGCAACACCGGGTCCTCTCCCATCAGTTGCGCGATGGCGTCGAGAATCCGCCCCGCGCTCAGCGAGCCGTCGCACACCCCTGCGAACCCGGCGCCCACCGTGTCCACCTTGGTCGCGCGGCGCATCCCGCGGTGCTGGCGCAGCACCACGTGCTCCGGGTCCTCGGCACCGGGCAGCCCGACCTGTTCCTGGACCACCTCGACGGCGAGCTTGAAGTGGCCTTCGAGGAGATCCGCGTCGTCGTGGTCACGGAGGTAGTCGAGGCGGTCGAAGTGCGCGCGGATCGTGTCGCCGAGCGGCTGTTCGATCGAATGCGGCCACTCCTCCACGGTGACCGAGGGCACCGCGGCGCCCGTCCTGCGCAGTGTGATCCAGCCGAACCCCACCCCCTTCACCTTGCGCGCCTCGAACTCGTCGAGCCACGCGTCGTACCGCGCCTGGTACTCCACCGGGTCCCCGCGGTGGTCGCCGGAGTCCCTGAGCCACAACTCGGCGTACTGGTTGACGTCCTGCACCTCGCGCTGCACGATCCACGCGTCGCAGCCGCGCGGCACCCACGACCTGACCCTGTCCTGCCAGTCCTCCCCCGCCACGTGCTGCCAGTTGGCGAGGAACTGCGCGAACCCGCCCTCGTTCAGCCGCTCCCCGGCCTGTTGAACGAGCGAGCGGCACAGATCGTCCCCGCTCATCCCGCCGTCCCGGTAGGTGAGCCGGGCTCCGGGCGAGATCACGAACGGCGGGTTGGAGACGATGAGGTCGTACGTCTCGTCGTCCCGGACCGGCTCGAACAGCGAGCCCTCGCGCAGGTCGGCCGCGGGGGCGCCGGACAGCGCCAGGGTGAGCGCCGTGACGTGCAGCGCGCGGGGGTTGAGGTCGGTCGCGGTCACCCGGGTGGTGTGCTGGGCCGCGTGCAGCGCCTGGATGCCTGAGCCGGTACCGAGGTCGAGGGCGGTGGCGACCGGCATGCGGACGGTGATGCCGGCGAGCGTGGTGGACGCGCCGCCGACGCCCAGGACGACGCCCTCGTGGCGCTGCCCGATGCCGCCGGCGCCGCCGACGGCGCAGCCGAGGTCGGAGACGATGAACCAGTCCTCGCCGTCCGGCCCGCCGTACGGCCGTACGTCCACGGTGGCCGCGACCTCGTCGCCGCCCGCGCGGGTCAGCCAGCCGCTCTCCAGGAGCTCGCCGACGGGCAGGAAGCCCGCCACGCGCGCGTGCGGCACGGGCTGCTGGAGCAGGAACAGCCGTACGAGCGTCTCCAGCGGGGTGTCCCCGCGGGTCGCCCGGAGCGCGGGGACCGTCTCGCTGCGGGCCAGCGCCGCGTACGCGGGGGCACCGAGCAGTTCGAGCAGCCCGTCGGCGGTGAAGGAGACGTCCAGCAGGGCGGTGCGCAGCCGTGCGGCGACGTCGGGTCGGTCGGAGGCGGGCAGAACGGCGGGTCCGGTGTCAGTCACGCCCTCCATTGTGTCCCGCGTACCGCCGCGCCCGCTGGCGCGGCCCGCGGCGGCGCACGCCCCGCGCCGGACCTCCCGCCGCGGCCGTCAGCTCGCGGTCGACGAGGCCGACGCGGCGGGCGTCGAGGAGGACGTGGTCGCGGAGATCTTCTTGCAGCTGGCCTGCTCGGCGATCGCGTCCTTGACCTCGCCCTGCTCCAGGGCCTGGAGCGCCTCCGTGCCGCTCTTGTTGCGCGTCTCGATGTCCGACATCTGGGAGGCGACGTCGTTGAGACCGGAGGCGAACTTGGCCTGGTCCTTGGTGTCCAGCGCGTCGACCTTCTTCTTCAGGTCGGCGTAGGACGCGGAGAGGCTGTTGAGGGTCTTCACGACGTTCTGAAGACGCTTGGCGCCGTCCTCGATCCCGGGGGGCGCGCCGGCGGCGCCGATGTCGCCGGCGAGCGCCTTGTAGCCGTCGGACATGTCCTGGAAGGCCTGGGAGTCGGTCTTCTGGATGGTCGCGGGCGAGCTGGTGGTGTCCGAGGCCGTCTGCGCGATGGCCTCGTTGGCAGCCTTGATCTTCGCGGTCTGCGACGGCACCGCGTCGCACACCGTCTTGGCCCAGGCGATCAGCTTGGGGTCGGTGCCCTCGTTGCCGCCGCACCCGGACAGCGCCAGTACCAGTACCGCACCGCCGGACAGTGCGGCCGCGAGCTTCTTGTTCACCGGATCGGTCCCTTCAACGGCTCTCGGCCCCCGGAATCTACACGGCGGACGGACAGCACCTTCATGACCCGCACCCGATAAGTACGTTTTTATTCAGCTTTGCACCAGGGAGAGAAGGCTCACGACGAAACGGCGCACACATGATCCTTGCGCCACGAAACGGACACCGGCGCGTGGACGCGAAACGGGCGGACGGCGTGTCAACGCACGCCGTCCGCCCGCTCGTTGGCCGCGCCCTCTCGGCACGGACCCGGTGGCATTCGTAAGACCGCTTACGAAACCACCGCTGGATCGGCCGACTTGGCCACTCGTTCCGCGCTGTCCTCGTCGTCCCCGACGGCGATGCCGCGCCGCTTGGAGACGTAGACCGCGCCGACGATCACCACCAGCGCGAACACCGCGATCGTGATCCGGACGCCGATGCTCCTGTCGCTGCCGTAGGAGAACTTGATCACCGCGGGCGCGATGAGCAGCGACACCAGGTTCATGACCTTGAGCAGCGGGTTGATCGCGGGTCCCGCGGTGTCCTTGAACGGGTCGCCGACCGTGTCGCCGATGACCGTGGCGGCGTGGGCCTCGCTGCCCTTGCCGCCGTGGTGGCCGTCCTCGACGAGCTTCTTGGCGTTGTCCCAGGCACCGCCGGAGTTGGCCAGGAACACCGCCATGAGCGTGCCCGCGCCGATCGCGCCCGCGAGGTAGGAGCCGAGGGCGCCGACGCCGAGCGTGAACCCGATGAAGATGGGCGCCATCACGGCGAGCAGTCCCGGCGTGGCCAGCTCCCGCAGGGCGTCCTTGGTGCAGATGTCGACGACCTTGCCGTACTCGGGCGTCTCCGTGTAGTCCATGATCCCGGGGTGCTCGCGGAACTGCCGCCGCACCTCGAAGACCACCGAACCCGCCGAACGCGACACGGCGTTGATGGCGAGCCCGGAGAAGAGGAAGACGACCGCCGCGCCGGCGATGAGACCGACGAGGTTGTTCGGCTGCGAGATGTCCATGGACAGGGTCAGCGGGGAGCCCGCGCCGCTCAGCTTCGCGCCCACGTCCTGCACGTTCGTGGTGATCGCGTCCCGGTACGACCCGAAGAGCGCCGACGCCGCGAGGACGGCGGTGGCGATGGCGATGCCCTTGGTGATGGCCTTGGTGGTGTTGCCGACCGCGTCCAGGTTGGTGAGCACCTGGGCGCCCGCGCCCTCGACGTCGCCGGACATCTCGGCGATGCCCTGGGCGTTGTCGGAGACCGGCCCGAAGGTGTCCATGGCGACGATGACGCCGACCGTGGTGAGCAGGCCGGTGCCGGCCAGCGCGACCGCGAACAGCGCGAGCATGATCGACGTACCGCCGAGCAGGAACGCGCCGTAGACGCTCAGGCCGATCAGCAGGGCGGTGTAGACGGCCGACTCCAGGCCCACCGAGATGCCGGCGAGGACCACGGTGGCCGGGCCGGTCAGCGAGGTCTTGCCGATGTCCATGACCGGACGCCGGTTTGTCTCGGTGAAGTAGCCGGTCAGCTGCTGGATGACGGCCGCGAGCAGGATGCCGATGGCGACCGCGACGAGCGCGAGGATCCGCGGGTCGCCGTCCTTGGCCCTGATGGCCGCATCCGTGATGCCGTCCAGGTCCGCGTACGTCGCCGGCAGGTAGACGAAGACCGCGATCGCGACGAGCACCAGCGAGATCACCGCGGAGATGAAGAAGCCGCGGTTGATGGCGCTCATACCGCTGCGGTCGCTGCGGCGCGGGGCGACCGCGAAGATGCCGATCATCGCCGTGAGCACGCCGATGGCCGGCACCAGGAGCGGGAAGGCGAGTCCGGAGTCGCCGAAGGCCGCCTTGCCGAGGATCAGCGCGGCGACCAGGGTCACGGCGTACGACTCGAAGAGGTCGGCCGCCATGCCCGCGCAGTCGCCGACGTTGTCGCCCACGTTGTCGGCGATGGTCGCGGCATTGCGCGGGTCGTCCTCCGGAATGCCCTGTTCGACCTTGCCGACCAGGTCGGCGCCGACGTCGGCTGCCTTGGTGAAGATGCCGCCGCCGACACGCATGAACATGGCGATCAGGGCGGCCCCGAGGCCGAAGCCTTCGAGCACCTTCGGCGCGTCGGCCGCGTACACCAGCACCACGCAGGAGGCGCCGAACAGGCCGAGCCCCACCGTGAACATGCCGACGACGCCGCCCGTGCGGAAAGCGATCTTCATGGCTTTGTGCGAGACGGCGGTGAGATCCTTTTCCGGTTCTCCTTCCGCCGGAGTGGCTTCGCGCGCCGCCGCGGCGACGCGGACATTGCTGCGCACGGCGAGCCACATGCCGATATAACCGGTGGTCGCCGAGAAGACCGCACCGATCAGGAAGAAGATCGACCGTCCGGCGCGCTGATTCCAGTCGTCCGCGGGCAGCAGCAGGAGCAGGAAGAACACCACGACGGCGAATACGCCGAGCGTGCGCAACTGCCGGCCCAGATAGGCGTTCGCGCCTTCCTGGACCGCCGCCGCGATCTTCTTCATGCTGTCCGTGCCCTCGCCCGCCGCGAGCACCTGGCGCACCAGGATCCACGCGACCGCGAGCGCGGCCAGCGCCACGACGGCGATCACCGCCACCAGGGCACGGTTGTCGTCGGTCAGGACCGCGGCCGCGACGGTCGTGGGGTGGCCCAACTGATGAGGGGTAGAAAGCCCCGCCATTCGTCCTCCTTGACGCTTGGGCTGAGCTCAAGATGTGGACGGATTCTAGGTACCCCGGAGTGATCTAAACAGGGGACGGTAAACGGAATTAGCCTTCTCGTGCCACTTCAGCAAATGATCGAGGTCACGCCACCCAACCCGAAAGCGGTAATGCCCTAAAAGCATTGACGACCGCGACGACCGCATTGACTCTTGATCGAATTATCGGGGGATTGATCATTGAATGATCGTGAATTCTTTCACGAATTCGGCGACCGGATGACAACCGGAGGAAAATAACAAGAAGGGCCCTGCTCAGCAGGGCCCTTCCGTCGTGATCACATGGCTCCGGGGGGGG
This sequence comes from Streptomyces sp. NPDC104367, assembly GCF_055583825.1. NCBI lineage: Bacteria > Bacillati > Actinomycetota > Actinomycetes > Kitasatosporales > Streptomycetaceae > Streptomyces > Streptomyces sp. NPDC104367. The sequence goes on along the minus strand of NZ_JBVJND010000005.1, from coordinate 213,212 downwards.
AGCCCTCAGGACTCCCGGGGAGCCCCTCAGGCGAGCGCCGCCCCCGGCAGGGTGGTCGGCCAGGTCATGCGGATGAGTCCGCCGTTCTCCCCGGCGGTGACCTCCACGTCGTCGACGAGGCCGCTGATGACCGCGAGGCCCATCTCGTCCTCCTCGGCCTCCACGTCCGCGTCCGGCGCGGCGCCGGTGGCGTGGTCGACGGGAACGGAACGGGGTGCCTCGTCGCCGACCTCGATGGAGAACTGCTTCTCCTCCTCGACCAGCGCCACCCGCACCGGCGAGGTGATGCCCGCGCTCTGGTGCAGCCCGACAGCACGGGAACAGGCCTCACCGACGGCCAGCCGGACCTCGTCCAGGACGGCCTCGTCCACTCCGGCCCTGCGCGCCACCGCCGCCGCCACCAGTCGGGCGGTGCGGACATGCTCGGGCAGCGCGCTGAAGCGGAGTTCAACGGTGGCCATGCGTCCCCCTCGGAACTACGGGCGTGCGGTAGGGGGGCCGGGCCGCCGAAGAACCCGGACCCCCCGATGAATTGCGTCCGCCGCGGGCACTGCGTCCCGCGAACGGCTGCCGGCACGGGCACGCGGGCCCGAAACGGGCAGGGGCGGCACGGGCGTCCATACGGGTGTACGGGCCCGTGCCGAGGGCCGGCCGGACGGCGCGGACCGATCGGCGGTCCGGTGGCCGTCGGCCGGCCCGGGGTCAGTCGGTGGCCGCCACCGCTTCCTCGACCGAGGTGTGGATCGGGAACACCTTGGTGAGGCCGGTGATGCGGAAGATCTTCAGAATGCGCTCCTGGTTGCAGACCAGGCGCAGCGAACCCTCATGGGCACGCACCCGCTTCAGGCCGCCGACCAGCACGCCGAGCCCGGTGGAGTCGAGGAAGTCCACGCCCTCCATGTCGACGACGAGGTGGAAATTGCCGTCGTTCACCAGCTCGACCAGCTGCTCGCGCAGCTTGGGCGCGGTATATACGTCGATTTCGCCACCGACCTCGACGACCGTACGATCGCCGACGGTACGGGTCGACAGGGACAGGTCCACGGATCCTCCAGCACCTTGCTATCGAGCAGTCGCCCCTCGGGACATCTCGGCTTGCGGCCCCTGGGGCGTCCGCCAGCCGCGATGGCATTCAATCACTTACCGGCAGGCGTGCACGACGCCTTGGCCCCATTGTCCGTCACGCCGGTGACACACTCGGTCCCGATGGCCATAAATCACCGATCCGATCGACCCCCGGTTCCGGCCGCTTCCGGGTTCGCTCCGGGCACGGTTCTGGACCGGCTCGCCGCCGGGCCGAGCCGGGCTTCGCGCATCACTCATACGGAGCACTTGCCCCCGCGCACGGGCCGCCATGCCGTCTGGCCTGACCGGATTCGATCGGAGGTCGTCGCCGCCGTGCGGGAGCGCGGCATCGAGCATCCGTGGGAACATCAGGCCCTGGCCGCCGAGCACGCCCTGGACGGCGACTCGGTGGTGGTCTCCACCGGCACCGCCTCCGGCAAGTCCCTGGCGTACCTCGTGCCCGTCCTGTCCACCCTGCTGGACGGCTCCGAGGCCCCCAACGGCCGCGGCGCCACCGCCCTCTACCTGGCACCCACCAAGGCACTCGCGGCAGACCAGTGCAGATCCGTGAAGGAACTTTCACAACCGCTGGCCAACGCCGTGCGCCCCGCGGTCTACGACGGCGACACCCCGTACGAGGAACGCGAGTGGGTCCGCCAGTACGCCAACTACGTGCTCACCAACCCGGACATGCTGCACCGCGGGATACTCCCCGGGCACCCGCGCTGGTCCTCCTTCCTGAAGTCGCTGAAGTACGTCGTCGTCGACGAGTGCCACACCTACCGGGGCGTCTTCGGCTCGCACGTCGCCCAGGTGCTGCGCCGCCTGCGCCGCCTGTGCGCCCGCTACGGCACCTCCCCCGTCTTCCTGCTGGCCTCGGCCACCGCCGCCGAGCCCGCCGTCGCCGCCCGGCGCCTGACCGGTCTGCCGGTCGTGGAGATCGCCGACGACGCCTCCCCGCGCGGCGAGCTGGTCTTCGCCCTGTGGGAGCCGCCGCTGACCGAGCTGCACGGCGAGAAGGGCGCCCCGGTCCGCCGTACCGCCACCGCCGAGACCGCCGACCTGCTCACCGACCTCACCGTGCAGGGCGTGCGGTCGGTCGCCTTCGTGCGCTCCAGACGCGGCGCGGAGCTGATCTCCGTCATCGCCCAGGAGCGGCTGGCCGAGGTCGACCGGTCCCTCGCCCGGCGTGTCGCGGCCTACCGCGGCGGCTACCTCCCCGAGGAGCGGCGCGCCCTGGAACGCGCGCTGCACTCCGGGGAGCTGCTCGGACTTGCCGCCACAACGGCCCTGGAGCTGGGTGTGGACGTCTCCGGGCTCGACGCCGTACTGATCGCCGGGTACCCGGGTACGAGGGCCTCTGTGTGGCAGCAGGCGGGTCGCGCGGGCCGCTCCGGCCAGGGCGCCCTCGCGGTGCTGGTCGCCCGCGACGACCCGCTGGACACCTTCCTCGTCCATCATCCCGAGGCCCTGTTCGACCAACCGGTGGAATCGACGGTCCTCGACCCCGACAACCCGTACGTCCTCGCACCCCACCTGTGCGCCGCCGCGGCCGAGATCCCGCTCACCGACGACGACCTCGACCTCTTCGGTCCCGCCTGCGCGGAGCTGCTGCCGCAGCTGGAGGCCGCGAAGCTACTGCGCCGCCGGACCAGGGCCTGGCACTGGACCCGCCGGGAGCGGGCCGCCGACCTCACCGACATCCGCGGCGAGGGCGGCCGCCCGGTGCAGGTCGTCGAGGAGGGCACCGGCCGGCTGCTCGGCACGGTGGACGCGGGCGCCGCGCACTCCACCGTCCACGAGGGCGCCGTCCACCTCCACCAGGGCCGCACCTACCTGGTGCGCCGGCTCGACCTGGAGGACTCGGTGGCCCTGGTGGAACAGGCCGAGCCGCCGTACTCCACGGTCGCCCGCGACACCACCGCCATCTCCGTCCTGGAGACCGACACGGAGATCCCCTGGGGCGACGGCCGCCTCTGCTACGGCTCCGTCGAGGTCACCAATCAGGTGGTCTCCTTCCTCCGCCGCCGGCTCATCACCGGCGAGGTCCTCGGCGAGACGAAGCTCGACCTCCCGCCCCGCACCCTGCGCACCCGAGCGGTGTGGTGGACCGTCACCGAGGACCAGCTCGACGAGGCCCGGATCAACCCGGAGATCCTCGGCGGCGCCCTGCACGCCGCCGAGCACGCCTCCATCGGCCTGCTCCCGCTCTTCGCGACCTGCGACCGCTGGGACATCGGCGGCGTGTCGATCCCGCTGCACCCCGACACGCTCCTGCCGACCGTCTTCGTCTACGACGGCCACCCCGGCGGCGCGGGCTTCGCCGAGCGCGCCTTCCACACGGCCCGCGAGTGGCTCACCGCCACCCGTGAGGCCATCGCCGCGTGCGAGTGCGACGCCGGGTGCCCGTCCTGCGTCCAGTCCCCCAAGTGCGGCAACGGGAACGAGCCGCTGCACAAGCGCGGCGCCGTCCGACTGCTCACGGTGCTGCTGAAGGGGGCACCGGGGTAGGCGACCGGGTGCGGGCGAGGCAAGGTGGAGCGGGGTGGATCAGGGCGGGGCTGAGCGGATCATGCCGGGGTTCGGCGGAACAGGGCGAGGCGGAACAGGGCGGGGCTGATCAGGGTGGGGCGGCGGGGGCCGGGGGCACGGTTCCCCGCGCACCTTCGGGGCTCGTCGCGGCGGGGCCGGCTCTGGCCCGGACCTCCACCGTGAACGGTCCGTCACCCGATGCCGCCGTCACGTCCGAGACGTCGCCCACGAGCACGCAACGCGTCAGCGACGTGCCCTGCGCCCGCGCCACCGCGTCGGCCAGGGCGCAGGCCTCGGCTGCCCCCTGGGCCCAGTGGTCCGCCGCGGCCAGCGCCGCCAGGTCGGCACCGCCCGCGGCGCGGTGCCGGACGACCACGGCGTGTCCCAGGCCCAGGACAACCCCGAACACCACACACAGCACGGCGATCGCACCGACGCTCCAGACGGTGGCCGAGCCCTGGTCCCGCGCCCCGCCACCACGTGCCCCGAAGAGCCGCGGGGAACCGCGCGCCCCGCCCTCACCGGCCCGCGGGCGTCCGGCCACCTCTCCGAACCGGCGCCTCACGGCTCCTCCCCCTCCGCCAGAGCAACCGCCGACTCCCGTACCTCGAACGGCAGTACACGCAGTACCGGCGAACTCGCCACCACGGTCACCCGGACCCTGTCGCCCTCCCGGCCCACCGTCACCGTCGCCCCGTCCGGCGCCGCCTCCTTCGCCACCGTGATCACCGCGTCCTCGGTGTCCTGCCGCGCGGCGGCCCGCGCCCCGATGCGGGCGGCGTCCACGCACCGGATCTGGGCGGCCACCACGAGCAGCCCCCACACCAGCGCCATCGTGAACGCCACCAGCACCGGCAGCACCACGGCCGCCTCCGCCGTCACGAACCCCCGGTCGGCCCCGCGCCCCCGCTCACGTTCCCGCACTGAGGGCCCGCTTCACGATGTCCTGGAGCTCCGCACTGACCTGCCCGCTGGTCACGACCGCGTAGAGAACCGCCGCGAACCCGACGGCGGCGATGATCCCCATCGCGTACTCGGAGGTGACCATGCCCGCGTCCCGGCGCAGCAGCTTCCGCATCTTCTGGAACATCCCGACTCCCTTGTCTCTTCAGCTCGTTCGGTACTTCTGGTCGTTCGGTACTTCTGGCTCTTGGGTGCTTGAGTTCTTCCGGCTCTTCGGTGCTCGGGTGCCTCGGTCCCTGGGCCCCTCGGCCCCTCGGTCCTCCTGAAGTCCGCACCGGCCCGTGCCTGTCGCCGGCCTGGCCGTGGCCCTCCCGTCATCCACCACCCCCTCGCAGCACCCCGCCGGCGAGCCCGATCACCACGGGCAGCACGCCCACCGCGACGAACGCGGGCAGGAAGCACAGCCCCACCGGAGCGGAGATCAGAACGGCGGCCCGGCGGGCCCGTGCCGTCGCGCTCCGCGCCCACTCCGCGCGGGCGTCCGAGGCCAGCCGGGCGACGGGAGCCGCCGCGGGCAGCCCCGACTCGTCCGCGCGCTCCAGCAGCCGGGCCAGCGCGGCCGCTCCCGGCAGCGCCGCCAACCGGCGCCAGGCGTCCGCCGGTTCGCCGCCCAGCCGCATCTCGGCCGCGCCCCGTGCCAGCCCTTCCCCGACCGGTCCGCCGAGTGCCTCCCCGACGGCCTGGGCCGCGACCACCGGACCGGCTCCGGCGGCGATGCAGGCGGCCAGGAGGTCGGAGGCGAGCGGGAGTTGGCGGGCCGCCTCGGCCGCCGACGCCTCCGCCGTCCGGGCCGCCTCGCCCTCCCGGCGCCGCCACCGCCACAGCCCCGCCGCGACGCCCAGTCCCAGCAGCACCCCGGTGACACCGCCGACCAGCACCCAGCCCCCGCACACCACGCCCACGGCCGGCAGCCACCCGAGGACGGCCGCTCTGACGTCGGAGTGCCGCTCCGCCTTCTCCCGGGCCAGCAGTTCGGCCACCCGGCGCCGGGCCCGGCGCCTGTCCCGGGCCGCCTCCAGTCGCCACGCCGACCAGCCCAGGGCCAGCAGCGCCGCGGCCGTCACCCCCAGCCTGTGGACAACCTCCGCGCTCACGCCGCCTCAGCTCCCCGCACGATCCGGGCCGCCCACCACGTCCCGGCGGCCTCGAACACCGCTCCGACGAGCAGACAGCCCAGTCCCGTCCCCGTGTGCAGCAGCACGCGCAGCGGGTCGGCGCCCATCGCCGAGCCGAGCAGGAGTCCGAGGGCGGGCAGCGCGGCGAGCATCACCGCGGTGGCCCGGGCGCCCGACAACTGGGCCCGCAGGTCCGCCCGCTGGTCCCGTTCGGCGCGCAGGGCCGCGTCCAGGCGGTCCAGACCGGCCGCGAGCCCCGCGCCCTGGTCGACGGCCACCCGCCAGCAGGCCGCGAGCCCCAGCAGGCCGTCGGCGCCCGGCTGCCGGGCCGCCACCGCGAGCGCGCCCGGCACGTCCCCGCCGAACCGCGCCGCCGCGACCACCGCGGCCCGGGCCTCACCGAGCCCGCCGGAGTCCCGCGCGGCCCGCAGCAGTGCCTCACCCGGCTGCCGGCCCGAGCGCACCTCACCGGCGAGCGCCCCGCACAGCGCGATCACCGCGTCGGCACGCGCCTCCCGGGCCCGCCGCAGTTCCCGGGCCAGCCGCAGCCGGCGCAGCACCGGCACCCCGGCCGCCCCCGCGAGGACCGGAATGACCGAGGCGGCCAGCAGCGCGAGCGCACTCCCCGCGGCCAGGGCCCACCACTCACCACGCCAACGGCCCCACAGCCGCCGGAGTTCCCCGGCGGTCCGCTCCCAGGAGGGCGGCCCGGTGGCCACCACCCCGCCGCCGGCGAGCAGCAGCCGCGCCCGCCGTACCTCGCGCTGCCGTTCGGCCATCAGCCAGGCCATGACCCCACCGCACACCACGGCCGCGCCGACCGTCGTCTCGACCTCACCCATCACATACGTCCCTTCGAACTCGCGGATCACTCACACCGCTTCCGTTCACTCCCGCCCACCTCCGTCACTTCTGTTCACTCCAATCCACTCCCGTCACTCCCGTCACTCCCGTTCGCTCCCGTCCGCTCCGTCCTGCCGGAGCAGTCCGCGCAGCCGCTCCCACCCCCGCTCCCGGACGAACGCCTCCGCGCCCCAGCGCAGGGCCGGTACCGTCCGCACCAGCCCGGAGGGGTCCCGCTCCAGCACGTGCACCTCGGCGATCCGCCGTCGGCCCGCGCGGTCGCGGACGAGGTGCAGCACCACGGACAGCGCGGCCGCCAACTGGCTGTGCAGGGCGGCCCGGTCGAGCCCGGCGGCCGTACCGAGGGCCTCCAGGCGGGCCGGCACGTCCGCGGCCGCGTTGGCGTGCACGGTGCCGCAGCCTGTCGGATGGCAGGAAAGATTTCAGTTGGCACAGCGCTGACCAGGGCACTGAAATCTTTTGTGCGGTGACCTACATCACACTTGCCGCACGAAAGATTTCAGTGCCCGATCTACGCGTAGGTCACGCCTGGAAGGATCGTCACTCACCGCGAAAGCAGCAGGTCACCGGAGGGTCGCGGGCCTGAAGCGTCAATGTCGCGTGGTGCGTTCGATGGGGTGGGACATCAGCCTGATCGTCAGCGCAACAAGTCGGCGCCTACCGTCGAACCCGGCCGCCGTACCCCTTCACGGAGGGGGCAGCGACCCGGACCGACTCGACGATTCGAGCGAGGAGTCGCGTCGCGTCCTGTGGCGGCCTTTTACGCCATGCCACATTCAGTGACCGCGCTCGAACTGGGAGTGGGCGAGCTGCAAAGTCGACGATCTCCCGGGCGGCCGACCACGGGTCGCCGCTGAACAGAATCTGGGCCGCGATTCGCAGTGCCGCTGTTTGAGCCATCGGTTTTGGCCCTGCAATCCTGGTCGGGTTGACTCCCAGGTTGGGCGGCGTGCAGAAATCGGTGAAGCCGTCGGCGACAACCGGGTCGGCACCTTCCATATTTTCCGGTCTAGCTACGTGGAAGGCAAAGTCTGCCATTGCGGCCAGATCTGCAAAGACACCTCGCAGCTGAACGGCCTCCGGTCGCGCCCGCGCGAGGCGTTCTTCGAGGAATTTTTGCAGGTCAGCGAGGACTTCGTCGTGCAGTTCAGGAGCTTTCCACTTTTTGTATTCGGTGTCGCATTGCCAGAGCAGGACATCTGTCAGTCGGTGCTTTTCGGAGCCTTGGCAGCTTCCTTGGCCGAGGTTGACGTGGGCCCCGGGGAGCGGGGTGTGGCATTCGGGGCATGCCGCCAGCAAGTAGCATCGATGCTTTAGGCATGCGAACATCCATGGCGTGCACCATTCGAGGGGTCAGCGTCCATCATTTTCTTCGATACAAGAGGGGCAGAATTTCAATTCGCGCGGGTCGATCCAGCTCGCTTTCATGATCCGGAACAGGTTCCGTGGGGTGGATTTGACCAGATCGAATTTCACGGCGGTCCCCAGGAAGCGCATCCAGGTCATCGCCTGCAATTCGTCGCCTGACAGTCCGGTTGCCTGTTCGACGCGAAGAACGTCCTCGTCGCCCAGGCCGTACACGAGCGACGTCGGCCCCGAGTCGGCGATGCGTGCCACGTTGTCGCCCGGCCGCAGGAGCCCGCACACCGTGGCCATCGATGTGCGGGAGACCTCGTAGACCGCGCTCAGGTGTCCCAGCCAGCTGAGGAGCGACTCCCTCGGAAGCGGCACAGGCACAACCGGCAGACGTCGGATGCAGTGGGCAGCGGAAGGGTCGGGCACACGTCACGATACGACGGCCCGTCTCTGCCCATCGTCGGAACCGCCACCGCCCATGGGGAAGGAGGCCGTTGCATGGTGCTCTCCTAGGCTCTCGGTGCAAGGCGGACACGATCAGAGGAGGGGGAGCGCATGGCGACGTACGGCGCTGAATACCTGAAGCGGCTGCTCGCTGCGGTGGAGAGGTTCGAGCGGGCCTTCGAACGCTGGATGGAGACTCAGGTCGAGTCGGATCTTCGTACCTCTCGTGGCTTGTACCCGACGGTCCATGTGAAGGACGGGCAGGATCAGGGGAGCATGCGGGAGCGTGAGCTCGACGTGGCGGAGACCGCAGGAGCTGCTGCGCGGGCTGTCGCCGTCACCGGGGCTCGTATCGGTGTCGCCGGACTCGGCGCGCTCGATCCGATCGCGAACTGGTCGCTCATGTCGGCTCCGAAGGCACTCTTCTCGCCGCAGGATGTCCGCAACACCGCGGCGACGGTCCGGGGCCGGCTGGGCATGATGATCGACGAGGCCGAGACGGCCACGGAGACGGCTGTGCCAGGATTCGCCCCGTCTGAGCTGCATCAAGTCATCTGGACCGCGGCGGCGGCACATTGGACGACCCATCAGTACCGGGTCGCGGTTCGTGAGGCGTCGGAGGCACTGACCGTGCATTGGAAGTCGCGTCTGGGCCGCCATGACGTGGACGACACCCCGTTTTGGCAGCAGACCCTCTCGCCGGGTGAGCCTGAGACGGGCAGGCCCAAGCTCGCGTGGCCCGGTGATCCCGCGGACAAGACGACCAGGAGCATGCGTGGCGGGCTGGAGCCACTGGGCAAGGCGTTGAACAGCCTGGCGACCGGACTGAATCTCACCGTCAGGAACGTCACGACGCACACCCGTGACGAGCTGACCGAGCAGGAGGGCATGGAACGCCTCGCCGCCTACAGCTACTTCGCCCGTCTCCTCGACAAGTGCGAAGTCCGCCGCGTCGACGAAGCCCCGCAGACCACCTGAGCTGCTTCACGCCGCTGGTCAGATCCCCCGACGGATGACGTCAACTGGTGAGCGGGGCTGGGGTCGTTCGGTTCGGCTGCGTCTGCGTTCTGGCCCTCGCCACGGTGTGGCGAGGGGGTGTGTCTAGCCGGCGGCGGCCTCGCCGTCTTCGTCTTCGGGGTTGTGGCGTTGCTCCGGTGAGGGGGGCAGGGGCTCTTCGTGCCACATCGCGTCGTACGTGCTCTGCGCGTGCTCGTTGATCACGATGGTGTCGATGAGGGCGCGGTCGATCCGCTCCGTGCCGGTGAGCACCGCGTCGGCGGCCGCTTCGCGGATGAGTTCCGCCAGGGAGCTGATGTTGCCTCCGGTGCGGCGGTATAGGTACTTCCACTCGCCGACGAGGGTGCCGGGCCGGTGTCTGTACAGGACGAGGGCTTCTTCCATCGCGGTGATGACGGAGACCCAGTCCTCTTTCTCTGCCCTGGTCCGGATGCCGTAGGGGGTCATGTGGAGCAGGAGGTTGCGGCCGGCGGTCTGGGTGGCGCGGCGGCCGCCGGTGCCTTCGAGGAAGAGGCCGGAGTGCTTGAGGTCGACGCCGGTGTAGATGAAGGTGGCCGCGGTGTGGTTCGCGATGTGCTTGAGGTGGTCGTTGACGACCTTGCCCTCCTTGAGGGAGAGGTCCATGAAGTGGGCGTCGTCGATGATCACGAGTTCGACGCCGACGCGGCGCATGTTCTCCAGAACGAGTCGGGTGATGTCGCTCTTGGTGGCACCGGAGCGGTAGTGCTGGCCGAGGTACTCGGCGAGCGCGATGGACAGGTCCTTGGGTGTGGCCTGGGAGGGGATGTTGACGTAGACGACGGGCGTGTAGTCGATGATCCGCCCGTCGACGATGTACTTCTTGTCGTAGCGGTCGGGATGGTTCAGCCGCAGTTCGTGCTCGAAGTCGTAGGCGAACGTCTTGACCAGGGTGGACTTGCCGAGCGTGGCGGGGCCGTCGAGGACGATGCCGCGTCGGGCGCCGGCCGGCTGGAAGCTGTTGGTCATCATCCGGCGGCGGATCTGGTGGTGGATGGACTTCATCTGGCTGGTGCGGACGATGACCAGGGCGCTGTGGTGGGCCACCCGGGCTGCGTTGTGGCGGCGTTGTTCCTCGGTGCTGAGCTGTTCGTAGACCTCCAGCGGCAGCAGGACCGGCTTCGCCGGGAGAACGTAGTCGAGATATTCGCGCCATTCCTCCTTGGTCCGGGGTTCGGACAGACCCGGGTGCTTGAAGTCGCCTGGTCCGTAGGCTTCTTCGGGCTGCTCGTCGGACGGGTCGGGGGAGGTCACGGGGGTCAGCCCTCCTGGCTGGTGCGGGGAGTCCAGACCTCGGCGGGCTGGACGGCGTGCGGGTTGAAGTCGTCGTCCTCGCCGGACAGGTCGGGAACGGCGTGCAGGGCGGGAACGGTCGGCTTCGCGGCCGGCTGGACGGGACGCGGTGGTGGCGCGGGGGCGGCCGGGGCGGAGCGTGCCTCGTCCTGGGCCTGGGCGTCGGCGCGGTGCCGGTCACGGGTGTGGCGCTTGCGGTCGGTCCTGGTCCACGTCTCGGGAGCGTCAATACGGTTTTGCAGGTCCCGCAGGGCTTCGGCGATCTGCTCCTGGTACTCCTTGTCCTTCGGGTCGCCCCCGCGCAGTTCGACCAGGCGTTTGGCCTCCCGCAGGGTGATGTCGGTGAAGGGCTGCAGGTCGCTGAGGGCCTTGGTCCATCCCAGCGTGTGCCAGGTGTTGTCACGGGGGTTGTGGAAGTAGGCGTGCAGCAGGTTGCGCGGGTCGTAGCGGATGGGCCAGAGCCCGTTGTCGTAGGGCGACTTGGCCCGGCGGAACTGGTACAGCACCGGGGCGTCGTAGACCAGGTAGTTGAGTTCGACGCCGTAGGGGTTGATGACGCGGCCGTTGTCGGCGATGGGCAGCAACTCGTAGTACAGGTTGGGGTCTCGGGGGCAGTCGACGTAGCCAGCCGAGCCGAGCGCCATGGCGTACGCCTCGTTGGGTGAGACGTGCAGGTCGGGGAAACCGTGCAGGTGCAGCCCTCGGTGGTGCTGGTTCTGGTAGACCGCGATGACGTATTCGGCGAAGAACTCGGCGATCTCGTCCAGAGTCCAGCGGGCCTGCTCCTCGACGTTCTTGCCGCGGTGGGCGACGTTGAAGCCCTTGTACCCGGCGACGTGCATGGAGAACTTTTCCCGGATCGTCAGGAACAGGCGTTCCACCTGGGGTTTGTCGTTGGCTTTGAGTTTGCGGGCGTCCTGCGGGTCGATCTTCCATGTGCGGCACGCGCGCTTGACGACATCGGACTTGTAGGGCTTGCCGTGGTCGAAGAGGAGGGTCTCGGGGTAGACGACCGGCCGGGCTGCGGCCTCGGCGAGGCGTTCGTCGACGCTGAGGTGGCGCTCGTAGGGGATGCGCAGCATCTGGTAGCGCAGGGCATCGGCCCACTTCGGGCGCATGGGCTCGGGCGTCATGACGTCGGCGAGCAGCAGGCCGATGTCGATGGCCTTGGTGCCCAGCGGGGTGAGCCGCCAGGCGAGGATGGAGCGGGTGGCGACGTCGATGGCGACGGTGAGTTCGATGCTGTAGGTGTCGTTCGTCGCCGGGTCGTAGGCCAGGACGTCGAGCGGGGTGGTGTCGAGCATGACGACCTGGCCGGGCCGGTGGGCGATGACGTGACCGAAGGTCCGGTCGGGCTGGCCTGCGTCCGAGATCCGCTGGTAGGCGGGGTCGGAGGGGCTGCGGTGGAGCAGGAGTTTGACCACGCGGCGGAACGTGTCCGGTTTGGGCAGCGGGACGGCGCCGGTGCCGTGGTCTGCGTCGAGCCGGTTCTGGCAGCGGCGCTGGAAGCGGGTGGAGACGCTGGAGGAGCTGTCGAGGCGCTCGACGTTGGCCTGTTCGCGGATCGCGGTGATCACCCGTTCGTCGATGTTGCGCAGCGGGTTCTTCAGCCGGGCTTTGCGGCCGTCGACCAGCCCCCACAGGCCCTTCTCCTCCCACGCCTCGATCAGCTGCCAGACGCGGCGCTCGGTCAAGCCGAGCTCGCCGGCCTTGGTTGCGACGCGCTCGCTCAGAGGAAGTCCGGGGTGGTATTGCGGGCGTGGCTCACCGGGTGCGGCGTCGAACTCTGAGCCCGAGCGGTAGCCGGTGGTGGCCTCGTGCAGCTGGGCTTCGAGTTCCAGGGCGTTGTCGCGGGCCTTCTTGTCCTGCAGGGTCGCCAGGACACCGCCGGGGTCCAGGCCTGCGGCAGTGTTGTCGACGGTCTCGGGCGGGGCGGCCAGGGCGCAGAAGGAGGGGTCGGTCAGCAGGACGCTGAGCATGATCGTCTGATGGTGTCCGGAGATCGAGCGCAGCCGCACGAGTGCACCGGTGAGACCGGTGACCTGGTGCTGTTCTTCCTCGAACTCGATCCAGTCTTCGGCTGCGATGCGGTAGCGCTGGTCCATCAGGTGTGCTCCGGTTCGGGTGCGGCCCACACGATGGTGTGGTCGCGCAGCGGGCGGGTGACGTCGAACAGCAGACGGTGGTGCCACATGAGGTGGTAGGTGACGGCCCGTTCGATGTCCGGCTCGGGCCACAGGGACAGCAGTTCGGCGATGCTGAGGGGCTGCTGGGCGCGGAAGAGCAGGACAGGAACGACGGGGGCTGCGGCGTTCAGGGGTCTGCGGTAGCCGGCGAGCCATTCGACGGTGGCCCACAGCTGCTCATCCGGCTCGCCCACCATCTGGTAGTCCCAGCCGAGCTGCCGGCAGGCGGCCTGGGTCCGGGCGGCTTGGAGGCGCTCTCTGGGCTTGTCGATCTGTTCGGGGTTCTTGACGTCCAGGAGCAGGACGGAGTCGTCGGTGCGGCGGACGAACAGGTCGGGGTAGTGGGTCCAGGTCGTGTCGCCGTCGACGCCTTCGAAGATGAACGGCTGGGCCGAGAAGCAGGCCACCTTCGCGTCGAAGTCGAGGAGTTTCATCCAGCGGGATTCCAGGTAGCTCTCGTAGTCCAGCATGGTGTCGCTGCTGGCCGCCCAGTAGGAGCCAGGAGTGTGCTGCTGGCCTTCGTAGGTGGGGAAGTCGCGGGCGGGCAGGCAGGTCTCGAAGCGCACCTGGCGGGCCTGGTCGGCGGGCAGCAGCCGCTCAGAGCCGCCCTCGTCGTAGAAGTGCAGGTAGAGCTGACGGGAGGCATGCCGCAGCGGCCGCAGGGGCTGTGGTCTTCTCGGGGTCATGCCCCTCCTGTCGCATCGGGCACGTCGTACTGAAGGAGGCTGAGTCCGAAGGAAGCCAGGCAGGCGGTGACGGGGGCGGGCATCCCGGTGGCGAAGCGCCGCCAGCCCTCCCGCACCGACTCGGTGCTCGTCCGCGGCCACAGCTCGGCGGCGTAAGCGGGTGCTTCGCGGACGTCGCCGCCGGTGAAGTGCTGCCACACCCAGGCCGCGGCGTGACGCCGCCGCTGAAGGGTGACGTCGTGCTCCAGCGGCCGGCACACCGGATACAGGACGGCGTGCGGCACCGAGGTCAGCGCAGCCAGCCTCTCCCGCCGGGCGGCGTAGTCGACCCGGCCCCGCTCCTCCAGGCGGGCGCCGAGCCGTTCGATGTCCGCCCAGAAGGCCCGCGGGTCGCTGATGCGCTGGACGAGGGTGTTGGTCACCCGGGCCGCCCGCTGAGCACTCATGTCCAAGTCGGCTGCGGCCCGCTGCCAGCTCACCGCGCCGCCGAGCCGTACCAGGGCCACAGCGGCCAGGCACCGGCCGCTGGCCGGCGCGGTGCCTGGCAGGTGAGGGGCGATCAGGTCGGTGTAGTCACCGGCGTCGACCAGATGCGGCACATGCCGGGCGGTGATCCGCACACGGGATGCGGGACGCACCGCCAGCACGCCGGCGACCCGCGAGGAGGGCGACCGGGCCGCCCTAACCAGCGCGTCCAGGCACGCCGGAGGGGACAGAGGCCGCAGCGGGTCGCTCTTGCCGGGGTCGCGGCGCTGGCTCGCCGCCCGCCGCGTCCAGTCGGCCAGCACCTGACCGGCGGCCTCACGGTCACGGGCGAACAGCACCGTGGCGCTCAGCGCGAGCACACTCGCGGCGTGAGCCGCGCTCGCCGGGCTGACTCCCAGCTGGGTCCCCGCGCCTCCCCGCCTTGCCTTCTCACGCACCCACCGGTCGGCCAGGAAGGATTCCGCCAGGCCCCCGGCTTCGGATAAGGCGGCGCAAGAAGAGAGGTCGTCGGCGGAGGCGACCAGACGGATCACCGCCGTCGTGAACCGCAGCGCGGCGAAGAACTCGGCCGGTCCCACCGTTTCACCCGCGACCCGATCCCTGCCGCCGTCGGCGACGGCCAGCACACGCTCCTGCAGGTCCGCGAGCACGACGGGCATCGGCGCAGCGGGCAGGAACTGGAGCCGCTCCTCGCACAACCCGGCCTTACGCCGCCCTCCCGCCGAGCGCCGGTTGCAGCACCGCGCCGGGTCGGACACCGTCTGGCGGGTGATCAGGCCCCGGGGATGGCCGTTGTGCCCGCGGCCCACCCGCGCCCCGCAGCGACGGCACTTGTCCACCAGCAGCACCCGGTGCACCGGGCAGACCGCGGCGATGCCCAGACGCCACCACAACGGCCACACCGGCCGCTCGGCCAGACACTTCGGGCACACCCGGCTGGAGGAGAACAGCGCCCACTCACGGCGCACCACCGGTGCCAGCGAGGAGTCCACCGCCGGATTCCACCCGGCGAAGTCCAGCACCGTCCCGCGGTAGCGGGTCAGCTGCATCGCCTGCAGGGTGCGCGCGTCCAGCCCCGTGGCCGCCTCGGCCCCGGCAAGGCTGCGGCGCGTCAGCGCAATACCGAACAACGCCGGCCATATCCCCGACCCCGGCCGGCACTCCAGCCCGATGGCCTGCGCCGCGCGCCCCGGGGAGAGTTCCCAGTCCACCGATGCTCTCGCCAGCCATGACGCGAACGACTCACCGGCCTGCGGTACCAGCACCGCGGGCAGCCGCCGCGGCCGTCCGCCCTCCCACACGCACCCCTCCACACACCCACCGCTTGTAGGAGATCTCCTACAAACGTGGGACCGTACTACGGTTTCCTCTGTGGCGAACAGCGATTCCGGCCGTATCCCGGCCCAGCGGCTGGCCTTCGCGACCCGGCTGCGGGCCCTGCGCCGGCGCGCGGGGCTGACCCAGACCGCGGCGGCCCAGGCCGCAGGCATGGACCGCTCCTTCTACGCGGAGGTCGAGGCCGCCGTCCACAGCGTGTCCGTCGACCGGATCCCGGCCCTCGCCCAGGCCCTGGGCGTCCAGCCGTACGAGCTGTTCCAGGATCACGACGAGGAGTAGAACTCACGTGTCCACGCAGGTCAGTTACCGGAGCATTCCCGTCGGGCTGCCCAGGCGGCTGCCGGTGGTCCCGCTGCCCTTGGCCGGGGAGTCCTTCTTCAGCTGGGTCGACCACCTCGCCCACACCTACGAGGTCCACCGGGGCCCGATGTTGCACGCGCTGGGCCTGGTGCAGACCGTGCCGCAATGGGCCGCGCGGGATCTGGTCCGCTACACGATGCAGCTGCCTGCGCAAGCATCCCGGGTCGTGGAAACGGCGACGGGCCTGACCTCCCGGGAACTCGCCGTGATGACACTCGACGACATCGGGCCCCCCTACACCGGCATCTCAGCGTCCCGTATGCCGAAGGAAACCTGGGCGTTCTGCCCGAAGTGCCTGACCCCCGAGGGCCGCTGGCCGCTGTGGTGGTACGAGCCGTGGGCCGTGGCCTGCCCGGTGCACCTGTGCTACCTGGTCTCCTTCTGCCCCCGCTGCGACACCCCGTTCACGCCGGAAAGGACCAGCTCACGGTGGGGCTCCGCACTGCGGTGCAGAGGCTTTCGCGACCCCTACCCCCACCTCCTCCCGCCCGGCACGCGCCGCGAGCACTGCGGCATCACCCTGTCGGAGATCGACACCACGCCGGTCAGCGACCCCGTCGTACTCGATGCCGTGAACCACCTGCGGCACGGGCTCACCTCCCGCGCCCGGCCCCGCGCGTGGCTGCGCACCTACCACGTACTGAACGCGCTCTTCGACCGCCCCGTCTTCGACGTCCGCTCCTTCCCCAGCCCCGATCCCGTCCTGCAGCGCCGCTACTCACCCCAGCGCGCCACGGCCCCGGGCTACGTGGTCGACTCCAGCGGATTCCTGGAACCCGGCCGCACCCTCTCCGACGGCACCCACCTGACCTACCGCGACCCGATCACCAGGGCCTGCAGGCTCAGCGTGCTCGGAAGAATCCTGGGCTCCCGCGACATGAGCGCCACCGCCCGAGAGCTGCTGGAGATACGACGCCGCGTCAGGATGCGCCACTACCTGACGGCGTACCGGTCCCCCGATCCGAGAGCAGCCAGTGTCCGGCTGCACCGCTTCCTCGACGATGTCTTCGGCCCCGGCGAGTTCGCCACGCTCCAGCGGTCCCGCCGGACACTGACACCCGAACACCATCCCGGCCCCTCCAGCAGCAACTTCATATCGCCAAGACCCTTCCCCTACCGGCGGCAACTGCGCCAGCCGCCGTCCCAGATCGACCAGGCCGAACAGGATCCCCATGCCGCAGCCGCACCCGACCGCTGAGGACAGCCCGCAGCCGACACGCACGGCGCCCCGCAGACTGCCCGTCGTCCCGCTACCGCAGCCCGGCGAATCGCTGTTCAGCTGGGTCGATCACCTGGCCACCGCATACGAGACGGACCGCACCCAGACCATGAACCGGCTCGGGCTGGAGCCCTCGACCGCGCACGCGGCCCGGCTCGCTCGCCACACCGCCGAACTCCCCCTCGCCCTGGCCCTCCCGCTGCTCGCCGCAACCGGCCTCGCCCCCCAGCAGCTGCGTGCCATGACTCTCTTCGGCATCGTCAAACGCAGCGAAGGCAGGGTGCCTCGCCATCCCGACCTCCGCCGGGCCCCGGAAGAGACCTGGGCATTCTGCCCCCAGTGCCTGAAACCTCCCGCGCGATGGCCCTTGTGGTGGTACCACTCCTGGGCAGTGATGTGCCCCACACACGACTGCTACACCGCGTCCTACTGCCCGGACTGCGGCTCACCGTTCTCCCCCTCCCTCCTGCGCGGTGACGCCCCGGGACGATGCCCAGGATTCCTGCGGCGCGACGACAACGCTCTCCCGCCGCCCGGTCGGCGCCGCACCAAACGCAAACGCTGTGGACGGCCCCTGTGGGAGATCGAGACACCGCCTGTCACCGACCCCGCCGTGCGCTCCATCCATCAACGCCTGGTCCGGCTCGACACCGAGGACACCGCCGCTCACCCCAACCTTGAACAGTGGTACGACGACCTGCGGACCCTGAGGATCCTCCTCGAAGAACCCCACGCGCTGCGTGTCCAGGACTTCACCAGCACCGACCCGGCCCTCCGCCAGCGCTTCGACGGCGACGAAGTCTCCATGCGCTGGGACCATTTTGACGACACCGACCCCATCGTCAGCTGGCAGCGCTCCGGCTCCGGCTTCCTCTACCCCTGGCGCCGCACATCACCGAGCAGCTCCAGACAGCAACGCGACCCGGTCACCGCAGCCGCCAAGCTCACCGTCATCAGCGAGGTCCTCGACAGCCCGGACCCCACCGATGCCGCCCGCCGCGTCTTCCACGCCCCTCACCCAGCGACACTCCGCGATTTCGACCCCGGCCTACCCCCGTACATGCACCGGGCCAGCCCCCACCTGCACGAACTCCTCAGCCAGGCCCTCGACGAGCATGCCTTCGCCGAACTCTCTCGTGCCTGACCGCTCCCGCAGGGCGGACCAGCGATCAGGCATGCCCTCGTGGGGCGACAAAAGCCGCCTGCCCCGGAGCGGAGTACATGCTGATCAGCGCTTTTCGCCGGCGCTCCCTCCAGTCTGAGGCTCTGGCGGCGCAGCAGCCCGCCATTCAGTGCGCGATCACGCAGGCCGAGCGCCGGGCGGAGGAGACCCGAGAAGGCCGCCCAGGCAAGATGGTCACGAGTGCACAGTCACACACACCCCGTTGACACCCGGTCCCAGAGGGACGTCCGCAGCGGGACCCGACGAGATGACATATTCGAACTGACATGCGATGATGATCGTGGTTTCAAAAACGCCACCTCGAATGAGGTATGGTTTTTGAAACCCACGGTTGTCTGGAGGGGCTGTGCAGAACCTGGATCCCGAGTGGTGCGTGCAGCGGCTCGCGCAGCTCGACTTCTCGAATGACCTCTTCCACGGGGCGCTCGACCTGGCGGCGGCCGATGTCCGCAATTGCACCGACTTCGATGCGCCGGCCATGGCCGGGTTCACGTTCTGGAGCCGCACCAACCGGTACCTCGCCGAGACGCTCGACCCGGACGGGTGGGGCCACACCTCGCGGGACAGCATCCTCCGGATGATCCACCCCAGCATGAGTCACGCGGTCACGGCGATCAGCGCCCAGGGAGGCGTCGGCGATCTGAATGCACGGGTGAAGTCGAAGAACCCGAAGGGTCCCGCCATGGCGCGCCTGGTGGAGAGGAACGGCCAGTTCGCGTTCCTCAGCCACGACGAGGTGCTGTACGGCCGTGAGCTCGACCAGATCCCGACGTGGTGCCTGCTCTACAAGTGGGACAAGGGAGTGATCTCCGCCGAGCTGTCTCTGCCGATCAAGATGAACGGGAAGTTCGTCGATGAGTGGCAGGAACGCATCCCTCTGGTGCTGCCCGACCTGGGCGACCCCGGTGCGGACATCGCGCTGCTGGACGATCCGGGCGACGACAGCGGCCCGGACGTTGTCGTGGAGCTGCTGGGGGGCTGACCGGAATGTAGGAGTGCGGACGTGGGAGCTGAGGAAAGTGTTCACCCCTGAACGGCTGGTCCTTGCCCGTAAGAGGCGACGGATGACGTTGGCCGAGCTGGCCCGTCGGTCGGGGTTCTCGGCGCAGAGCATCACTGCGTTCGAGAACCACCGCAGACCGCCGTCGCCGGAGACGCTTTCCTCCCTCGCGGCCGCGCTTCACTACCCGGTCGCGTTCTTCGAGGCTCCTCCGCCGGCCCAACTGCAGCTGGACGCGGTCAGTTTCAGGGCACCGTCCAAAATGACAGCCTCGGAGCGTGACAGCGCGCTGAGCTCAGGAGCCGTGGCCGTGGCGCTCAACACCTGGCTGGCGGGGTTGTTCAAACTGCCGAGGCCGAACGTGCCGACCTATCCCCATCTCAAGCCGGAGGCAGCGGCCGAGCAGGTGCGCGCCGCATGGGGGCTCGGGGAGGCGCCCGTCCCCAACACGGTGCACCTGCTGGAGGCCAACGGTGTGCGTGTGTTCTCCCTGCCGTCGGACTGCCTGGACATCGACGCCTTCTCGACCATCAACGCGGGCACCCCTTACGTCTTCCTGAACACCCGCAAGACCGGGGAACGGGGCCGCTTCGACGCCGCTCACGAACTCGGTCATCTCGTACTGCACTGCGAGCACCGTATCCCCCACGGGCGAGACTCCGAGGGCGAGGCCAACGACTTCGCCTCCGCCTTCCTCATGCCGCGAGCCGGGATCCTCGCCCAGAGGCTCAACAACGCCTCCCTCGACCGGATACTGAGCGCCAAGCGCAAGTGGGGCGTGTCGGCCATGGCCCTGACCTACCGGCTGCGCAAACTCGAGTTGCTCTCCGAATGGCGCTACACCCAGACCGTCAAGGAACTCGCGCGCAGGGGATACCGCCGAGACGAGCCGGGCTCTTCCCTCGTCCGAGAGAGCAGCCAGTTGCTCGCAAAAGTGTTCGAGGCACTGCGTCAGCCCTTGAGCATGTCGCCGGCAGATGTCGCGGCCGAGTTGAACATCTATCCTGAGGAACTCAATGAGTACGTCTTCGGCCTGGTCCCCATCGGCGTCGACGGAGGCGGCAGGCAGTCGGCGCCCGTGCGGCCCGACCTGCGGTTGATCAAGGGGTAGCTGGCGCGGCTGACCGCCGCAGGCATGACAACGATCCGCTCTCAACCGGCCTGCCCCTCAAGGGCCGCAGGCCGGGACTTCCCGGAAAGATGTGACGCATGAAGGTCCTGGGTGTGGCTGTCTCAGCAGGCGCGATCCACTACGGAGCACTCACTGCCGACCAGGGCACGCAGGACATCTCTCACCCGCCAGGGGCCCCGGAACGCCTGGTGCCCGCACTCGGCCTGACGGGAGCTCAGCGACTAGGGGACACCCAGCAGAGGATCGCCCAGGAGATCCGTGTGCTGCAGCCCGACGCCGTGATCATCGTGGCGACCCGCAGGAAAAACCAGTGGGTGTACCGCGAAGCATTCGACCGCATCTCGCTGATCTCAGCACTCATGCTGTCCTGCGTGGAGCAGGGGGTCACATGCGAAGAGTGGAGCACGGAGCGGATCGGTAAGCTCGTCGGCGTCCCCGCGCCCAAGCTGGCCTCGTTCGACTGCAAAGAGGCCGGGTTCGCTCAGCTCCCCCTGTACTGGACGGCCGGGCGCGTGCAGGCGTTTGCCGCGGCCAAGGCCTACGTCGTCGAGATGTCCAGCGAGAGCAGCGAAGGATAAGGGCAGTGAACGAGCGCGAGAGACCGCTCATCCTGGACTACGAGTGCCTCCACAGCATGCCGGGCGGCCTGCGTGAGGTGCGCGTGTGGCTGGATCCAGTCCTGGAGACGTGGCTGGTCGGCAAACGCATTGACCTGTCCGAAGTCCAGGGCGCGGACCTGGTGGAGCCCCGGGTCATGGAGATGATCAACCACCCGAACGTGGTGAAGGTGCGTTCGGTCGCGAGCATCCCCAGTTACAAAGCGCCCATGCAGGTAGTCGAAGTGTTCATGCCCTACTACGAGAAAGGCAGCATCACCGACGCGATGCTCGAGGGCGAGCACTTCACACCAGCCCAGTCGCTGCGCATCATCCGCGCGGCCCTGCAGGGCCTGGCCGAGATGCACGAGCGGTACAAGATCCTTCACCGCGACGTGAAGAGCCCGAACCTGTTCCTCACCGGCGACGCCGACACGGTGAAGATCGGCGACCTGGGCCTGGCCGGCGCCATGGACGACACAGGCAGAGCCCCCTGCGTGAACGCGCCTCACCTGTACGCTCCGCCTGAGCTGTTGACCGGGGAGGCACTGACCCGCTCCTCCGACCTGTACTCCCTCGGCGTGGTCCTTCTCGAACTGCTCCGGGGAAGATTCGACTATGCCTCGTACACGACCACCGACGTGGTCGACGCGCTCCTGGCCGGCCAGCCACCTTTGCGCAAGGAGGACGCAGTCCTGCCCGCATGGGTGTGCAAGTCGCTGCGGAAGCTGGTTCAGAAGGCCACCGACCCCGACCCGGCCCGCCGCTTCCAGACGGCCCGGGAGATGAGCGACCAGATCGCCAAGATCCGCATCGCGGACTGGCAGGAGACCGAGGAACAGACCTGGGAGGCACCATTCCTCCTCAGCCCGAAGACCCGTGTGCGCATCACCGCGAAACCCTGTAAAGAGGGAGGGATCATCCTGGCCACACACCGTAAGAAGACGCTCTCATGGCGCCGGGTGGGAAAGGATGCAACGGTCCCCAGCCTGGATCACAGCGCCGCGCGGGCCGTCTTCGAGAGCGCCAACAGTCTGGCCGTCAGCTGACGCACAGCGAACTCCACGACCTGCCCCTCCTGCGGTGACAGGTCCCTGCCGGCCATAGCCTCGGCGAAGTCGGCCGCCTCGTACCTCGCCGCGTTTCCCGCGCCGACAGGCACCAGCGCGCCCGAGCGCGCGAGTTCCCAGATCTCGGCCCGCACGCGCCGCGCATCAACGCCGCCTCGCCCGATCATCGGAGCAAGTGCCTCGCACAACGCTTCGGCATGCTCGCCAGGCGATGCTGCCCAGAGCTGCTCCACAAGGACTTCGGCCGCCCACGCATGCCGCGGCAGGGAACGCTCCGGCAGTCGGGCAATGCACGACACGAGCAGAGCGCCTTGAGGCGAGAGCGCTTCCACAGCTGGCTCCTCCTCAATAGCAGCGGCGTTACTCAGTCAACAGTCTGCAGAGGACTTGTCCTTTCAGCGTGCCGGACAGGCTACAGACGCGCAAGACTCACCGTCATGACTTATTGTACACTTGTTCGATTTTGATCGCGTTGAGTCCGTCTCGGCAAGGCGGGACGCACTAGTACTCCAGCGGGATTTCGCTGTCTGACCTGTTCTTTTCGCCGGGTGGCGGGAGTGTAGCGGGACATCGATAGTTCTACGTCTCGACCTCCGCCAGGACGTGCGCCGCCTGCCAGGCTGTGATGCGTTCTCGCAAGGCCCTGCCCGACTCGGCACGGGTTCCTGCCTCGACCATCCAGAGCGTCACGCTCGCAATCTGCCTCCGGACCTCTGACGGCGTGGGCGGGGAGGGGCGGCCGTCCCCCGCAGCCCGCTTTGCGTCCGGGCCCGTGGGTACTATGCAGAGGTGTCCACTGGTCAGTCGTTCGACCCGCATCCCTCCCGCTCCCAGGCATCGGCCGTCATCGACGGCATCAAAAAGATGATCCTTGACGGCGAACTGAGGCCCGGCTCCCGGCTCCCCATCGAGCAGGACCTCGCCGA
This sequence comes from Streptomyces sp. NPDC104367, assembly GCF_055583825.1. Taxonomy (NCBI): domain Bacteria; kingdom Bacillati; phylum Actinomycetota; class Actinomycetes; order Kitasatosporales; family Streptomycetaceae; genus Streptomyces; species Streptomyces sp. NPDC104367. The sequence goes on along the minus strand of NZ_JBVJND010000005.1, from coordinate 190,363 downwards.
CCGGCTCGGTGTGTCCCGGGGCTCTCTGCGTGAGGGCGTCCGCGTACTAGCCATGAACGGGGTGCTGGACACCAGGCAGGGAGCCGGGACCTATGTCACCGACCTTCAACCGGGCGCGCTGCTGGGACAGATGGGGTTCCTTATCGATCTCTACCAGAGTGAGGACTTCGCGGATCTCCATTCCATCCGCCGTCTTCTGGAAGTGGAAGCGGCGGGGCGCGCCGCAGTCAGGATCACCGACGGGGAGCTGGCCAGGGCGGCATCGGTGCTCGAATCCATCGGGGCCGTCGTCGGTACGCCCGAGGCCACCCACGAGGCGGTCATGCAGGCCGACATAGAGTTCCACCGGGTGGTGGCCGGGGCCTGCGGCAGCGCGACGCTGGCAGCCTTGATCGAGGCGCTGTCGAGCAGGACGGTCCGCGGCCGGCTGTGGCGTGCGATCGACGAACAGGGCGCCGAGGCGCGCACCCACCGCGAGCATGAGCAGATCCTGGACTCCCTGCGACGACGGGACCCCGAGGCCGCACGGCTGCGTATGGGCATCCACCTGCTGGAGACCGAGCAGTATCTCGCCGACCACGCCGGAGCCGACACGGCCGAGCCCGCCTGAGCGGTTGTCCTGGGCCGGCACCGCCGGGAGCGCCGCGGTCGGGGTGCCAGGCTGCCCTCTTGTCCGGGTGACCTGCAAAGCGGGGGCCGGTGGTGCGGCCTTCGGACGTGCGCGGTGCCCCCCCCGCGAGCCCGTGGACCGCGCGGCGCGTCCGCACTCGTCGCCCGGTCGTTGCAGGTCCGGATGGTGGCCGTTACACCGGTAGCGCCAACGGCTCGATCCGCTTGATCACGAGGGCGTAGGTCAGCGCGCCCGCGATGGCGATGCCCCCGACGACGGTCAGCGGTAGCACGAACGAGCCGGTCAGGTCGTAGAGCAGGCCGACGAGCAGGGGGCTGCCGACACCGGCGAGGTTGGACGCGAAGTTCTGGATGCCGCCGAGTGAGGCGACCTGGCCGCTGGTGGGGGCCACGTCGGCGGGGAGCGACCACACGCTCGCGCCTGTGAAGGTCAGTCCGGCGTACGCGATCGACAACAGGACCAGTGCCTGGGAGGCGGTGGGCACGATCACTGCGAGGGCGATCACCGAGGAGAAAAGCAGACCGGAGACGAGACAGATCTTGCGGGCCTTGTTCAGATCGCCCGTCCGCTCATACAGCCGGTCGGAGAACCAGCCCCCGAACCAACCGCCGACGATAGCGACAAGGCCCGGAATCATGCCGAAGAAGCCGGCCTTCAGGAGCGTGAACCCGCGGGCATTGGTGAGATAGCTGGGGAACCAGGTAATGAAGAAGTAGTTGACGAAGTTGAAGCAGAAGAAGCCCAGCATCATGCCCCACACGGTGCGGTAGCGGAACAACTCCCGCCAGCGCAGGACGGAACCGCTCTCAGCCTGCTCGGTTCGTGCGCCGCCGTCGTCGATATAGGCGAGTTCCGCGGTGGAAGGGCGGGGGTTCTCGTGCACGTCCCGGTACCACAGGTACCAGCCGACGGCCCACGCGAGCCCGATGGTGCCGGTGACGACGAAGGCGCCCCGCCAGCCCAGCGCGGTCACCACGAACGCGACCAGCGGAAGGGCCATGGCGCTGCCGAACCGGGAACCGCTGTCGTAGATGCTGCTGGCCAGCGCGCGCTCACGTTTGGGGAACCACTGGCTCACGACTTTCGCGTTGGCCGGATAGGCGGCACTCTCGCCGATGCCCAGTCCGATCCGGTAGCCGAACAGTGAGGTGACTCCGCCGGCCACCGCGGTGAGCGCGGTGAAGACGGACCACCACACCGCCGCCACCGTGTACATGACCCGTGCGCCGATCCGGTCGACGAAGTGCCCCGCCGGCAACTGGAAGATCGCATATGTCCAGAAGAAGGATCCCAGGAGCAGCCCTTCCACGGTGTGCGAGAGGCTGAACTCCTTGACGATCTCGGGCATCGCGACCGAGATGGTGGCCCGGTCCAGATAGTTGACCGCTGTGCCCAGGAAGCACATGCCGACGACCATCCAACGCACGTTGGTGCGTCGGCCGGCCGGTCCGCCCGGATGGGGACGTGACGCCGTTGCGGCTATGCCTGGAGATTGTTCCGCCATGAGAGCTCCTCCTTGAGCTTCCAATGTGGACAGAGTGTGAAGTATTCGCTGAGATGCGGCAAAGGGGACTGGCGTGTATGCGGGCATCCCTCCCCTCCGCGGCACGCACCGGCGCCTCGCTCGCGGTCCGCCGACATGCCCCGGTGGCCAGGTGAGGCCGATGCCGCGTCGGTGTTGCCGGGACCGGGTTCGGGCCACTCCGTCGACTGTGGCTGGTTCTTGTCAGTCGAGGCGGGACGACGATACATCTGATGTATTGAGGGGCCAAGGGGGTACGCAAGGCGATTTCTCGACACTGAGGGGTTGATTCATTAGATGATTCGGTGCATGGTGGCGTCCCCGGCACACAGCCGAGGGAGCGAAGGGCGACCGACGTGAAGACAGCGCAGTACGTGGGCGGCGGCGAGATATCGGTGGTTCGGCAGACGGTCGAGCCGCCGGGGCCGGGCGAAGTGCAGATCGAGGTGGCCTATACCGGACTGTGCGGTACCGACCTGCACATCCTGCACGGACACATGGACACACGGGTTCAGGCGCCGATGGCGATCGGCCATGAGATGAGCGGCGTCGTGGCCGCGCTGGGCGAGGGAGCCACGGGTTTCCACACCGGCCAACCCGTCACCGTCATGCCGCTGGACTGGGACGGCACATGTCCCGCCTGCCTGGCAGGACACCGACATGTGTGCCAGAGCCTCATCTTCATCGGCATCGACTCGCCCGGTGCCCTCCAGACCCGCTGGAACGTGCGCGCGGATCGCGTGATCCCGCTCCCCGAAACGCTGAGCCTGCGGCATGCCGCCCTGGTGGAACCGGTTGCCGTCGCCGTCCACGACGTACGCCGCGCCGAACTGTCCGCCGGTGACCGGGCCGTCGTCATCGGCGGCGGCCCCATCGGGCTGCTGATCGCCGTCGTCGCCCGGCACATCGGCGCACAGGCCGTGCTCGTCGAGCTCGACCCCGCCCGCCGGGCGGTCGCCGCCGAGCTGGGATTCACTGTCTACGATCCGCGCGAGGACGACGTGCCCGCGCGGGTCGGGGAGTGGACCGGCGGAGCCGGAGCCGATGTCGTCTTCGAGGTGTCGGGCGCCGCCCCGGCCGTCCTCAGCAGCACAGACCTGACGAAGGTGCGCGGGACGATCGTCGTCGTCGCCATCCACCCCGAGCCCCGGCCGGTGGATCTCAAGCAGGTGTTCTGGAGAGAACAACGGCTGATCGGTGCCCGTGTCTACGAGCGCCCGGACTTCACCGAAGCGATCGGGCTGCTCACTGACGGGGTGGTGCCGGCGGAACGCCTCATCACCCGTGTCGTACCGCTTGAGGAGACCGCGAAGGCGTTCGCGGCCCTGGAGCGGGGCGAGGAGATGAAGGTCCTGGTCGACGTCGCGGGGGCGGCTGGCTGATCGTGCCGGGACCGTCGGTCCGGCCTCGTGACCCGGCGCGTCCTGCGACCGATGCCGCCGTCCCCGCCGACCCGTGGCCCCTTGCCGGCACACACCCGCCCGAACAACAAAAAGGAAAGCCATGAGTACCGTTCATGTCCAAGCCCGTGCCGCCAGGCTGCACCGTGACGACGACGTCGCCATCGCCGGATCGGACCTGCTGGCAGGCGACCGTGTCCGCATCGACGACCAGGACGTCGTCGCCCGCGCAGCCGTCCCGCGCGGTCACAAGATCGCCCTTCGCGACCTGCCGGCCGGCGACGCCGTGCACCGCTACGGGCAGATCATCGGCTTCGCCGCAAGCGACATCGCTCGCGGCGACCACATCCACCTGCACAACATGGAGTACCGCGAGTTCGAACGCGCCTACGACTTCGGGGTCGACGCCCGTATCGACGCCCCGCTCCCGCAAGAGCAGCGGGCAACGTTCCAGGGGTACGTCCGTTCCGACGGCAAGGTCGGCACCCGCAACATGCTCGGCATCCTCACCACGGTCAACTGCTCGGCCACCGCCGCCAAAACCATCGCCCAGCAGGTCCGGCAGTCGGGTCTGTTGCAGGACTACCCCCACGTCGACGGGGTGGTCGCGCTCACCCACGGCACGGGATGCGGGATGGCCGCCGACGGCGAGGGCATCGAGATCCTCCGTCGGGTCATGCGGGGCTACCTCACCCACCCGAACTTCGCAGGATTCCTCGTGCTCGGCCTGGGCTGCGAGACGAACCAGATCCTCGATCTCACCGCCGACGTCGACCTCCGCCCCGGACTGCCGGTGTTCACCAGCACCATCCAGGAACTCGGCGGCACCCGGAAAACTGTCCGGGAAGGCATCGCACGGCTCAGCGACATGCTGGCAGAAGCCGACTCCGCACGGCGCACCACGGTGACGGCCGACAAACTCATCCTCGGCACCAACTGCGGCGGCTCCGACTCCTTCTCCGGCATCACGGCCAACCCTGCCCTGGGTGCTGCGGTGGACCGTCTGGTGAGGAACGGCGGTACCGGAGTGGTGGGGGAGACCCCGGAGATCTACGGCACCGAACACATGCTGGTGCGCCGCGCCACCGACCGTCACGTCGGGGAGAAACTGCTCAGCCGCATCGAGTGGTGGAAGGAGTACACCGCGCAGAACGGCGGCTCCATGAACAACAACCCGTCACCCGGGAACAAGGCGGGCGGCATCACGACCATCCTGGAAAAGGCGCTCGGCGCCGTCGCGAAGGGTGGCACGACCCCGCTGCGACAGGTTCTCGACTACGCCGCCCCCATCACCAGCCCGGGCTTCGTCTTCATGGACACGCCCGGCTACGACCCGGTGTCGGTCACCGGCATCATCGCGGGCGGCGCCAACGCGTTCTGCTTCACCACCGGACGCGGCTCCGCCTTCGGAGCAACCCCAGTTCCCAGCCTCAAACTCGCCACCAACACCGCCCTGTACGACCACATGTCCGAGGACATGGACATCAACTGCGGCAGCATCGCCGACGGCGAAAAGACCGTCGACGAACTGGGCGAAGAGATCTTCCAGGCCATCCTCCGCACAGCCTCCGGTGAGCACACCAAGAGCGAGGACCTCGAATACGGCGAGGAGGAGTTCGTGCCCTGGCATCTCGGCACGGTCATGTGACCCACGGGCAACCAGCCAACACCATCCCCACAGCAACGAAGGAGTTCTCATGAGCACGCACAGCATCCAGGTGTCGACCGGCATCCCGGAGGAGATCGCGGTCGCCGCACTGCCCGACGACGACCGCGCCTGGGTCCCACAGGCGCCCGGTGTCTTCTTCCGGCCGCTGTTCATCAACACGGTCACCGGCCAGTGGTGCAACCTGCTGAAGGTGACCCGGTCCGGGATCGTCTCCCGCCACCGGCACCCCGGAATCGTCGTCGGATACGTCCTCAAGGGGAAGTGGAAGTACGACGAGCACGAGTGGACGGCCGAGGAAGGCGGCTTCGTCTACGAGCCGCCGGGCGAGATCCACACACTCCGAGTCCCCGAGGACTGCCAGGAGATGATCACCTTCTTCAACATCACCGGCGCCATGGTCTACCTCGACGACAAGGGCCACCAGGTCGGCTATGAAGACGCCTTCACCAAGCTGGAGATGTGCCGGGCGCACTACGAGAGCAACGGCCTCGGAGCGGAGTACGCCGACCAGTTCCGTCGCTGAAAGGCACGCCGCCACCGGCACTCTGCGCCGACAGGCGGACACCCCCAGGCGACCGGCCCGCCCCCTCGTTACCGGCTCGAACGCCTGGGGGGGCGGGCCCTTCGTGCTGGCCTCAGCGGGTGTGCCAATTTAGTACTCCAGCAGGATTTCGCTGTCTGACCTGGTCTTTCGCCGGGTGGCGGGAGTGTAGCGGGACATCGACCGTGCGGGGGCCATCTCACGGAGACCGCCCCTCGATCGTGCGACAACGCCGCAGGTAGTGACAGCGGCGGGGCAGCCTCCCAAGGTGATCACCGAGTATGCCGCCGCGCAGTGGGACCTCGAACTGGACGATCTCTTCCTGACCATCGGCCACCGCTTCAGCCGAGTGGAGCTCCGCCGCCGCATGCGTGACTACATACGCGGGCTGCTCGCCCCGGTGGCCCGCAAGCTAGAGATCTTTAACGGTGCGGGTTACGTCGGGCCGTGACGACTGTCGTGAACCGCGCTATGCCGGAGGGATGAGGTATCCCGATGGCGGAGGGCTGACGGCTGAGGAGCGGGATCGGCGTGAGCGGGTGCGGCTGGCGGCCGCCGATCTGATCGAGGCGGGAGTCAGTGACCGGGAGGTGGCCCGGCGGTTCAGGGTGACCCGGATGTCGGCGAATCGCTGGCGGCGGGCGTTGGCTTCGGGCGGTCGGCAGGCCCTGGTCTCCAAGGGTCCCGGCGGCGCCCGCTGCAAGCTCGACGCAGGACAACTCCGCCTTCTTCAGGCGGTGTTGGATGCCGGGCCCGCAGCCTACGGCTGGAGTGACCAGTGCTGGACGCTGGCGAGGATCGCCGAGATCGTGCGCCGCCGGTTCGGCGTCGCGTACACCCTGGCCGGGCTGGACCTGCTGCTGCACCGCATCGGCTGGAGCGTGCAGGTCCCCTCCCGGAAGGCCACCGAGCGGGACGAGGCGAAGATCGCCGCCTGGAAGGAAGAGCAGTGGCCCGTCATAAAAAGAGGGCGGCGGACTTGGGCGCCTGGCTCTGCTTTGAGGACGAAGCCGGCCAGGGCCTGAGGCCGCCCAAGGGCCGCAACTGGGGCCGCCGGGGCCACACGCCGGTGGTGCGGGTCACCGCCGCGGGCACCAAACGGGCCTCGATGGCCGCGCTGATCTGCATCCAGTCCGGCCACCGGCCCCAGCTGGTCTACCGATCCACCTCGACCGTGGAACCGCCATGAGCCGCCGCAAGGGCTTCACCGAGACCGACTACGCCCGCCTGCCGGATGCCGCACACCAGCAGCTCGACGTCCCCATCGTTCTGGTCTGGGACAACTTAAACACGCACGTCAGAAGCCGTTGTCTTTCCGGACGTGATCGCTGAGTTTCCGCTGATCAGGCATGGTGTCGGTGTCGCCGAGGGAGGGTTCGGACGTTCAGTTCCAGGGAGCCAAGAGGCCCACCTCGACACCGGCCGGCACTCACATAGGAGAGGTGCACCGCGCCTACGCACTCCTGGCCGTCGGCGCCCTCCACGAGCGCCAACGCGCCCACCCCGCCGACCCCGACGGCGAGTTGGCCATGGTGCCCGTCAGCCCGCGCGAACTCCTCGCACTGTTCCGGGCCTTCGCCCTGCCAAGGCCCCGCCAGGACACCGATCCGGCACACGCCCTGCACTGGTCGAACTGGCGTCGCCGACACCAGCATCACGCAAGAGCGAAGTGTAATCACGCTCGGTGATCGCACTGAAATCTTTTGTGCGTTACTGAAATCTTCACTGAACTGATTCGTGCGCTACTGAAATCTTCAGAGCCACCCGACAGCCGCCCTCGTGGCCGGTGTTGAGCGCGGCCAGGAGATCGACCACCTCACGGCCGCGCACCTCGCCGACGACCAGCCGGTCGGGGCGCATCCGCAGCGCCTGCCGGACCAGGTCCTCCAGGGTGACCAGGCCCGCGCCCTCCTGGTTGGCGGGTCTGCTCTCCAGCCGTACGACATGCGGGTGTTCGGGCCTGAGCTCCGCCGAGTCCTCGGCGAGCACGATCCGCTCGCCCGGTCCGACCAGCCCGAGCAGGGCGCTCAGCAAGGTCGTCTTCCCGGTGCCGGTGCCCCCGCTCACCAGGAAGGACAGCCGGGCCGCCAGGAGGGCGCGCAGGATCCGGTCGCCGCCGGGCGGCACGGTGCCGGCCGCCACCAGTTCGTCGAGGGTGAACGCCCGGGGCCGTACGACCCGCAGGGACAGGCAGGTGCAGCCGACCGCCACCGGGGGCAGGACCGCGTGCAGACGGGTGCCGTCGGGCAGCCGGGCGTCGGCCCAGGGGCGGGCGTCGTCCAGGCGCCGGCCCGCCACGGCGGCCAGCCGCTGCGCGAGGCGCCGTACCGCCGCCGGGTCGGGGAAGGCGACCGGTGTCAGTTCCAGGCCGCCGCCGCGGTCCACCCAGACCCGGTCCGGGGCGGTGACCAGCACGTCGGTGACCGTGGGGTCGGCCAGCAGGGGTTCCAGGGGGCCGCTGCCGACCAGTTCGGAGCGCAGTCGTTCGGCCGCGCCGAGGACTTCGGCGTCGCCGAGCACCCGGCCCTGTTCGCGCAGTGCCTGCGCCACGCGCGCCGGTGTCGGTTCGGCGCCGCTCTCGACCAGCCAGCGCCGTACCCCGTCCAGCAGCGCCGGGCCGTCCGGGGCGGTGGTGGAGGGCCTCATACGCCACCCGCCTCGACCAGGGTCCGCTCCCAGAAGCCCTTGCAGAAGCGGGCCAGCGCTCCGCGCGCGGCGGCGCCCGGCGGTTTGCGGTGCGGCCGGGACAGGCCCGGTTCGCCCGGGATCTCGCCGACGAGCGGCAGGCCGAGCAGCCGGGCCACCTCGCGGTCGTCGAGTCCGGGCGCGTACGGCCCCCGTACCGCCACCCGCAGATCGCGGACGACCATGCCGACGGTGGCCGCCACCCGTCCGGCGGCGGCGACCGCGCGGAGTTCGGCGGGGACGACCAGGACGGCGAGGTCGAGCTGGGTGAGGACCTCGGCGACCTCGGCGTCCAGGCGGCGCGGCAGGTCGACGACGACCGTGCCGCCGCGGCGGCGGGCGGCGGCGAGCACCGCGCGGACGGCGGGCGGCGGGACGGCCACGCTGTCGCCGCGGTCCCAGCTGAGGACGCGCAGCGAGTGGAGTTCGGGCAGCGACTCCTCCAGGGCGCCGCTGCCGAGCCGGCCGCGCGAGGCGGCGAAGGCGGGCCAGCGCAGGCCCTCGGCGGTCTCGCAGCCGAGGAGGACGTCGAGTCCGCCGCCCAGCGGATCGGCGTCCACCAGGAGGGTGCGCAGGCCCTCCCGCGCGGAGGTGACGGCGAGCGCGCAGGCCAGCGTGGAGGCGCCGGCCCCGCCGCGGCCGCCGATGACGCCGACGGTGAGGGCCGGGCGGCCGACGCCCTCGACGACGTCGGCGATGCGGTCCACGAGCCACTGCTCGCCGTCGGGCAGCATCAGGACGTGGTCCGCGCCGATCTCCACGGCCCGCTTCCACACGTCGGGGTCGTCCTGGTCGAGGCCGACCAGCACCACCCCGCGTCGGCGCGCGGCCCCGCGGACCCGCCGCGCGGCGTCGTCGCCGACCAGGACGAGCGGGGCGGACTCCCAGCCTCCGCCGCGTTCCGGCAGTCCGTGGTGGACCTCGGGCTTGGCACCGGCGGCGGCGCACAGGCGCAGCAGGTCGTCGAGGAGTTCGGTGTCCTCGGTGACGATCATCGGGCGTCCGGGCCGTCCCGGGGCGGCGGACGGCGGATCCTGGGTGACAGTTCCGGCCACGTGAGCTTCCCCCTTGGCTGTGTTCTCGCGCGGTGCCCCTGCGGCCCCGCGATTCCCAAACCTGCGAAGAGCCGGCGAGCGGCCCCATATGCACGGCCGGTGGAAACCGGCCATAGGCGCCCGGCAATCGGAACCGGCCATGAACTCGCCGCCGCCGGAGCGCGCTGGAATCACGGTGCGACGAACCCGGAAATCGTGTGGATCTTGGTCCAGAACTGTGGACAACTCGATGGTTGTGAATATCGCTGTCACCCATACCGGTGAGGCCCGTTCTGGGCTCTGTGCGACTTCCACAGAGCAGCCTCGCGACTACTCAGCGTGATGAATCATGGACATGCGAGAAGAGCGGCCGAAGCCGCCCGACCAAGGCCTCGCGGCCCGCGAAGAAGGAGGAAAACCCACCCGGACATGCGACGACCCCCACCGGGGGGGAGAGTGGGGGTCGTCTCCACGGCCGACTCGGGGGGGGAGGAGCCGGACCGGGTTAGCACGGTCGCGAACGATCCGTGACTTCCATGGTGTACCCGAGAGCCCTCTCAGGCAAACCCACGCGCCCCACCTTACGCCGAATGGTGGGCGCCTATGCTCGGGGGCGTGGAAAACCACTCCTTGCCCCGCACAGCGGCCTTCTTTGACCTGGACAAGACGGTCATTGCGAAGTCGAGCACGCTCACCTTCAGCAAGTCGTTCTACCAAGGCGGTCTGATCAACCGCAGGGCGGCACTGCGGACCGCGTACTCGCAGTTCGTCTTCATGGTCGGCGGTATGGACCACGACCAGATGGAGCGCACCCGCGCGTACCTGTCCGACCTCGTCCGTGGCTGGAATGTCCAGCAGGTCAAGGAGATCGTCGCCGAGACCCTGCACGACCTGATCGACCCGATCATCTACGACGAGGCGGCCTCCCTCATCGAGGAGCACCACCGGGCCGGCCGGGACGTCGTCATCGTGTCCACCTCGGGCGCCGAGGTGGTCGAGCCGATCGGCGAACTTCTGGGCGCCGACCGGGTGGTGGCCACCCGCATGGTCGTCGGCGACGACGGCTGCTACACCGGCGAGGTGGAGTACTACGCCTACGGCCCGACCAAGGCCGAGGCCGTCCGCGAGCTGGCCGCCTCCGAGGGGTACGACCTCGACCGCTGTTACGCCTACAGCGATTCGGCGACCGACGTGCCGATGCTGGAGGCCGTGGGACATCCGCACGCGGTGAACCCGGACCGGGCGCTGCGCCGCGAGGCGGTCGCGCGCGGCTGGCCGATCCTGGACTTCCACCGTCCGGTACGGCTCAAGCAGCGGATCTCCGCGCCGCCCCGCCCGGCCCTGGTCGCCGCGGCGGCGATAGGAGCGGCGGCGGCCACCGCGGGCCTGGTCTGGTACGCGAGCCGGCGCCGGAACTCGGTGGCCTGAGCGGCCCGCCCCTTTCATGCACCTTTGAACCTGAAAGTAAAGAACTGTAGGCAGGGGTTCCGATTGCTCCGGGCTTGCAGTACAAAGGGGTTAGCGGCCCGCGAGACCAAAGGACATCCGAGAGGATCCCCTTCAAAACGCATTTGGCCCCACGGACCCAGCATGGACACCGGGCACCCACGCGACGTCGACCCGTCGATTACGGGCCAGCCGCACCAGGTCACGGGCAGAAGTTCCCGGCCTGATGGGCGACATATCGAGGACGCTTGGTAACCGGGTGAACATGCCAGCGGCGGTACGAGAACTCGTACCGCCGCAACCCTTTTGGGCCACCCCGGGCTTTTACGCCGCGCCGCGCTGGAGCGCCTCGCACACCGCCGTCGACTCGCGCACGCCCAGCTCGACCGCCCGGCCGCAGTGCGCGATCCAGGCCGCCATGCCCTCCGGAGTCCCCGAGACATAGCCGTCCAGCGCCGCCGCATAGGCGGCGCGGCCCAGTTCGGCGTGGCCCACCTCGGCGGGGCAGATCGCCTTGGGGTCCAGACCGCTGTTGATCAGCACGATCCGCTCGGCCGCGCGCGCAACCAGCCCGTTGCACGAGGTGAAGGGCCGCAGCGCGAGCAGTTCGCCGTGCACGACGGCGGCCGTCACCAGGGCGGGCGCCGAGCTCCCCGCGATGACCAGCCGGGAGAGCCCTTCGAGGCGTCCCGACACCTCGTCGGCGTCCGGCAGCGCCAGCTCGATCAACGGCTCGTCGACGGCCTCGCCGGCCTGGCGCGGCCGGCCGACCTCGGCGCCGGCCGTCGCGGCCGCCACCAGGTGCAGCCTGGCCAGCACGCGCAGCGGCGACTGCCTCCAGATGGACAGCAGTTGGCCCGCCTCGGCGGTCAGCCGCAGGGCCGCGCCCACCACGCGCGCCTCGCCGTCCACACCGAAGTCGGAGCGCCGCCGCACCTCCTCCAGCGCCCAGTCCGCCCCGGACAGGGCGGCACTGGCCCGGGCGGCGCGCAGCGCGGCCTCGGAGGTGACGGCGTTGCTGCGGCGCCGCATGACCCGGTGCCCGTAGACCCGGTCCACCGACTTGCGCACGGACTCCACCGACCCGGCCACACCGGGCAGCGACCCCAGGGCCGCGAGCGGATCGGCGGTCGCACCTGTCGTACTCATGAGTACGACACTACGCACCTCGCCGCCGCGCTCCACGAAGGAGTGGTCTTCTTCACTTCACCTGACACGTAAAGCTATCACGCGACTACTCTTCGTGAACATGAAAATTGCTTTCGTCGGGAAGGGCGGCAGCGGCAAGACCACGCTCTCCTCCCTGTTCATCCGCCATCTCGCGGCCGCCGGCGCGCCGGTCGTGGCCGTCGACGCCGACATCAACCAACACCTGGGCCCCGCGCTCGGCCTCGACGAGAGGGAGTCGGCGGCGCTGCCCGCGATGGGCGACCGGCTCTCCCTGATCAAGGACTACCTGCGCGGCCACAACCCGCGCATCGCCTCCGCCGCGACGATGATCAAGACCACCCCGCCCGGCGGGGGCTCACGGCTGGTCGGGGTGCGGGAGCCCAACGCGGTGTACGACGCCTGTGCGCGGCCGGTGGAACTCGACGGCGGCGCCGTCCGTTTGATGGTCACCGGGTCCTTCACGGAAGCCGACCTGGGTGTCTCCTGCTACCACTCCAAGACCGGAGCGGTGGAGCTGTTCCTGAACCACCTCGTGGACGGCCCCGACGAGTACGTCGTGGTGGACATGACGGCGGGCTCGGACTCCTTCGCCTCCGGCATGTTCACCCGTTTCGACATCACGTTCCTCGTCGCCGAGCCGACCCGGAAGGGAGTCTCCGTCTATCGCCAGTACAAGGAGTACGCCCGGGACTTCGGCGTGGCGCTGAAGGTCGTCGGCAACAAGGTGCAGGGACAGGACGACGTCGACTTCCTCCGCGCGGAGGTCGGGGACGACCTGCTGGTGACGGTCGGGCACTCGGACTGGGTGCGCGCCATGGAGAAGGGCCGTCCGCCGCGGTTCGAGCTCCTGGAGGACGCCAACTCCCGCGCCCTGCACTCCCTCAAGGCCGCCGCCGACGCGACGTACGAGCTGCGGGACTGGGAGCGCTACACCCGGCAGATGGTCCACTTCCACCTGAAGAACGCCGAGTCGTGGGGCAACGAACGCACCGGGGCCGACCTGGCCGCGCAGGTCGACCCCGGCTTCGTACTGGGTGAGGAAGTGGCGGCTCCGGCCTGACGGAGGTGGGCGCTCCGCGGCCGGGTCGCCAGCCCCGCCCGCCGCCTACTGCTTGACCGCCGGCGCCCCGGGCACCCCCTTCGGCGCCGGGGCGGGGTGACCGGAGAGGAAGGACGCCCAGCCCTGCCGCGGGGCCTCGCCCACGTTCAGGGTGCGCAGCTTCGACAGGACCTGCGGGTCCTGGGCGTCCAGCCAGTCGGCCAGCTGGTGGAAGGAGACGCAGCGCACGTCGGGCTTGTTGCACACGTCCTGGACGACCTCGTCGACGGCGCGCATGTAGGTGCCGCCGTTCCAGGACTCGAAGTGGTTGCCGATGACGAGCGGCGCCCGGTTGCCGTTGTAGGCGCGGTTGAAGCCCTGGAGCAGGCCGTCACGCATCTGGTCGCCCCAGTAGGCGAACTTGTCGGGGTCGCCCTGGGTCTGGGTGCCGGACTGGTTGACCATGAAGTTGTAGTCCATGGTCAGCTGCTCGTAGGTGTGGCCGGGGAAGGGCACGAGCTGCATCGACAGGTCCCACAGCCCCTCCTTCTTCTTGGGCCAGACCTGGTCGTTGACCCCGCTGGTGTCGTAGCGGAAGCCCAGCTGGCGGGCCGCCTTCATGAAGTTCTTCTGCCCCTCCAGGCAGGGGGTGCGGGCGCCGATCAGCTCCTTGTCGTAGTCGAAGGGCAGCGGTGCGGCGCTCTTCAGGCCGGTGTTGGTCTTCCAGGTCTTCACGAACTGCTTGGCCTGGGCGATCTCGCTCTTCCACTCCGCCACGGACCACTGGCCGACCCCGCCGTCGGGGCCGCAGAAGTGCCCGTTGAAGTGGGTGCCGATCTCGTTGCCCTCCAGCCAGGCCAGGCGGAGCTGCTTCACCGTGTCGGTGATGCCCTGCTGGTCGTTGAAGCCGATCTCGGAGCGGCCGGGCGAGTGCTGCGGGGGCCGGTAGAGGTCCTTCTTCTCCTCGGGCAGCATGTACACGCCGCTGAGGAAGTACGTCATGGTCGCGTTGTTCTCCTTGGAGACCTTGCGGAAGTGCGAGAACAGCTTCTGGCTGTCCTCGCCCGCGCCGTCCCAGGAGAACACCACGAACTGCGGGGGCTTCTCGCCGGCCTTGAGCTTCTCCGGCTGCGGCTGGTGCGGCTGCGCCCCGGTGTACGCCGTGGAGCCGTCACCGATCAGACGGACCACGCTCTGGGGCGCCGGCGCTCCCTTCTGCGGCCCGGACGTTCCTTCCTTGGAGTTGGTGCCGGTCGCGCAACCGGCCAGCGACGCGGCACAGGCCGCGGCGGCCACGGCGCCGGCGGCGATCCTCTGGGTGGCGGCCAATTCCGCCCACCTTCTTCCTTCTCTCGGCGAACGCCGTTGACGGCGTTTTATGGCGATGTGCCGGGTATGTGCCGACAGCGCCGCCAAGGTCGCACAGGACCGAGAGAGGGATTAATACGACAAGCCGATGAACTGCTCACTTCACCCGGCAGGCTGAAGAGGTGCCCCATTTGCGCCGAAAATCCATGCCTGACCTTTACTCTGCATTACGATTCGTTTACCGAACGTTGATTTATCCCGCCACTGCACGCCGTGACCCACGGCCGCGACCGAGCCCCCGCCCCCCGGCGAGGGGACCCCCTGTTCCGCGACCGCGCTGCCCCGGAGGAGACGGGAACATGTCCTCAGCCTGCGTACCCACGCACCCCGAGAGCCTCGCCCTGGCCCGAGCCGGAGCGGCGGGCCCAGAGAGCCCCGCCGGCACCGGCCGGCCACCCCACCCACCCGCACCCCCGCGCCGCCGTTTCTCCGTCGAGGGTGCCGACCTGTCCGCGTCCGTCGCGGTGTTCCTGATCGCCCTGCCGCTGTCCCTCGGCATCGCCCTCGCCACCGGCGCCCCGCTCCAGGCGGGCCTGGTCGCGGCCGCCGTCGGCGGGCTGGTCGCCGGACGGCTCGGCGGCTGCCCGCTCCAGGTCAGCGGCCCGGCCGCCGGGCTCACCGTGGTCACCGCCGATCTGATCCACCGCTACGGCTGGCGGGCCACCTGCGGCATCACCGTCCTCGCCGGGCTCGCTCAACTGGGCCTGGGCTGCCTGCGCGTGGCCCGCACCGCGCTCGCCGTCAGCCCGGCCGTGGTGCACGGCATGCTCGCCGGCATCGGTGTCACCATCGCCGTCGCCCAGCTGCACATCGTCCTCGGCGGCACCCCGCAGAGCTCGGTCCTCGCCAACGTGCGCGCGCTGCCCGCCCAGTTGGCCCACCTGCACCCCGCCGCGGCGGCGATGAGCGCGCTGACCCTGGTGCTGCTGCTGG
Source organism: Streptomyces sp. NPDC104367 (assembly GCF_055583825.1). NCBI lineage: Bacteria > Bacillati > Actinomycetota > Actinomycetes > Kitasatosporales > Streptomycetaceae > Streptomyces > Streptomyces sp. NPDC104367. The sequence continues at coordinate 174,925 of NZ_JBVJND010000005.1, read as the reverse complement.
GCTGGCCGCGCGTCCCCGGCCGCGTCGGCCGTCGGCTGCGCGCGGTCCCGGCCGCCCTGGTCGCCGTCGCCGGCGCGACCGCGACCGCCTCGCTCGCCGGGCTCTCCCTGCCCCGGGTCGACCTGCCCTCCTGGAGCAGCCACGCCCTGGCGGGGCTGCCCGAGGGGCCGGTGCTCGGCCTCGTCGCCGCCGTGCTCACCACCACGCTGGTGTGCAGTGTGCAGTCGCTGCTCGGCGCGGTCGCCGTGGACAAGCTGGTGGCCGGGAGCACCGGACCGCAGTCCCGGGTCGGCCGCTCCGAACTGGACCGGGAGCTGCTCGGCCAGGGCGCGGCCAACATCGTCTCCGGCGCGCTCGGCGGGCTGCCGGTCGCCGGGGTCGCGGTGCGGAGTTCGGCGAATGTGCGATCCGGTGCCGTGAGCCGGAACTCCACGATGCTGCACGGCGTTCTCGTAGTAGTCGCCGCGCTGCTGATGGTCCCGGTCCTGGATCTCATCCCGCTCGCCTCGCTCGCCGCCCTGGTGATGGCCGTCGGCATCCAGATGGTGTCCCTGCACCACATCCGCACGGTGACCCGCCACCGCGAAGTGCTGGTGTACGCCGTCACCACACTCGGCGTGGTTCTCCTCGGGGTCCTGGAGGGCGTGGTCCTCGGGGTCGCCGTGGCCGTCGCCCTCGCCCTGCACCGCCTCGCCCGTACCCGCGTCACCCACGAAGAGAAGGGAGGAGTCCACCACGTACACGTCACCGGGCAGTTGACGTTCCTCGCGGTTCCCCGGCTCAGCAGAGTCCTGCATCTCGTACCCCAGGGCGCCCACGCCGTGGTGGAGTTGGACGGTTCGTTCATGGACCACGCGGCGTACGAGTCACTGCGGGACTGGCGCAGGGCCCACACCGCGCAGGGCGGCACCGCCGAACTGACCGGCTGCCGCGCGGGCGTCCGTTCACCGGAGTACGGCCACCGGCAAGGACACGACCACCGACAGTGGCTCGGCCACAGACACGGACCCGGCCACGGCCACGGCCACGCGCACGGGCAGAGCCAGCGGCATGGTTTCGGCCTCGGGAGCAGAGGCGCGCACCGAGCAGCCGGCGCCGGTCATGAACTGGCGCACGGGATCGGCGTGTTCCAGCGCGACACCGCGCCGCTGGTGCGGGACGAGCTGGCCCGGCTGGCGCGGGAGGGGCAGCGGCCCTCTCAGCTCTTCCTCACCTGTGCCGACTCGCGGCTCGTCACCTCGATGATCACTTCCAGTGGCCCGGGTGACCTGTTCGTGGTGCGCAACGTCGGCAACCTGGTCCCTCTTCCGGGTGAGGAGAACGGCGACGACTCGGTGGCGGCCGCGATCGAGTACGCGGTGGACGTGCTGAAGGTGCGGTCCATCACGGTGTGCGGGCACTCCGGGTGCGGGGCGATGCAGGCACTGCTGGACTCCGGGTCCGGGGGCGGGACGACCCCGCTGAAGCGGTGGCTGCGGCACGGGCTGCCGAGCCTGGAGCGGCTGGCCGACGGCGGCCGGCCCCGGGTCCGGCTGGCCGGGCGGGCCCCGGCGGACACGGTGGAGCGGCTCTGCCTGACCAACGTGGTCCAGCAGCTGGAGCACCTGCGGGCCCACGACTCGGTGGCGCGGGCGCTGGCGGCGGGCACGCTGGAGCTGCAGGGGATGTACTTCCACGTGGGCGAGGCGCAGGCGTACCTGCTGGGCCGGACCGGGGCACGGGAGGAGGCGGAGGTGTTCGAGGGGGTACCGGGCGCGGAGGAGGTGCGCAGTCCGGCCTGAGGACGAAGCGGCGGGAGACCGTCGGTGCCGTCCGGGCCGGTACCGACAGGAGCGGGCGTGATCGGCGCCGTCGAACCGGGGTATGACCTGAGCCGACGGACCCGGCACGCCTGCCGCGTCCGCCGCACCCAACAGGTCTAAACCAATTTTTCGACGGCCCTTGTCACCGGACCCCCGGGTCTGATGAGCTGTGGCCTGGGACACAACGGACACCCTTCGAAAGGGAGATGTCGTGAGCAACGAAAGCCTGGCCAACCTCTTGAGGGAGGAGCGACGCTTCGCGCCGCCCGCTGACCTGGCCGAGAACGCCAATGTCACGGCCGAGGCGTACGAACAGGCCAAGGCTGACAGGCTCGGCTTCTGGGCCGAGCAGGCCCGCCGGCTGACCTGGGCCAAGGAGCCGACCGAGACGCTGGACTGGTCGAACCCGCCGTTCGCGAAGTGGTTCAAGGACGGCGAGCTCAACGTCGCATACAACTGCGTGGACCGGCACGTGGAGGCCGGGAACGGCGACCGGGTCGCCATCCACTTCGAGGGCGAGCCCGGCGACAGCCGGGCGATCACCTACGCCGAACTCAAGGACGAGGTCTCCAGAGCCGCGAACGCCCTGCTGGAGCTGGGGGTCCGGGCCGGGGACCGGGTCGCGGTCTACATGCCGATGATCCCGGAGACGGCGGTCGCGATGCTCGCCTGCGCCCGGATCGGCGCCGCCCACTCCGTGGTCTTCGGCGGCTTCTCGGCGGACGCGCTCGCCACCCGCATCCAGGACGCGGACGCCAGGGTCGTCATCACCTCCGACGGCGGCTACCGGCGCGGCAAGCCGTCCGCGCTCAAGCCGGCCGTGGACGAGGCGGTCGGCAAGGTGGACAACGTCGAGCACGTGCTGGTCGTCCGGCGCACCGGGCAGGAAGTGGCCTGGGACGACACACGGGACGTGTGGTGGCACGAGATCGTCGACCGGCAGCCGGCCGAGCACACGCCGGAGGCCTTCGACGCCGAGCACCCGCTCTTCATCCTCTACACGTCAGGGACGACGGGTAAGCCGAAGGGCATCCTGCACACCTCGGGCGGCTACCTCACCCAGACGTCGTACACCCACTGGGCGGTGTTCGACCTCAAGCCGGAGACGGACGTGTACTGGTGCACGGCCGACGTCGGCTGGGTGACCGGCCACTCCTACATCGTGTACGGGCCTCTGGCCAACGGCGCGACGCAGGTGATGTACGAGGGCACCCCGGACACCCCGCACCAGGGCAGGTTCTGGGAGATCGTGCAGAAGTACGGGGTGACGATCCTGTACACGGCGCCGACGGCGATCCGGACGTTCATGAAGTGGGGCGACGACATCCCCGCGAAGTTCGACCTGAGCAGCCTGCGGGTGCTCGGTTCGGTGGGCGAGCCCATCAACCCCGAGGCCTGGATCTGGTACCGCAAGCACATCGGCGCCGACCGGACGCCGATCGTGGACACCTGGTGGCAGACCGAGACCGGCGCGATGATGATCTCGCCGCTGCCGGGCGTCACCTCGACCAAGCCCGGTTCGGCGCAGACCCCGCTGCCCGGCATCTCGGCGACGGTGGTCGACGACGAGGCGCAGGAGGTGCCCGACGGCGGTGGCGGCTACCTGGTGCTGACCGAGCCGTGGCCGTCGATGCTGCGCACCATCTGGGGCGACGACCAGCGGTTCCTGGACACGTACTGGTCGCGGTTCGAGGGCAGGTACTTCGCCGGTGACGGCGCGAAGAAGGACGACGACGGCGACATCTGGCTGCTCGGCCGGGTGGACGACGTCATGCTCGTCTCCGGGCACAACATCTCGACGACCGAGGTGGAGTCGGCGCTGGTCTCCCACCCGTCGGTCGCCGAGGCGGCCGTGGTGGGCGCGGCGGACGAGACGACCGGGCAGGCGATCGTCGCCTTCGTGATCCTGCGCGGCACGGCGAACGCCGAGGACGAGGGGCTGGTCAACGCCCTGCGCAACCACGTCGGCGCCACGCTCGGCCCGATCGCCAAGCCGAAGCGGGTGCTGCCGGTGGCGGAGCTGCCGAAGACCCGCTCCGGCAAGATCATGCGCCGACTGCTGCGCGACGTCGCCGAGAACCGCCAGCTCGGTGACGTGACGACGCTGACCGACTCCACGGTCATGGACCTCATCCAGGCGAAGCTCCCGGCGGCGCCCAGCGAGGACTGACCCGGACGGCACGGCCCGAGGGGCGCCCGGCGTGGAACGCGCCGGGCGCCCCTTTTGCACCTACCGTGAGACACACCTGGCAACCCCCGACTCACCTTGGGTAACCTGGGCGAGAAACGCGTGACCCTCACGTCGTCGTGAGCCTCGAGGTGTGCCGGGAAGTCTGGTCGGCAGTTGCCCTGCCCTGCCCACCGACCGGAGGCCACCGTGTCCGCCCCCCGCACCAGCACCGCCCGCAAGGTTCTCGGCCGCCTCTCGCTGCCCGAGCGGAACTTCGTCGCGGACGCGCTGCGGACCGAGACCGTCGGCGGCGTACTGCTCCTGATCGCCGCGATCGCCGCACTCGTCTGGGCGAACACACCCGCGCTGCACCACAGCTACGAGGCCGTCAGCGACTTCCACTTCGGCCCCGAGGCCCTCGGCCTGGATCTCTCCGTCACCCACTGGGCCGCGGACGGCCTGCTCGCGGTCTTCTTCTTCGTCGCCGGCATCGAACTCAAGCGCGAGCTGGTGGCCGGCGATCTGCGGGACCCCAGGGCGGCCGTCCTGCCGGTCGTCGCCGCGCTCTGCGGGATGGCCGTACCGGCGCTCGTCTACACCCTCACCAACCTCTCCGGCGGCGGCTCGCTGCACGGCTGGGCGGTGCCCACCGCCACCGACATCGCCTTCGCGCTGGCCGTACTGGCCGTCATCGGCACCTCGCTGCCGAGCGCGCTGCGGGCCTTCCTGCTGACGCTCGCGGTCGTCGACGACCTGTTCGCGATCCTGATCATCGCGGTCTTCTTCACCGAGCGGATCGACTTCGCCGCGCTCGGCGGCGCCGTCCTCGGCCTCGCGGCCTTCTGGCTGCTGCTGCGCAAGGGGGTACGCGGCTGGTACGTGTACGTCCCGCTCGCGGTCGTCGTCTGGGCGCTGATGTACAACAGCGGCGTGCACGCGACCATCGCCGGTGTCGCCATGGGCCTGATGCTGCGCTGCACCACCCGCGAGGGTGAGGAGCACTCCCCCGGCGAGCGCGTCGAGCATCTGGTGCGGCCGTTGTCGGCGGGCCTGGCCGTCCCCCTGTTCGCGCTCTTCAGCGCGGGCGTGACGGTGTCCGCGGGGGCGCTCACGGACGTCTTCACCAAGCCGGAGACGCTCGGCGTCCTCCTCGGCCTGGTCGTCGGCAAGACCGTCGGCATCTTCGGCGGGACCTGGCTGACCGTACGCTTCACCCGGGCCTCGCTCAGCGAGGACCTCGAATGGGCCGACGTCTTCGCGGTCGCCTCGCTGGCCGGCATCGGCTTCACCGTGTCGCTGCTCATCGGCGAACTGGCCTTCGCGGACGACGCCCTGCTGACCGACGAGGTCAAGGCCGCCGTGCTCACCGGATCGCTGATCGCGGCCCTGTGTGCCACGGTGCTGCTGAAGATACGGAACACGCGCTACCGCAGGCTGGTGGAGGCGGAGGAGCGCGACGAGGACCACGACGGCATCCCGGACGTCTACGAGCAGGAGGACCCCGCGTACCACCTGCGGATGGCCGAGATCCACGACCGCAAGGCCGCCGAACACCGCCGGATCGCCGCCGAGAAGACCGCCCGTCAGGCGGGTCCGTAGGCATGACGCGCTTGCCGAAGTACCGGGCGGGGCAGGCGAGCGGGGCGACCGTCCGGCATGATCTGACGAGACGGTACAAAAGACGATGACAAGTACGCAGAGGGAGACCGCGATGAGCGCACCCGACGGCAGCCCGGTCGGTGCCGAACGCAGCATCGGCCAGCTGTTCGCCTCGGCGACGGCCGAGATGTCGGCGCTGGTGCACGACGAGATCGCGCTGGCCAAGGCCCAGCTGAAGCAGGACGTCAAGCGGGGCGCGACCAGCGGTGGCGCCTTCACGGTGGCGGCGGTGCTCCTGCTGTTCTCCCTGCCGATGCTCAACTTCGCGCTGGCGTACGGCATCCGGACCTGGAGCAACTGGAACCTGGCGATCTGCTTCCTGCTCTCCTTCGCGGCGAACGTCCTGGTGGCCGTCGTCCTCGGACTGATCGGCGTGGTGTTCGCGAAGAAGGCCAAGCGGGGCCAGGGCCCGCAGAAGGTGGCCGCGTCGATGAAGGAGACGGCGGGCGTGCTGCAGAACGCCAAGCCGCATCCGCGTCCGGAACTCCCCCAGGATCACGTGCCTGCCATCGAGGCTGTGGCACGCTCGACCTCATGACGGACCCCGCACCCTCGGCCGTACGGCTGGAGGGCCCCTGGACGCACCGGGACGTCGCCGCGAACGGCGCCCGCTTCCACATCGCCGAGCTGGGCGACGGCCCGCTGGTACTCCTGCTGCACGGTTTCCCGCAGTTCTGGTGGACCTGGCGGCACCAGCTGGTCGCGCTCGCCGACGCGGGCTTCCGGGCCGTGGCGATGGACCTGCGCGGCGTCGGCGGCAGCGACCGCACCCCGCGCGGCTACGACCCCGCCAACCTCGCCCTGGACGTCACCGGGGTGATCCGCTCCCTCGGCGAGCCGGACGCCGCGGTGGTCGGCCACGACCTGGGCGGCTATCTGGCGTGGACGGCGGCCGCGATGCGCCCCAAGCTGGTGCGGCGGCTCGCCGTGGTCTCCATGCCGCACCCGCGGCGCTGGCGCTCGGCGATGCTCCGGGACCACCGGCAGACCGCCGCCAGCTCCTACATCTGGGGCTTCCAGCGGCCCTGGCTCCCCGAGCGACAGCTCGTCGCCGACGACGGCGCGCTGGTCGGCCGGCTGATCCGGGACTGGTCCGGGCCGCGGCTGCCGGAGGACGAGGCGGTGGAGACGTACCAGCGGGCGATGTGCATCCCGTCCACCGCGCACTGCTCGATCGAGCCCTACCGCTGGCTGGTGCGCTCCCTGGCGCGGCCCGACGGCATCCAGTTCAACCGCCGGATGAAGCGGCCCGTGCGCGTGCCGACGCTGCATCTGCACGGCTCGCTGGACCCGGTGACCCGCACCCGCAGCGCGGCCGGCTCCGGCGAGTACGTCGAAGCCCCCTACCGCTGGCGGCTGTTCGACGGGCTGGGGCACTTCCCGCACGAGGAGGACCCGGTGGCGTTCTCCACCGAACTCATCAACTGGCTGAAAGACCCCGAACCCGATCGGTGACCGCGCCGATGCGCCCGCTATCCGGAGCTGCACACCTGTTCTACGAACGGCCACATGCCCGCCGCATAGGCCAATTGGGGGCCCTGGGGGCGGTTATCGACCTTGGGGCAGGGGCAGACGTCGGGGTATGGGCTGGACGCACGACTACAGTGACGCACCCCGCAACCGCCGTACGGCAGGCGGCCTGAACTCCCACCGAGGAGCCTCCCCGCATACGCCGGGTACGGACCTCCGGGTGGGGATTCCGCGCATCCTGCGCCGCCGGGCCCGCTGGGTCTCGGTCCGCCTGCGCCACACCCGAGGCTGACGCACCCTCACAGCGCGCAGCTGTCGGTGCCCACCTGCTGGTTCGCGGTCCGGCCCTGGGCGATGTCCGCCTTGATCTCGTCGGCCGTGAGGGCGTACCCGGTCGCGGCGTCGTCCAGCGACTTCGCGAAGACGACCCCGTAGACCTTGCCCTCCGGGGTGAGCAGCGGGCCGCCGGAGTTGCCCTGGCGGACGGTCGCGTACAGCGAGTAGACGGCCCGGCGGACGGTGCCGCGGTGGTAGATGTCCGGCCCGTTGGCCGTGATGCGGCCGCGCACCCGGGCCGCACGGACGTCGTACGACCCGTTCTCCGGGAACCCGGCGACGATCGCGCTGTCGCGGCTCTCCGCCTCCTGGCCGGTGAACTTCAGGGCCTTCGCGTTCAGGTCCGGCACGTCGAGTACGGCGATGTCGCGCCGCCAGTCGTAGAGGACGACCTTGGCGTCGTACTTGCGGCCCTCGCCGCCGATCTGGACGGTGGGCTCGTCGACGCCGCCGACCACGTGCGCGTTGGTCATGACCCTGCGGTCGGCGAAGACGAAGCCGGTGCCCTCCAGGATCTTGCCGCAGCTCTGGGCGGTGCCCGTCACCTTGACGATGGACTGCTTGGCCGAGACGGCGACCGCGCTGTTCACGAGGGCGGGGTCGGGCGGCTCCACGTCGGTGATCGGCTCGTCGTCGAACGGGCTGAAGACCTGCGGGAAGCCGTTCTGCGCGAGGACCGCGGAGAAGTCCGCGAACCAGCCGTCGGCCTGCGTGGGCAGCGCTCTGGAGACCCCGAGCAGCACCTTGGAGTTGCGGACCTCCTTGCCGAGCGTCGGCAGGGTGGTGCCCGCGAGGGCCGAGCCGATCAGCCAGGCGACCAGCAGCATCGCCACGACGTTGACGAGCGCGCCGCCGGTGGCGTCCAGGGCGCGGGCCGGGGACCAGGTGATGTACCGGCGCAGCTTGTTGCCGAGGTGGGTGGTCAGGGCCTGTCCGACGGAGGCGCAGACGATGACGACGACCACGGCCACGACCGCGGCGGTGGTGCTCACCTCGGCGTTGCCGGTCACCGCGTCCCAGATGACGGGCAACGTGTAGACGGCGACGAGTCCGCCGCCCAGGAAGCCGATCACCGACAGGATGCCGACGACGAACCCCTGGCGGTAGCCGACGATCGCGAACCACACGGCGGCGACCAGCAACAGGATGTCCAGCACATTCACGGTGGACACCCTGTCATGACCGCCAGTCGAGCGGGACCAGCTTCTCGCGGTCCCAGGAGCGCTCCCATCCCGCGTAGTGCACCAGTCTGTCGATCACACCCGCCGTGAACCCCCACACCAGGGCCGATTCGACCAGGAATGCCGGACCTCGGTGCCCGCTGGGGTGCACGGCGGTGGCCCGGTTGGCCGGGTCCGTGAGATCCGCCACGGGGACAGTGAACACCCGTGCGGTCTCGTTCGGGTCGACCACGCCGACCGGGCTCGGCTCGCGCCACCAGCCCAGCACCGGTGTGACCACGAACTTGCTCACCGGGATGTACAGCTTCGGCAGCACCCCGAACAGCTGCACCCCGGCCGGGTCGAGCCCGGTCTCCTCCTCGGCCTCGCGGAGAGCGGCCCGCAGCGGCCCGTCGGCCTTCGGGTCGCCGTCCTCGGGGTCGAGGGCACCACCGGGGAAGGCGGGCTGCCCGGCGTGCGAGCGCAGCGACCCGGCCCGCTCCATCAGCAGCAGCTCGGGACCGGCCGCCCCCTCCCCGAACAGGATCAGCACGGCCGACTGCCGCCCCGCGCCGTTCTCCGGCGGCAGGAAGCGGCTCAGCTGGAGCGGCTGGACGGTCTCGGCGGCCCGCACCACCGGGGCAAGCCAGTCCGGCAGGCCGTCCTTGCTCAGCGCCGCGCCGGCCCGTGGCCCACCGGTGTGCGCCCTGCTGGTGTGTGTCATGGCATCCCCCGTCGTCCTGCCCGGTCCAACGCCCGGGCGCACCTCGTTCGTTCCGTCACGCGACCCCCACAGGACCCCTAGGTCACTTCCCCTGCACACCGCCCAGTGGCGGGGCCGGCCTGCCGCCCGCGTCCAGATAGGCCTGCGGCGGCTTCAGCCGCTGCCCCGGGAAGCCGCCCTTCTCGTACTTCAGGAGCTTCCTCGCCTTCTCGGGGTCGGTCTCGCCCTCGCCGTAGGCCGGGCAGAGCGGGGCGACGGGGCAGACGCCGCAGGCGGGCTTGCGGGCGTGGCACATCCGGCGGCCGTGCCAGATCACGTGGTGCGAGAGGTCGGTCCAGTCGCCCTTGGGGAAGAGCGCCCCCACGGCCGCCTCGATCTTGTCGGGGTCGCTCTCCTCGGTCCACTCCCAGCGGCGGACCAGGCGCTGGAAGTGCGTGTCCACGGTGATGCCGGGGCGCCCGAAGGCGTTGCCGAGCACGACGAAGGCGGTCTTGCGGCCGACGCCGGGCAGCTTGACGAGGTCCTCGAGCCGTCCCGGCACCTCGCCGCCGAACTGCTCCACGAGCCCCTTGGAGAGCCCTATCACCGACTTGGTCTTGGCCCGGAAGAACCCGCAGGGCCGCAGGATCTCCTCGACCTCCTCCGGGTTGGCGACGGCCAGGTCCTCGGGGGTGGGGTACTTCGCGAAGAGCGTCGGGGTGGTCTGGTTGACCCGCAGGTCGGTGGTCTGGGCGGACAGCACGGTGGCGACCAGGAGCTGGAAGGAGTTCTCGAAGTCCAGCTCGGGGTGCGCGTACGGGTACACCTCGGCGAGCTCCCGGTCGATCCGCCGGGCCCGGCGCACGAGCGCGGTGCGCGACTCGGCCTTCTTCACCGCGGCCTTCTTCACCGCGGTCTCCTTCGCGGCGGTCTCCTTCGCGGCGGTCTTCTTCGCGGCGGTCTTCTTCGCGGGCGGGGCGGACTTCGCCGCTCTCGTCGGTTTCACGACGGAAGGCTTCTTCACGGCTTTCACCGCCTTCGTGGCTTTCACCGCCTCGGCCGCTTTCGTCGCCTTTTTCGGCGCACTCGGGGCGACACCGGACCCTTGTTCGCCCACAGCGGAATCACGACGTACAACCACCCGAGCAGCCCCCTTGGCCTGTGCTCTCACCGGCGATTTGGACACCCGGCCAGCCTAAAGCCCGGCACGGACATCCGCCCCGGACCCTGAAGATCAGCCCCCGATTGGACCCCTGCCGCTTACCTCGGGACACCTGTGCGGCATCCTTGTGACAGATCACACTGTTTGGACCGTCCGGCAAAATGGGCAGCACGGTCCCCTGGTAACACCAGGGGAGCAAGATCCCCTGAGCAGGTCGACAAGGAGAGAACTCGTGGACGACCCTCTGCGGCGCAACCCGCTCTTCGCGGCTCTCGACGACGAGCAGGCCGCGGAGCTTCGCGCCTCCATGAGCGAGGTGACCCTGGCGCGCGGCGACTCCCTCTTCCACGAGGGCGACCCGGGCGACCGGCTCTACGTGGTCACCGAGGGCAAGGTCAAGCTGCACCGCACCTCGCCCGACGGGCGCGAGAACATGCTCGCCGTCGTCGGCCCCGGTGAGCTGATCGGCGAGCTGTCGCTGTTCGACCCGGGCCCGCGGACGGCGACGGCCACCGCGCTGACCGAGGTCAAGCTGCTCGGCCTCGGCCACGGCGACCTCCAGCCCTGGCTGAACGCCCGGCCCGAGGTGGCCGGCGCCCTGCTGCGCGCCGTCGCCCGCCGGCTGCGCAAGACCAACGACCAGATGTCCGACCTGGTCTTCTCCGACGTGCCGGGCCGTGTCGCGCGGGCCCTGCTGGACCTGTCCCGCCGCTTCGGCGTGCAGTCCGAGGAGGGCATCCACGTCGTCCACGACCTCACGCAGGAGGAGCTGGCCCAGCTGGTCGGCGCGTCCCGCGAGACCGTGAACAAGGCGCTGGCGGACTTCGCCCAGCGCGGCTGGCTGCGCCTGGAGGCGCGGGCCGTGATCCTGCTGGACGTCGAGCGGCTGGCCAAGCGCTCGCGCTGACCCCGGTCGGCCACCGCCGTACGGCATCAGGGTTCCGTCTTTGGTGAGACGGAACCCTGAGTCATGAGCGGACTTGGCACAGTTGCCCCATGGCTGAAGAACCGGCTGTCTCCTCCCGGGGTCTCGACCCCCTGGGCTTCATCGACCGCGAGGGCTCCCTCGCGCGCGTGCCGCGCGTCTTCCGTCCCGTGGTCGCCGCCGCCCGCGACCGCGTCCTGGACGTCTTCGGGGCGCGGCTGGACAGCGCCTACCTCTACGGGTCCGTTCCGCGCGGCACCGCGCGCGTGGGGCGCAGCGACCTGGATCTGCTGATCGTCCTGCGCGCGGAGCCGGACGCCGCGGACCGGACGGCGGCCGACACGCTCGCCGAGGCCGTCGACGAGGCGTTCTTGGAGGTCGACGGGATCGGCGTCCTGCTCGAATCGCGGACCCGGGTGCTCAGCGAGGAGGAGCGGTACGACTACGGGTGGTTCGTGGCCTGCCTGTGCACCCCGCTGCTCGGCGAGGACCTAGCCGAGTTCCTGCCCCGCTACCGCCCCGACTCCCTGCTGGCCCGCGAGACCAACGGCGACCTGGCCCGGATCCTGCCGCGCTGGCGGGAGCGGATCGCGGCCACCGGCGACACCGAGGAGGCGCTGCGGCCCCTGGTGCGGTTCATGTCCCGGCACCTGGTGCGCACCGGCTTCACCCTCGTCATGCCCCGCTGGAACGGCTGGACCAGCGACCTGCGGGAGATGGCCGAGGCGTTCGCCGGCTGCTACCCGGAGCGGGCCGGACAGCTACGGCGCGCGGCCGGGGCGGGGTACGAACCGGTCGGCGACCGCGCCGTCCTGCGGTCGTACGTCGACGATCTCGGCCCCTGGCTGGCCGCGGAGTACGCGCGCGTGCACGGCGTGAAGGCCCTCAGACCCTCCGAACGAACCGGGCAGAGCGAGCAGGACGGGCAAGGCGGGTAGGGCGAGCTGACGGGGCAGCTCTAGATCAGCCCGTGTTCGCCGAGGTACTCCAGCTGGGCCCGTACCGACAGCTCCGCGGCCGGCCACAGGGAGCGGTCCACGTCGGCGTAGACATGGGCGACGACCTCGGCCGGGCTGCGGTGGCCGTTCTCGACGGCCGTCTCGACCTGGGCCAGCCGGTGGGCGCGGTGGGCCAGGTAGAACTCGACGGCGCCCTGGGCGTCCTCCAGGACGGGACCGTGGCCCGGCAGGACCGTGTGGACGCCGTCGTCGACCGTCAGCGAGCGCAGCCGTCGCAGCGAGTCCAGGTAGTCGCCCAGACGGCCGTCCGGGTGCGCCACGACGGTCGTGCCGCGGCCGAGGATCGTGTCGCCGGTCAGGACCGCGCGGTCGGCCGGGAGGTGGAAGCAGAGAGAGTCGGCGGTGTGGCCGGGGGTGGGGACGACCCGCAGCTCCAGGCCGCCGGTGGTGATCACGTCTCCGGCGGCCAGTCCCTCGTCGCCGAGGCGCAGCGCCGGGTCGAGGGCGCGCACATGCGTGCCGGTCAGCTCCGCGAAGCGGACGGCGCCCTCGGCGTGGTCGGGGTGGCCGTGGGTGAGCAGGGTGAGCGCGACGCGCTTGCCGGCCTTCTCGGCCGTGTCGACGACCGCGCGGAGGTGGTCGTCGTCCAGGGGCCCCGGGTCGATCACGACGGCCAGGTCGGCGTCGGGCTCGGCGACGATCCAGGTGTTGGTGCCGTCCAGGGTCATCACGGAGGCGTTGGGCGCCAGCACGTTGACGGCCCGCGCGGTGGCGGCTCCGGAGAGGACTCCGCCCCGGGGCTGGCCGGGCAGGGCTGCTGCGTCCGTCATGATCGGGCTCCGCCGGTGGGAAGGTCGGTGGGTATGTGCTTGGTGAACTCGTCGTGGCCCGGCCAGGTCAGGACGATACGGCCGTCCTCCAGGCGGGCGCGGGCCAGGACCGGGGTCATGTCCCGCGCGGGCGCCGCCGCGAGCGTCTCGGCCGCGCCGGCGTACGGCACGAGCTGGCGCAGGGTCGCGACGGTGGGCGGCATCATCAGCAGCTCGCCCTTGTCGTATCCGGCGGCCGCCTCGGCCGGGCGGATCCACACGGTGCGGTCGGCCTCCGTGGAGGCGTTGCGGGTGCGCTGGCCCTCGGGGAGGGCGGCGACGAAGAACCAGGTGTCGTAGCGGCGGGTCTCGAACTCCGGGGTGATCCAGCGCGTCCAGGCACCCAGCAGGTCCGAGCGCAGGACCAGGCCCCGCCGGTCCAGGAACTCCGCGAAGGACAGCTCACGGGCGACCAGGGCGGCGCGGTCGGCCTCCCAGTCGTCCCCGGTGGTGTCGCCGACCACCGCGTCGGCGGTGGGGCCGGCGAGCAGGACGCCCGCCTCCTCGTAGGTCTCGCGGACGGCCGCGCAGACGATCGCCTGGGCGCCCGTCCCGTCCACGCCGAGCCGCTCGGCCCACCACGCGCGCGTGGGGCCCGCCCAGCGGACCTGCTGGTCGTCGTCGCGCGGGTCGACACCGCCGCCCGGATACGCGTACGCGCCTCCGGCGAAGGCCATGGAGGCGCGTCTGCGCAGCATGTGGACGACGGGACCGTCCGGGGTGTCCTTCAGGAGCAGCACGGTGGCCGCGCGCCTGGGCGGCACCGGCACGAGGGTGCCCTCCGCGTGTGCACGGATGCGGTCCGGCCACTCGGGGGGATACCACTGTCCATCGGCCATTACCGGAGGCTATCCCCTGGTGCGCGAATGTTCGAGGGGTGGCCTGTGGCGTTCGTGCCAGGCCGCCACGGCGTTCCCGTCAGGGCTCCGCCGCCCTGCCGCCCTCCCGTCAGGGCAGCAGTTCGACCTGGACCTCGACCTCGACCGGCGCGTCCAGCGGCAGCACCGCGACGCCGACCGCGCTGCGCGCGTGCACGCCCTTGTCGCCGAGGACCTCGCCGAGCAGTTCGCTGGCGCCGTTGATCACGCCGGGCTGCCCGGTGAAGTCGGTCGCCGAGGCGACGAAGCCGACGACCTTCACCACGCGCGCGACGCGGTCCAGGTCACCCGCGACGGACTTCACGGCGGCCAGGGCGTTCAGCGCGCAGGTGCGGGCCAGCTCCTTGGCCTCCTCCGCGGTGACCTCGGCGCCGACCTTGCCGGTGACCGGAAGCTTGCCGTCCACCATCGGCAGCTGGCCGGAGGTGTAGACGTACACACCGGACCGCACGGCGGGCTGGTAGGCGGCGAGCGGCGGGACGACCGCCGGCAGCGAGAGTCCGAGTTCGGCCAGCCTGGCCTCGACCGCGCCCACTACTCCTTCACCCGCTTCATGTAGGCGACGAGCTGCTCGGGGTTGGGCCCGGGCACGACCTGGACGAGCTCCCAGCCGTCCTGACCCCAGTTGTCCAGAATCTGCTTCGTGGCATGCACGAGCAGCGGTACGGTCACGTATTCCCACTTGGTCATGTGGCCGACTTTATCCGCTGTGACGCACGGGACAGTCGTGCGACCGGGAGCACGGTTATCCACAGCCTCCCGCGTGAGTGTCGGGCGGACTGGTTAGGCTCGAAGGCGTGAGCAGGCTCCAGGTCGTCAGCGGCAAGGGCGGGACCGGAAAGACGACGGTCGCCGCCGCACTCGCGCTGGCCCTCGCGACCGAGGGGAAGCGGACGCTTCTCGTGGAGGTCGAGGGCCGGCAGGGCATCGCCCAGCTCTTCGAGACGGAGGCGTTGCCGTACGAGGAGCGGAAGATCGCCGTAGCGCCGGGAGGCGGTGAGGTCCATGCGCTGGCCATCGATCCCGAACTGGCCCTTCTGGACTACCTCCAGATGTTCTACAAGCTCGGCGGGGCCGGCCGGGCCCTGAAGAAGCTCGGCGCGATCGACTTCGCCACCACCGTCGCGCCGGGACTGAGGGACGTCCTCCTCACCGGCAAGGCGTGCGAGGCGGTGCGCAGGAAGGACAGGGCCGGCCGGTTCGTGTACGACTACGTCGTCATGGACGCCCCGCCGACCGGGCGCATCACCCGCTTCCTGAACGTCAACGACGAGGTGGCCGGGCTCGCCAAGATCGGCCCCATACACAATCAGGCGCAGGCCGTGATGCGGGTGCTCAAGTCCAAGGAGACGGCCGTGCACCTGGTCACGCTGCTGGAGGAGATGCCGGTCCAGGAGACCGCGGACGGCATCGCCGAACTGCGCGCCGCGCGGCTGCCGGTGGGCCGGATCATCGTGAACATGGTCCGCCCGGAGGTGTTGGACGCGGCCGACCTGGAACTCGTACGGACGGCGCCGCGCACCGCCGTGGCGCAGTCGCTTTCGGCCGCCGGGCTGGGCGGCGCGCGGCGCGGCGGGAAGGCCGAGCAGCTGGTGACGCCGCTGCTGGCGCAGGCCGCCGAGTATGCCGAGCGGTACGCGCTGGAGCACGAGCAGCGCGCGGTCCTCGCCGAGCTGGACCTGCCACGGCACGAACTGCCGCTGCTCGCCGAGGGGATGGATCTGGCGGGCCTGTACGAACTCGCCACCGAGCTGCGGGAACAGGGGATGTCATGACTCCGGATCCGGACCCGGCCCAGGAACCGGCCCAGGACGGCGGGCGCCGGCTGGCGCACGCGCGCGTGCTCGACGTCGATCCGCTGCTCGACGACCCGAAGACCCGGATCGTGGTGTGCTGCGGCTCGGGCGGGGTCGGCAAGACGACCACGGCCGCGGCGCTGGGGCTGCGGGCGGCCGAGCGCGGCCGCAAGGTGGTGGTGCTGACCATCGACCCGGCGAAGCGGCTGGCGCAGTCCATGGGCATCGACTCGCTCGACAACGTGCCGCGGAAGGTGAAGGGCACCGACGGCGAGGGCGAGCTGCACGCCATGATGCTCGACATGAAGCGCACGTTCGACGAGGTCGTCGAGGCGCACGCGGACGCCGAGCGGGCGGCCGCGATCCTGGCGAACCCCTTCTACCAGTCGCTCTCGGCGGGCTTCGCGGGCACGCAGGAGTACATGGCGATGGAGAAGCTGGGCCAGCTGCGGGCTCGCGACGAGTGGGACCTGATCGTCGTCGACACCCCGCCCTCGCGCTCGGCGCTGGACTTCCTGGACGCGCCGAAGCGGCTGGGCTCGTTCCTGGACGGCAAGCTGATCCGGCTGCTCACCGCGCCGGCGAAACTGGGCGGCCGCGCGGGCATGGCCTTCCTCAACGTCGGCATGTCGATGATGACCGGCACGCTCGGCAAGCTGCTCGGCGGGCAACTGCTCAAGGACGTCCAGACGTTCGTGGCCGCGATGGACACGACGTTCGGCGGGTTCCGCACGCGCGCGGACGCCACGTACAAGCTGCTCCAGGCTCCCGGTACGGCGTTCCTGGTGGTGGCGGCGCCGGAGCGGGACGCGTTGCGCGAGGCCGCGTACTTCGTGGAGCGGCTGGCCGCGGAGGACATGCCGCTGGTGGGGCTGGTCCTCAACCGTGTCCACGGCAGCGGCGCCGACCGGCTGTCGGCCGAGCGCGCGCTCGCCGCCGCGGAGACCCTCGAAGCGGCGGAGAACCCTGAAACCGCGGAAAATCCCGGAGCCGCGGAAAATCTTGAAGTCCCCGGCATTGTGGATCAGGGTGGCGGGAAAGCTGGACTTCGTAACTCTCCCGACACGTACGGCAGTTCCGGATCACCCGCGCCCGTGCGGTCCGCGTCCGGGCCCGACGAATCCCCCTCGTCAGGGCCCGAGGACATGACTGACGAATCCCCCTCGTCAGAGACCCCGGACCGCACCGTCGACCAGCTCACCGCAGGCCTGCTGAGGCTGCACGCCGAGCGCATGCAGCTGCTCTCCCGCGAGCAGCGCACACGTGACCGCTTCACCGCACGCCACCCCGAGGTGGCCGTGGTGGAAGTGGGCGCGTTGCCCGGCGATGTGCACGACCTCGCGGGGCTGCGGGACATCGGCGGCCGGCTCGCGGCCGGCCGACCGGAGCTGCCGTAGCCCTGCGCACACCTGCCCGGTCTAGCTCACCGCGGCGTAGTTCTCGTACACCTCGTCGTTGTCGAGGGGGACGATTCCGGTCCCCCGCTCGTACTCCGAGCGCGCTGTCTCCAGGAGCCTGCGCCAGGAGGTCACGGTGGGGCGCCTGCGCAGCAGTGCGCGGCGCTCCCGCTCGGTCATTCCTCCCCACACGCCGAACTCGACGCGATTGTCCAGCGCGTCGGCCAGGCATTCCGTGCGTACCGGGCATCCGGTGCACACCGCCTTGGCCCTGTTCTGCGCTGCTCCCTGAACGAACAGTTCATCCGGATCGGTAGTGCGGCAGGCGGCCTGCGCACTCCAGTCGGTTACCCAGCCCATACCGGCGCCGTCCTCTCCCGAATCGAGGCTCCCCCACGGCGGCAGCGGCATATTCACCGCCGCCAGTTGAGGACGTTACGGAAGGCGGACACAGCGCAACACCCCCTTCGGGCCCAATCTTGAATGGCCCGAACGGACTATGGGTAAGCGGCAGATCACCCGCGGGAGTGAGCTGACGACATGCGTGATCATCCCGGCAAAGCGGGACAGCTACGGTGCGCCACAACGGACGCCGGGTGACACACGAGGTGGATTCGGACACGCCATCAACACATCACCCGAAAAAAGTGGGCTGGATCCGGAACGATTCGGGGTCGCCGGACGTATTGATACGTGGCCGCACTGCTGTGACAGTTGAGAGCAGCTTAGGCCAAGGCCTGTACGCGTGTCCGGCGAATGGCAACCTAGACCGTCCATGTCGTCGTGCCGTCGGACAAGGCACCGCCGTGCCCCGAACGGCGGCAACCGGGTCGCCCGCTATGTCACGATCCGGCAGTCGAACATCCCGAGGGCCGCCCGCTCACCCGGAATGCTCATCACTACGGATTAGGCTGCCCCCATGCCAAAGAAGCGCTCGGGCGGTGGTCTGTCGACCACGCAGCAGGCCGCCAAGTTCCTCGGTGTCAGTGTGCTCGCGGGAGCCGTGATGGCGGGCATCGCGCTGCCCGCGGCCGGCGCGCTGGGCCTCGCGGCCAAGGGTTCGGTCCAGGGCTTCGACGAGATCCCGGCCAACCTGAAGAGCCCGCAGCTCAGCCAGCGCACCACGATCCTCGACAGCAAGGGCAACCAGATCGCCCAGGTCTACTCCCGTGACCGCACGGTGGTGGAGCTCAAGGACATCTCGCCGTACCTGCAGAAGGCGATCGTCGCGATCGAGGACTCGCGGTACTACCAGCACGGCGCCATCGACCTGAAGGGCGTGCTGCGCGCGCTGAACAAGAACGCGCAGAGCGGCGGGGTCGCCCAGGGCGCGTCGACACTCACCCAGCAGCTGGTGAAGAACTACTTCATCGAGGAGGCCGGCGACGACCCCACCAAGGTCGCCGAGGCCACCCAGCAGACCCTCGGCCGCAAGGTCAAGGAACTGAAGTACGCGATCCAGCTGGAGGAGAAGCTCGGCAAGAAGAAGATCCTCGAGAACTACCTGAACATCACCTTCTTCGGCGAGCAGGCCTACGGCGTCGAGGCCGCCTCCCAGCGCTACTTCTCCAAGCACGCCAAGGACCTGAGCCTGGAGCAGTCGGCCCTGCTGGCCGGCATCGTCCAGTCGCCCAGCCGCTACGACCCGGTCAACGACGAGGCCGAGGCCACCAAGCGGCGCAACGTCGTGCTGGAGCGCATGGCCCAGCTGGGTGACATCTCGCAGGCGGAGGCCGACAAGGCCAAGCAGGCACCGCTCGGCCTGAAGGTCACCCAGCCGAAGAACGGCTGCATCACCGCCGTCAAGGGCGCCGGGTTCTTCTGCAAGTACGTCGAGAACGTCTTCCTGACCGACCCGACCTTCGGCAAGACCCGCGAGGCGCGCGCCAAGCTCTGGAACCAGGGCGGTCTGACCATCCGCACCACCCTGGACCCGCAGGCCCAGGACTCGGTGCAGACGTCTATCAAGGACCACGTCTACAAGTCCGACTCGGTCGCGGCCGCCGCCACCCTCGTGGAGCCCGGCACCGGCAAGATCCTGGCGATGGGCCAGTCGAAGCCGTACGGCTACAACAAGAACGAGACCGAGTACAACTTCTCGGTCGACCGGGCCTACGGCGGCTCCAACTACGGCTTCCCGACCGGTTCGACGTTCAAGCCGTTCGTGGCCGCGGCCGCCATCGAGGGCGGCAAGTCGGCGACGCAGGAGTACTCGTCGCCGTACAAGATGAACTACCCGAGCCCCGTGCAGCAGTGCGACGGCAAGCAGTGGGTCAACACGACCAACGAGCAGGTCGAGAACGAGAACGAGTCCGAGGTCGGGCCGTACCAGATGAAGAAGGCGATGGCGAAGTCCATCAACACCTACTTCGTCCAGCTGATCTCCGACATCGGCCTGTGCCCGGTGGTCAAGATGACCGACGCGCTGCACGTCCGCCAGGGCGACGGCTCGAAGCTGCCGCAGACCCCGGCCATCGCCCTCGGCGCCATCGGCCTCTCGCCGCTGACCATGGCGAGCGCGTACGCCACCTTCGCCGACCGCGGCACGTACTGCACGCCGGTCGCCATCGAGTCGATCACCCAGAAGGTCGGCAACGAGCAGAAGTCGCTGGAGGTGCCCAAGTCGACCTGCTCGCGGGCGATGAGCACGAAGACCGCGGACACGATCAACACGCTGCTGCGCGGAGTGGTCGACTCCGGTACCGGTCAGCAGGCCGGCCTGGACGACCGTGAGAGCGCGGGCAAGACCGGTACGACGGACTCCCGCAAGAACGCCTGGTTCGTCGGCTACACGCCGAACATGGCCGGCGCGGTCTGGGTCGGCAGCGCCAAGCAGAACGTGGAGATGACCAACATCAGCATCGGCGGTGTCTACCACGCGCAGGTCTACGGCGCCGACACACCGGGCCCGATCTGGAAGGACGCCATGAGCGGCGCCCTCCAGGGCAAGGCGTCCCAGTCCTTCAACCTCGTCGACATTCCGGATGAGGGTGATAAGGGAAAAGGCAACGACACCGGCACCGGGGACGACAACAACGGTGACACCGGTGGTCTGATCGGCGGGCTCATCGGCGGCCTGACGACGGACGGCGGCACGACGGGCGGCACCACGCCGACCCCGACCTACTCCTTCCCCGACGGCTTCTTCCAGGGGAACGGGAACGGCGGCAACGGGAACGGCGGCAGGGGCTGACGCCCCGTCGGCACCGCCCGCGGCACACCCCCTCCGCGTGACGACGGCGGGGCCGTACCTCTCTCGGATCTCTCGAATCCGAAGAGGTACGGCCCCGCCGTCGTCGTCACGTCACCTTGCCGACCCCGCGGGCCCCACCAGCACCGACCCAGTCAGCCCTGCGGCTCCGCCGGCCCTGTCAGCCCTGTCAGCCCTGGAGGAGCTTCTTCACCGCGGCGGCGACGCGGCCGCCCTCGGCCAGGCCGGCCACCTTCGGGTTCACGATCTTCATCACGGCGCCCATGGCCCGCGGCCCCTCGGCGCCCGCCGCCTTCGCCTCCTCGACGGCCTGGGCGACGATCGCACCCAGCTCCTCGTCGCTAAGCTGCTTGGGCAGGTACTCGGCGAGGACCACGCCCTCCGCCTTCTCCCGCTCGGCGCTCTCGGCCCGGCCGCCCGCGGCGAACGCGTCGGCGGCCTCACGGCGCTTCTTCGCCTCCTTGGCGATCACCTTGAGCACCTCGTCGTCGGAGAGCTCGCGCTTCTGCTTGCCCGCGACCTCCTCGGTGGTGATCGCGGCGAGCGTCATCCGGAGCGTGGACGAGCGGAGCTCGTCGCGGCCCTTGATCGCGGCGTTGAGGTCGTCGTGCAGCTTCGACTTGAGCGTGGTGGTCATACGGCCGATTGTCGCAGGTACCGCCGACGAAGCGCCCGCAGATTTCCACACCCCCGGCCAGACTCACGCCTCCCTCTGCCCCCAGCCCCCCTCCCCTTCCCCCGCCTCCCTCTCCCCCCGTGTCTTCTTACCGGTCTTCTTACCGCCCGGTCTCAGGTCACTCGCCGGGTCTGACACGATGGTCGTATGCGCGCTCGATACGGAGTACCCCTGGGAATCGCGGCGTTCGGCGCCGCCGGTGTGTTGTACGCGGCCGGATTCGAGGCCCGCTCCTTCCGCCTGCGCCGAGTGACGGTCCCGGTCCTCCCGCCGGGCATGCGCCCGCTGCGCGTGCTCCAGGTCTCCGACATCCACATGGTCGGCGGCCAGCGCAAGAAGCAGCGCTGGCTGCAGACGCTGGCGGGCCTGCGCCCCGACTTCGTGATCAACACGGGCGACAACCTGTCCGACCCGGAGGGCGTCCCCGAGCTGCTGGACGCGCTGGGCCCCCTGATGGAGTTCCCGGGCGCGTACGTCTTCGGCTCCAACGACTACTACGGCCCCCGATTCCGCAACCCCGCCCGCTACTTGCTGGAGAAGGCGAGCGGCAAGCACGGCCTCAACGGCAACCCGCCGGCCGTGGGCGTGATCCACAACCCGTGGGAGGACCTGCGGGACGCCTTCGACGGGGCGGGCTGGCTCAACCTGACGAACACCAGGGGCGTGCTGAAGATCGAAGGCGCCTCGGTGGAGCTGACGGGACTGGACGACCCGCACATCAAGCGCGACCGCTATCCGCAGGTGGCGGGCGGCCCGTCCGGTACGGCGGACTTCGCGATGGGCGTGGTCCACGCGCCGTACCTGCGCGTCCTGGACTCGTTCGCGGCGGACGCCTACCCCCTGATCCTGGCCGGCCACACCCACGGCGGCCAGCTCTGCGTCCCCTTCTACGGCGCCCTGGTCACCAACTGCGACCTGGACCCGGACCGCGTGAAGGGCCTGTCCACGCACACGGCGGAGGGCCGGACGTCGTACCTCCACGTCTCCGCGGGCTGCGGCACCAACCGCTACACCCCGGTCCGCTTCGCCTGCCCGCCGGAGGCGACGCTGCTGACGCTGGTGGGCCGCGAGTAGAGGGCGCGCCGCTCGATCACCAGACAGGCAGGTGGGCCGACGGGCAGGTGGGCCGACGGGCAGGTGGGCCGACGAGTCGGTGAGCCGGCCCCGTTCCGACACCGCGCCGACACCGCGCCGACACCGTTAACCCACCCGGCGCACGCAGAAATGCCCGTTACGCCCCTTTGTCCCTATGTTGAGGGTATGACGGCCCCGATACCCAGGGACATCCCGGACCTCCCCGCGGTCCCGGGCACACCCGTACTGCTGCCCGCACACGTACCGGCGACGGCGGTGGTGGCCCCCGTCCGCCGCCCCCTGACCGCGATCTTCCGCCTGGCGACCGCCGCGCTGGCGCTGGCCGGCGTGACCCTGGAACTGCTGATGGGCAGCCCGGAGCGGATCCTGAGCCACTTCGGCATCCAGGCGGCGCTGCTCCTGGCCCTGGTCAGCCTCGCCTCGGCCCGGCGCGCCGCGCAGGCGGCCCGCCCCCTGCCGGCGGCGCTGACGGGCGCGGCGACGCTCTACGCGGTGATCTCGGCCCTGGTCTACCACCTGCTCCTGGACCACACGAACCCGCCGTTCTCCATGACCGGCGGGACGCAGCTGCCGGTACCCGGACACGGGGCGTGGCTGGCGCTGCAGCTCCTCTACGTGGCGGCGCCGGCCGCGGCGGTCCTGGACTGGCTGCTCCTCACGGCCCCGGCCCGGCTGCACCTCCGGCACGCCGCGGGCTGGATGCTCTACCCCCTGGCCTACCTGGTCTACTCCCTCGTCCGGGGCGAGCTCCTCCTGCCCGGGACACAGGGCCGCTATCTCTACCCCTTCCTCGACGCCGGGCAGCACGGCTACCGCAGCACCCTCGCCAACGCCCTCCTCCTCGGCCTGGCCTTCTACACCCTCGCGGTCCTCCTGGTAGCCCTCGACCACACCCGCCCGAACCCCGTCCGGCGACGCCCCTGAAACCGGATTTCGTCTCCAGCCACCAGTGGGCTAAAGTAAACGACGTCGCCGCGACAAGCAGAACAGCAGCGACACCGGGGTGTAGCGCAGCTTGGCAGCGCGCTTCGTTCGGGACGAAGAGGTCGTGGGTTCAAATCCCGCCACCCCGACAGCCAAAACAGCAGGTCAGGCCCGGTTCTGAGAGATCAGAACCGGGCCTGATTGCTTTGCGGCCCTGATTTGGGAGCCATTTGGGAGCCGACTTCGGGGAGTGGCTCCCCGGCGGCTCCCAGCGAGAGGTGTTCCGCCTCCGAGTGCGCCGTGCGCTCCGCAAGAGTCTCCCCACGGCTTGTGCCGAGGAGAGACCAAACGGTACGACGATCGACATGCACCGATGGTCTCCGTTAAATGACCGGCAGCTCGCACTCCTCACCCGTATCGGGGACGGAGCCGACCCCGTCACGTCGGACAGCCCCGAGTTCGCTCTCACCGCCCGCGCGCTCAAGGAGCGGCGCCTGATCACCATGCCCAAGCAGGACGGGAAATGGCAGGCGGAGATCACTGACGCGGGACGCTTCTACCTGGAACACGGCCATCACCCGGACCGGCCGGAACCAGTTCAGCGCAAGCAGCGGTCAACAGGTTCCGACCAGCGGACACGACCGGCCCCGCCGCCACAGAAGCAAGTCACAGCCTCGACCACGACGAAGCCGACACCGCAGCGCGCCGCCAAGCCGCCACGGCCGTCGCCGGCGGAAATCGGAGCCGCCTTGATCGCGGAGGTGCAGCAGGCTGGGCGGTTCCTCCGGATCCCGAACCCCAGCGACGAGGAGCGAGCCCGCTACCGAAGGGCGTTCGACGCGGCCCGGCAGTGTGCCCCCGAGGGATACAGCCTGAAGTACAGCGGGCGGGCGAAGGGGGACTTCTTCCTCGGCCTGCTCCGGGTGACCGGCGAGGACGAGACCGAGTGGAACCGTATCCGGCTGGCGCGCAGCCGTGTGATCACCGATGTCGAGGACGTGATCGCCGCAGTCAGCGCGGATCACAGCGCTTTCGAGATCTCGGAGGAGGTCCTCCCCCGAGTGCTCTCGCTGCTCCGGCTCCTCGCCGAGGAAGCCCTCGCACGCCACGGCGAAATCGCGGTGTCGAAGAAGCGCAGGCAGCCGAGGCCGCTGCTCACCGTCCACGGCAGGACGTACGAGGTCAGCTTCCGCGAACGGCAGAAGCCTGTCCGGTACGTCCCCAAGCAGCCGGGCCGCCGTACGTACGACTGGCAACGTGTCACCCCAGCCCAGAAGTTCGAGCCCTCCGGTGAGCTGGAGCTGCTGGTCATCCAGCAATCGGGCTACAGCTACGGCTGGAAGAAGGAGTGGGCCGACACCGCCAAGAAGCCGCTGGAGGACCAGATCGGTTCAGTCCTGCGGGCACTGAAGGCCCGTGCGGAGGAACAGGAACGGGCTCGGCTGGAACGTGAGGCGGAGCAACAGCGGCTGCGAGAGGAGCGGGAGCGTCAGGAGGCCGAGCGCCGGCGCCTGGAAACGGAGCGAGAGGAGCGCGAGCGGCGGGAGTGGGAGGCCGCCGTCAGCGTGGCTTCGGTCAAGGCGGTTCACGCGGTACGGGCCGAGCGCTTCAGCACGGCCCTTGAGCAGTGGCAGGCCGCAGGGGAGATCCGGATGTTCTGCGCCGCTCTGGATGAAGCCGCCACGGCGTCGGGAGACGCTCTCGAAGCCGAGAGGCTGCGAGAGTGGTCGGCTTGGGGGAAGGCGGAGGCCGACCGGCTCGACCCCACCCTCAGCGGCAAGGGCTTGGCTTCTCTCAACTTCCATGCGGAGCCGACGGGAGATCAACTGCGGCCGTTCCTCGACGGCTGGCACCCACACCGGCCGGAGAAGGAGACGAAGTCCCCTGCTCAGCCGGCACCACCCAAGGCGGAGCCAGATCCGTGGCGCGGTCTCATCGACGCACGTCAGGATCAAGGCTGGAGATATGGACGCCCAGGTCGCGCTCAATGGTGGAGGCGATGACGCCGTGGCCGCGGTCGCGTAGGGCCTTGACCGCCTTCTCGACCAACTCCCCGAGCCGGATGACCTCGGCGCGCAGCGCAACCAACTCGTCGTAGCGGTCAGCCTTGTCCTGGCCGCACCACGCTCGGACGGTTCGAAGGACTGCCGCCTCCGCGTCCAACTTGCGCCCGTCACGCCGGCTGTAGGAGTACCAGGAGGGCCGGGAACGCTCCTGCTCGATGTCCTGCTGCTTGCGGTCCGCCTCCGGAAGGATGTCCTCGGCGAGGCGTCCGGCCACGTGACGGGCGATGCGCTCGGTGACCGGCCACCCGGCCAGGCACATTCCGCGATGGTTCTCGAACACCATGGTGTCCCCGCGTAGTTCGACGGCATCCATGCCGATGAGCGGTGCAGTCTCGTCGAGGCTGCCCAGCTCCAGAACGCCTGCGTCCGCCACCGTTCGGCGCAGTCGCAACCTGTTCTTCGGGCGAACGAATCCGAGGATCATGCGGGCGGCCTCGAATTCCGTACTACCCCGGACGTGGCGCGAGGACTCCACCAGCGCCAACTCAGCCGCGTCGTCCGCGCGGAACGCATCGACATCCGACCACGGCGCTACGAGAGAGCCGGAACTGACCCACTCCTGCAGGCCGGCGGCATCGCCTTCGAGAAACCGCACGTGGACCCAGCCAGACCTACCAGGGC
Source organism: Streptomyces sp. NPDC104367 (assembly GCF_055583825.1). Lineage (NCBI taxonomy): Bacteria > Bacillati > Actinomycetota > Actinomycetes > Kitasatosporales > Streptomycetaceae > Streptomyces > Streptomyces sp. NPDC104367. The sequence continues at coordinate 149,046 of NZ_JBVJND010000005.1, read as the reverse complement.
CGCCCACGCGAACGACCTCCACCTGGCGAACCGCGCCGCCCAGCTCCTTCGGCCTCGCGCGGTAGGCCCAGTGCTCGCCAATCTCCATGTGCCCATTGAGCCAGGTCTGTTGGACCCATCACTGGGCGTTTGCCATAACTACCGGCACCGACTCCTCATCACCAAGTTGACGCCGCAGCCCTGCGATGCACGGCGCGAGATGTCTTCGCCCGGCAGCAAGTGCAAGGAGACACAGCAGCACGTCCGGCCATCCGCGCTGTCCCTCGTAGCGTTTCTCACCGGACGACGCTCCCTCCTGGCTCGTCGGCCAGTTCGCCCGGGCGGACTTCGTCACGTGCCACCTGGAAGTCGTGTCCCTCCCCCCGAAAAGACCCTCACGCATAGTCACAGGATGGTCACGAGGTGGAATATGCGGGTGATCAAGGGGCCGATCACCCGGAAAATGTCACTCTACGTTTGCCGGGAATATCCGGAACCCTGTGTACTGGGGAGCCTCAGGGGCGAGGGGGTGGGAAATGACTACTTACCGTTTCAATCCGCCGCCGGGTTGGCCTGTGCCACCCGCGGGATGGATGCCGCCGCCGGACTGGCGGCCCGACCCCACGTGGCCCCCGATGCCAGCAGGATGGCAGCTGTGGGTTCCTGAGGCCGACTCCACCACCGATGCCCTCGCTGTCGGCCCTGCCACGGGAGCCTCTGCGGTGCCGGCCACGGCTGCTGCTGGGAACACGACCGCGGTGCCGGCTCCTCGGAAGGGAGGGCTGTTCGGGCGCCGGCGTTCGGATGCCGTGTCCGAGGCCGAGGAACTGCGAGCGTGGATCGCACAGACACAGGGACTGGATGCCGCCCAGGTCGCCGGCCTTGTACGGCAGGTCGAGGCGGAGGCCGCAGCGCTGCGTGAGCGAACATCCGCCGAAGCCTCCGCGGAGGCCGAAGCGATCCTCAAAGACGCGCGCGAGACGGCGAAGGAGATTCTCGACGACGCGCGCCGGACGGCGAAGGAGACCGAGCGGGTCCGCAAGGAGGCCGACCGGCACCGCAAGGACGTCTTCGACGCCGAGCGACGGCTCGCCGAACTGCAGGCCCGGATCGTCAACGCCGACGAGACCGCCATGCTGCAGGAGGCCGGGATCTACGCCTACCGGCACGCGCTGCACGACGCGATCGCCTACCGCAGCCGGCTCGACACACTGCAGAACGAGATCAAGGCGCTCGCCCGTGCGGGCCGCGCCGTCCAGGCGGCCACGGACTGGACGGTCAACGGCTCCAAACGCGAGGGCCAGAAGATGGTCCGCGACTTCTCCAAGCTCATGCTGCGCGCCTACAACGCCGAAGCCGACTACGCCGTGCGGTCCATGCGGCCGCACCGGCTGAGCTCCCTCGTCGACCGGCTCTACAAGAGCCGCGAGACGATCGCCCGGCTCGGTGCCACCATGCACATCCGGATCACCGACCAGTACCACAACGCGCGCGTAAGGGAGTTGGAACTCACCGCCGACTTCCTGCAGAAGAAGGAAGAGGAGAAGGAGGCCCAGCGCGAGGTACGCGCCCGGGAGCGCGAGGAGGCAGCAGTCCAGCGGGAGCTCGACCGGCAGCGCGAGAAGCTGAACAAGGAACTCGGCCACTACCAGTCAGCACTCGACCGCCTGCGCGAACGCGGGGACGCGGCGGCTGTGGCGGAGATGGAGGCCAAACTGGCCGAGATCGAGAACGCTCTGCAGGACGTCGAGTCCCGCGCGGCGAACATCCGCGCCGGCTATGTGTACGTCATCTCGAACATCGGCGCCTTCGGCGATCGCATGGTGAAGATCGGCATGACGCGTCGGCTCGAACCTCTTGAGCGTGTATACGAGTTGAGCGGCGCGGCCGTGCCCTTCCGCTTCGACGTGCACGCGCTGATCTTCAGCAAGGACGCGGTCGGCCTGGAGACGGAACTCCACCGGCAGTTCGCCTCGAAACGGGTCAACCAGGTCAACAGCCGGAAGGAGTTCTTCTACGCCACCCCGGCTGAGGTGCGGGATGCACTGCAACGGTTCGCCGGGCAGCATCTGATCGAGTTCACCGAGGAACCCCAGGCGCTGGAATGGCGGGCGGGGAAGCTCGCGGGCGAGACCGGCGCGCCCGTCGCGGGCGCAGGCGCAGGAGGAGTTGCCGCCCGGACAGCATGAGGTGCGAGCAGGCATCACTACGATCACCGTCATGGACTGGCTGGAGCGGGCCGCGAAGCTGAGGCAGTGGAGTCGGGACGGAGTGCGGGCGCCGCACAAGCCGTTGCTGCTGCTGTACGCCCTGGGCCGGTTTCAGGCGGATGCCGCGGACGAGTTGCCGTACAGCGCGGTGGAGGCGGAGCTGAAGCAACTGCTGGCGGAGTACGGTCCGCCGCGCGTGACCACACCGGCCTACCCCTTCCACCATCTGGTCAGCGACGGGGTGTGGGAGGTGCGGACCGAGCACGGCGCCGGCAGCCCGGGCACCGGGGTGCGGGAGCTGCGGGCCAGCCGGGCCACCGGGCGGCTGGCCCCGGACCTTCGGGGGGCGCTCCAGCGGGAACCGGCGCTGCTGGGCCGCATGGCCAGGGTGCTGCTGGATCTGCACTTTCCTGCGTCGCTGCACCAGGACCTGTGCGACGCGGTGGGTCTGGAACTGGAACTCGCGGAGACCGTCTCCCTGGCAGCGCCCGGGAGACGGCAGCGGGACCGGCGGATGCGGGAGATGGTGCTGACCGCCTACGAGTACCGGTGCGCCTTCTGCGGCTACGACGGCATGATCGGCTCGGCGCCCGTCGGGCTGGAGGCCGCGCACGTGCGCTGGTGGGCGTTCGACGGCCCGGACGACGTCGACAACGGGCTGTGCCTGTGCTCGCTGCACCACAAACTCTTCGACAAGGGCGTCCTCGGCATAGGCGACGGCCATCGCATCCTGGTCTCGCAGCAATTCATCGGCCGCAGCCAGGCTGCCCGCGAACATGTCACCGCACTCGCGGGCCGTCCGCTCATGGGCCCTCAACCCGGCGTGCCGGCCATCGCGGCAGCCCATCGCTCCTGGCACACCAGCCAGGTCTTCCACGGCAGCCCACGCCCGACCGCCGCCTGACCCGGTGTTCAGAGCGGGAGTCCAATCCCGAGCCGTCTTCAGTCGTCCGTGCGTACGGCGACCATCAGCTCCTCCCGGCCCGGTGAAGGCTCGAAGGGCTCAGGAGCGGCCGTCGTTTCGCGCGGCCGGTTCGTCCGGGGCCGGGCGGCTCAGGAGGGGCCGTCTCGCCAGGACCGTTCCGTCAGGAGGCGGAGGCCGTTGAGGGCCACGAGGACGGTGGAGCCCTCGTGGCCGGCCACGCCGAGGGGCAGGGGGAGGGTTCCGGTGAGGTCCCAGGTGACCAGGGCGGTGATGAACGCACCGGCGATCACCAGGTTCTGGACGACCAGGCGGCGGGCGCGGCGGGAGAGGGCGACGGTGGCCGGGATGGCGGCGAGTTCGTCGCGGACCACCACGGCGTCGGCCGCGTCCAGCGCGAGATCGGCGCCCGCGCGCCCCATCGCGACCCCGGTGTGCGCGGCGGCCAGGGCGGGGGCGTCGTTGACCCCGTCACCGACGACCAGGACCCTGTGCCCGCTCGCCTCCAGTTCCCGTACGACGGTGACCTTGTCCTCGGGCAGCAGGCCGGCGCGGACGTCCGTGATGCCGACGTCGGCGGCGAGGCGGCGCGCGGCGCGCGGGTTGTCGCCGGTCACCAGGACCGGCGTACGGCCGGTCAGCCGGGCCAGCGCCCTGGTGGCCGCACCCGCGTCGCCGCGGAGGCGGTCGGCCACGCCGAGGACTCCGGCCGGGGTTCCGTCGAGGGTGACCAGGACCGCGGTACGGCCCTGCTCCTCAAGGCTCTCGATCAGGGGGGAGGCGGAGTGCCCCTGGCCGGTTCCGTGCGGCAGCCGGGTCGGGCTGCCCACCGCCACCACGCGGCCCTCGACCTTCGCGGTCACCCCCGTCCCCGGCACCGAGGAGAAACCGGTGGCCTCCGGGAGGGTGAGGCCCTCGGTGCGGGCGGCCTCCACCACGGCCCGGGCCAGCGGGTGTTCGCTCGCGTGCTCGGCCGCCGCGGCGAGCCGCAGCAGCTCGTCCTGGCCACTCGCGCCGCCGCGCAGCGGGCGGACGTCGGTGACGACGGGGGCGCCCTCGGTGAGCGTGCCGGTCTTGTCCAGGGCGACCGCGTCGATCTGACCCAGGCGTTCCATCACGACGGCGGACTTGACCAGCACTCCGTGCCGGCCCGCGTTGGCCATGGCCGACAGCAGCGGGGGCATCGTCGCCAGGACGACCGCGCACGGCGAGGCGACGATCATGAACGTCATCGCGCGCAGCAGCGCCGCCTGGAGCGGGGAGCCGTACAGCAGCGGCACGAGGAAGATCAGGACGGTGGCGGCGACCATGGCGAGGCTGTAGCGCTGCTCGACCTTCTCGATGAACAGCTGGGTGGGCGCCTTGGTCCCGGCGGCCTCCTCCACCATCCGTACGATCCTGGCGATGACGGAGTCCGACGGATCGCGCTCGACCCGGACGCGCAGCGCGCCGGTGCCGTTGACGGTCCCGGCGAAGACCTCGTCGCCGGTCATCTTGGCCGCGGGCAGCGGTTCGCCGGTGATGGTGGCCTGGTCGACGTCGCTCGCGCCCGCCACGACCCGGCCGTCGGCCCCGATCCGCTCGCCGGGGCGTACGAGGACGGTGTCGCCCACCGTGAGGCGGTCGGCCGGGACGGTCTCCTCTCCGCCGTCCGTCAGCCGGGTCGCGGTGCTCGGCGCCAGGTCGAGCAGGCCCCGGACGGAGTCGGCCGTGCGGGCGGTGGCGATCGCCTCCAGCGCGCCGGAGGTGGCGAAGATGACGATCAGCAGCGCGCCGTCCAGGACCTGGCCGATCGCCGCCGCGCCCAGCGCCGCGACGACCATCAGCAGGTCCACGTCCAGGGTCCTGTCCCTGAGCGCCTTCAGCCCCTCCCACCCCGGCTCCCAGCCGCCGGTCGCGTAGACGGCGGCGAAGAGCGGGGCCCACAGCCACGCGGGCGCGCCGAGCAGGTCCAGCGCGAGGGCGGCCAGGAACAGCAGCAGCGCGGCCAGCGCCCAGCGGGCCTCGGAGAGGGCCAGGAGCCGGGTACGCCGGGCGGGCGACGGGGACGACGGCGACAGGGACGGGGAGGGGGACGGGGACGACGACGGGGACGAAGACGGCAACGGCAACGGAGGCCGGGACGGCAGCGGCGTCGGGGCGGTGGCGACAGGGGCCATGGCGGCGGCCGTGCCGGTGGTGGTGAGGGCCGGCGGCGCGGGGTGCTCGGGGTGCTCGTCCTGGTCCAGGGCGGAAGGCATGACAAATCAACCCTTCACGGGCATGGGTAACGCGACCCCCACACCATACAGGAACACCTGAACAGGTCTTCAGATAACGCCGGTATGCTGTCCCGCATGGGCCATGGAGTCGTCACCACCAACAACGCGACCGCCCGCGAACGCCTCGACGCCGTCGGCACCGCCGACGTGGCCGCCACCCTCCAGGCCCTCGCCACCCCGTCGCGGCTGCACATCCTGGCCCGGCTCCAGGAAGGCCCCTGCTCGGTCGGTGACCTGGCGGCCGCGGTCGACATGGAACCCTCCGCCTGCTCCCACCAGTTGCGCCTGCTGCGCAACCTCGGCCTGGTCACGGGCGAGCGCCGGGGCCGCTCGATCATCTACGCGCTCTACGACAACCACGTCGCCGAACTCCTCGACCAGGCGCTGTACCACGTCGAGCATCTGCGCCTGGGGATCCACGACACCCCGGCGACGGCCCCCAAGGACGAACAGACCGGCTGACGGCGGCAGTTCGCCCTCCCGTTCCCGCCGGCCCCTCCCCGTTCGCCGCCCCACCCGCCCCCTCCATGGCCTGAAAACGTGGCCGTGGCCAGAACCAGTACCGTTTTCCCAGCGTCGTACGGCATGTGTGCCGACGGCCTGACCTGTGGGGGGACCACGTGAGCGGCGAGATCTACTTCAGCAACAACTACCGCGACCTGTGCGAGCGGGACGGGACGGGAGCCGGCTTCCAGTTCGAGTTCTCGTGCGCGCGCTGCTACGACACCTGGCGCTCGCCGTTCGAGCCGTACACCGGGGAGCGGGCCGCGACCTGGCTCCGCAAGGGCGTCGACGTGGCCTGGGGGCTGCTCGGGCGTACGGGGTCGGGGCTGACGTCGGCGGCCGACGGGCTGGCGGGGGCCGGTTACGGACGCGCCCGCGACCAGGCGTTCCAGCGGGCGATCGACAACGCGCAGGGGCACTTCAACCGCTGCGCCCGCTGCACCGACTACGTCTGCGGCCGCTGCTGGAACGCGGAGCAGGGACTGTGCCTGCGCTGCGCGCCGGACACCGCGGCCGAGGCGATGGCGGCGCAGCAGCGCGGCCTCAACGACATGGCCTCGCAGCGCGCGTACGCCGCCGGGCAGCAGACCGGACAGGCCTACGACCCGCACACGCCCCGGCAGTTGGTCTGCCCGCACTGCCGCACCGAGACCCGCGGCGCCGCCTTCTGCTCCGGCTGCGGCCACCAACTGGCCCAGCCGGACCGGTGCCCCTCGTGCTCAGCCGTCGTGCCGGACGGGGCGGCGTTCTGCCCGGGATGCGGTACGCGCAGGTAGCGAGCGCGCCCCCCTCGGGCTATCCGACTTCTTCTGAAGCGGAGGCGGAGGAGGCGGCGCGGGTGGGGGCGGGGGCGAGCAGAGGTACGGCGCGGGCCAGGTCGTGTTCGAGGGCGTCGAGGGCCTGGCGGGCGGCGGTGATGCGGGCGAGGAGAAGAGGGGCGTCGACCGGGCCGGCGGGCGAAGGGGAGATCTGTGCCGGTGCGGGTGCCGGCACCGTCCGCCGCCCACGCTCGCCCCTTTCTTCCACAGCCGCTCCCGCCGCCGCGTCCGCCTCCTTCTCCATCTCCCGTGCCTCGTCGAGGGAGGTGATGACCACGCCGATGAGGACGTTGACGAGGACGAAGGAGGCGATGAGGACGTACGAGGCGTAGTAGACGAGGCTCCAGCGGGAGATCTCCAGGCCCGCGTGGACCGCGTCGCCGATGCCGTCGAGGGTCATCAGCAGGAACAGGGTGAGGACGGCGCGGCCGATGGAGCCGTAGTGCTCGGGGTCCTGGTGGCCGAAGAAGACCCAGCCCACCATCGCGTACACGTACAGCAGCAGCGCCCCGACCAGCAGGAAGCTCAGAGTGCCGGGCAGGCTGCGGGCGACCGCGACCAGCACGATCCGCAACTGGGGCAGGAAACGGGCCGTACGCAGCACCCGGGCCAGCCGCAACAGCCGCAGCACGGTGGTGTTCTCGCGTACGACGGGCAGGAACGCGCACAGCACCACGGCGAGGTCGAAGAGGTTCCACGGGTCCTTGAGGAAGTCCCGCGGACGGTCGGCGTACGCGCCCGCGCGGAGCAGGATCTCCGCCGTGAACGCGGCCAGACAGGCGTGTTCGGCGAGCCGTAACCAGAAGTGCCACTGCTCGACGAGGCCGGTGTAGGTCTCCACGCCCAGCAGCGCGGCGTTGAGGAGGATCACCACGAAGACGGTCAGGGCGAACCAGCGCGACTCCGTGACGGCACGGCACCGTCGGGCCAGATCCAGCCGGGTGGACCGGAATTCGACTGCGGTCGGCTGGTCGTACTGCTCCGGCATCGTGCTGCCCTGACTCCGCGCTTGTTCGTCGATCGCTTCTTCGGGGAAGCTTCTACAGCACTGTAGATCAAGAAGATCGAACGGAAGAGGGAAGACCTGATGTTCGGCTTGAGCGAGCTTGCCGTGATCCTCGTCGTCGTGATCGTGGTCCTCGGGATCAAGAAGCTGCCCGAGCTGACACGGTCCGCGGGCAAGGCGTCCCGGATCCTCAAGAGCGAGGCGAGGGCGCTCAAGGAGCAGGGCGCCGAGGGCACGACGGGTACGGCGGGTGATGCGGGTACGGCGGGTACGAGCGGTGAGTCCGGTCGTGTGATCTCCGGCACGGTCGTCGACCGGGACGAGACCGCCCCGCGGGCCTGAACGAAGGGAACGGCAGGAACGGCAGGAACGGCGGGCCCCGCACGGGGCGGGCGCCCGTTCGCCACCCATTCCATACAACTCCCATAGGAATGGTGGATAAGGTCCCGCCCATGGATTCCACTGGCCCGATCGTCATCGCGGGAGCCCTGGTCGGCTTCGCCGTAGGCCTCACCGGCATGGGCGGCGGGGCCCTCATGACACCGATCATGGTGATGGTGTTCGGGGTGAACCCGACCGCGGCCATCGGCAGCGACCTCGCCGCGTCCGTGTTCATGAAGCCGTTCGGCGCCCTGGTGCACCAGCGGGCGGGCACCGTGCGCTGGGACATCGTGCGCTGGCTGCTGCCGACCGCGGTGCCGGCCGCCTTCGGCGGTGTCTTCCTGCTCCGCGCGCTCGGTGACGGGGACGACCTTCAGCAGCGCGTGAAGTACGTCGTCGGCTCGGCGCTGATGCTCGCCGTCGTCGGCATGCTCACCCGCCTCTGGCTCGACCGCCGCCGCGCCGCCACGGTCACCGAGGACGCGCATGTCCCCGTACGACCCGTGGCCACGCTGCTCATCGGACTGGGGGGCGGGGTGATCGTCGGGATGACCTCGGTCGGCTCGGGCTCCCTGATCATCGTGATGCTGATGCTGGCCCACCCGCGGCTGAAGGCGAACCACCTCGTCGGCACGGACCTGGTGCAGGCCATCCCGATGGTGGCCGCCGCGGCCCTCGGTCACCTGCTCGTCGGCGACGCGGACCTCGGGCTCGCCGCGACCCTCCTGATCGGCGCGATCCCCGGTGTCCTGCTCGGCTCCGTCATCTCCACCCGGGTCACCGGGTCCGCGGTGCGCTGGGCCCTGGTCGTGCTGCTCACCGGCTCCGGGCTGTCCATGCTGAAGGCGTCGTCCACCGTCGTCCTGCTCGCCTGCCTGGGCATGGCGCTGCTCGGCGGTGTCGTCAGCGTGCGGGAGCGCCGGGCCGCGCGGCTCGCGGAGAACGCCGGGAACCCTGAGAACGCGGACCCCGCGGAGGCCGCCGCGTCGGCGCCGGTCACGAGCGGCTCGTAGGGCAGCGCGCCGCGCGTCAGGACGCGCTGGGGCCGATGCCGGACAGGTGGACGATGTCGCCGCCCAACTTGGGCCGGAACTCCTTGAGCATCTTCGGCTGGGCGCTGACCACCCAGCCCGTGCCGACCAGGTACGTGCCCTGGTACGAGCTGATGGAGTCCAGCCACACCTCCTTGTACTTCTCCTCGGGGAACGTGGTGATGAGGTAGTCGCCGTCCGCGGTGTGGCAGGAGCCCTCGCGCAGCTCCTCCGCCTGGACCCGGATCCTGGCCTCGCAGCCCGTCAGCCGGGCGATGACCTCGACCTTGGCGGGCGCCACGACCTGGGCCTCCTGTGCGGAGACCGCCGGAGTCCTGGACGCCCCGGCCCGCTCCTCCGCCGACGCGTCCCCCTCTCCGCCGCCCCCGCCGGCGCCGCAGGCCGCGGTCAGGGGCAGCAGGGCCAGGCTGCCGGCGAGGGTGGCACCGCGCACCAGGCGCGCGGCGGTGGAGACGGCGGGGGACGGGGAAGACGTACGACGTCGCTGCTGGGGCATGGCGAGGCTCCGTGTCGGAAGGTTTCCGTCCGCGCGGGCGGACGGCGTTGCTGACGAGGGGCAGGTACCGGGATGCGGCACGCCCCCGCTCAGCAGCGGAACGTCCGCAGGACACCCAGGTCGGGCTCGGGTGCGGAGCCGGGGTTCCACTCGTCTCTCGCCGTGTGCGGCCGGGCCGCCCCGGGCGCGCTGTCGGGCACGGCACCGGACGGCGTCCCGCCGGCGGGCGTCGGCGCCACGACCAGGTGACCGGCCCGCGGCGGCAGCGCGGGGAAGTCGGCCCCGCCCCCTGCCCGAGCCGCACCCGCACCCGGCTGCGGCGCCCGGTACTCCTCGTCGATCACGGGTACGGACGGAGCGGATGCCGGGACCGTGGAGACCGGAGCCGCCGACACCGCCGACACCGCCGGCACCACCTGCGCCACCTGCGCCACCTGCGCCACCTGCGCCACCTGCGCCACCTGCATGGCGTACGGCGTGTGGGTGGAGCCCGTGGTGTGGTGCGGAGTCGTGAGGTGCAGGAGCACGGCGGCGGCCAGCAGCACCACCGCTGCCACCATCCGCCGTATCACCACTGGCCTCCGGCCCTCGACCCCCGGCGTCCTACCCGCGCCGACGCCTGAACGCTACCCGCAGCGGTTCCCCGCCCGGGCGGAACTCCGGAGCGGGGACGGTGACTTGGGCAACACCGGCGGCCGTTGCGGGGGCGGCCGCACGGTCCCGGCGGCGGCCACGACTCGCGGGGGCCGCCCCGGGCGCGGGATCATGGGCAGAAGTCGCCCCCGAAGGTGCGGGCAAAGGAGCGGGCATGAGACGGAACCGACTTCCCACCTCCGCCGCGGCACTGGCCGCGGCCGCCGCGCTCGGCCTCGCGGTGCCCCACACCGCCGCGGCCGCCCCCGACCGCTGTTCCTACGTGCCGGCGGACTTCCGCCCCACGCTCACCTACGGCGACACCGGCGCCGCGGTCAGCCAGGCGCAGTGCCTCAGCAACGTGTGGGGAGGCCAACCGCCCGAGCTGGCGCCGGACGGGTCCTACGACAACGCCCTGCTGAAGAAGATCGAGTGGATCCAGGGCTGCCACGGGCTGCCGCGGAGCGGGGTCGTCGAGGGCCGCACCTGGCACGTGCTGTACCACCCGGCCCTGGACTGCTACCTCCCCTACCCGGCCTGAGACACGCGTCTCAAACCCGCGCCTTTCCGCCATGCGCGTACGCCCGAACCGTCCGCGTTTGTGAGCAATCGGACAGGAAACGCTTCCGGGTCGGCCCGGCGCGACCGTTAGGGTGTCGTTAAAGAAAGCGCAAAGAAGTAGCGGGAGAGACAGGGGAGGCAGTCGTGGGGGCTCCACGCATGAGCAGTACGCCGTTGCCGGGAATCGGGGTCCGTTACGACCTCACCACGCGAGAGGAACAGCGCAGGCTGTCCGTGGTCGCGCACCGGGACGGCTCGCGGATACTGAGCGCCTACCACCGGAGCGACCCCGACGCCTGCTCGCTGTCGGTGCGGCTGTCCTCCGTGGAGGCGGCGGCGCTCATCGACGCGCTGATGCCCACGCACCACAGCCCGAACCTGCTCTCCACCACCGACCTGGGGCTGGTGGCCGAGCGGATCGAGCTGGAGGCCACCTCGTACTGGAACGGGCGGCTGCTGGGCGACACGCGGATGCGCACCGAGACCGGGGTGTCCATCGTGGCCGTGCTGCGCCGCGCCGAGGCGGTCCCCTCCCCCGCGCCCGACTTCCGCCTGGCCGGCGGCGACACACTGATCCTCATCGGCACCCGCGAGGGCGTCGACGCCGCCGCCGTGATTCTCGGGCGGGAGTGAGGCGCTGTGCATGATTCCGCCGTGTTCCTGATCGAGTTCGGGGCGATCATCCTCGGTCTGGGGCTGCTCGGCCGGCTGGCCGGACGCTTCCAGTTCTCGCCCATACCCCTCTATCTGCTGGCCGGGCTCGCCTTCGGGAAGGGCGGAATCTACCCTCTCGGCACCAGCGAGGAGTTCGTCGCGATCGGTGCCGAGATCGGCGTCGTCCTGCTGCTGCTCATGCTGGGGCTGGAGTACACCGCCAGCGATCTCGTCTCCAACCTGAAGACCCAGTACCCGGCGGGGCTCGTCGACGCGACGCTCAACGCGCTGCCCGGCGCGGCCATGGCGCTGCTGCTCGGCTGGGGGCCGGTGGCGGCCGTGGTGCTGGCCGGCGTCACCTGGATCTCGTCCTCCGGGGTCATCGCCAAGGTCCTCGGCGACCTGGGGCGGCTCGGCAACCGGGAGACCCCGGTGATCCTCAGCATCCTGGTGCTGGAGGACCTGTCGATGGCCGTCTACCTGCCGATCATCACCGCGCTGCTGGCCGGGGCCGGCCTGGCGGCGGGCAGCCTGACGCTGGCCATCGCGCTCGGCGTCGCCGGACTCGTCCTGGTCGTCGCCGTCCGCTACGGCCGGCACATCTCGCGGTTCGTCTCCAGCGACGACTCCGAGAAGCTGCTGCTGGTGGTGCTGGGCCTGACCCTGCTGGTCGCGGGCATCGCGCAGCAGCTCCAGGTCTCCGCCGCGGTGGGCGCGTTCCTCGTCGGCATCGCGCTCTCGGGCGAGGTGGCGGAGGGTGCCCACCACCTCCTGGCTCCCCTCCGCGACCTGTTCGCGGCCGTCTTCTTCGTCTTCTTCGGGCTGCACACCGACCCGTCGAGCATTCCGCCGGTGCTGGCGCCCGCGCTCGCGCTCGCGGTCGTCACCGCGCTGACGAAGATCGCGACCGGGTACTGGGCCGCCAAGCGCGCCGGGATCTCGTCGAAGGGCCGCTGGCGGGCCGGCGGCACACTGGTCGCCCGCGGCGAGTTCTCGATCGTCATCGCCGGTCTCGCGGTGTCGGCCGGTATCGAGCCCTCCCTGGGCCCGCTGGCCACCGCGTACGTCCTGATCCTCGTGATCATCGGCCCGCTCACCGCCCGCTACACCGAGCCTCTGGCCCGCCGCCTCGCCCGCACCGCCCGCACCGCCCCGTCCCCCGCTCCCGTCGCGGCCGGCACCCCGCTCCCCCTCCCGGAGCAGGAAACCCCGCTGGAGGCCCAGGAACAGGACCTGGCCGACGACAGGGACGCGGTGGAACGGGCCTGACCGAGGACCCTGGCCTGCAAGGGGGCCGGGCGGGTCCGGCCGGACCCGCCCGGCCCCCTTGCATCTCCGCGGCGTCAGTTGTTCAAGGTCTCGTCGTACGGGTCGGACGGGGTCGGGACCGGCTTGGCGGTGGTGACCTGGAGGTAGGGGATGGGCCCGTTGTTGACCGGGTCCCGGGTCTGCTGGGGGGTGTAGGTTCCGGTCACCTGGAGCCAGGCGTCCGGCTGGAGCACCGGGGGGATCTTGCCGGTGAGGGCCACCTTCACCGGCTGGGCGTCCGCCGCGCAGCAGTTGAGGGCCATGCGGACGAGGTACGGGGTGCCCTTGGCGTCCAGGGCGACGAAGCCGGTGATGCGGACGCTGTGGCCCCGGAACGAGCGGCCGTGGTCGTACACCGCGCGCCCCGCGTAGTCGACCAGGTTGAGCGGCATCGGGTCGGAGGCCGGCAACTTCAGGTAGCCGTAAGGCTGTTGCAGGGCCGTGCCGGCGCGCATCGCGCTGTAGGAGCCGAGGGCGGGCGGGGCGACGAGGATCAGGGCGAGGAGGGGGAGGACCAGGAGCCAGGAGATACGCGGCTCGGGGTGGGGGTGGGCTTCCGCACCGGTGTGGGCGTGCGGGGCGTGGGGGGCGTCGTGGGTGTGGGGGCCGTCGTGGGCTTGGGGGGCGTCGGTCCGTAGGGCTCTGGCTCGGTTGCGGGCGCGCCACTCGTACCAGGCCGTCATCAGCGCCGACACGATCAGCACCACGCCCGCCGCCAGGACCAGCGGGCGCAGGCCCGCCTTGACGTAGCGCAGGTAGAGATCGGTGCCGCCCGCGTGCAGCAGGGCCGCCCCGACCAGGAACATCACCGCCGCCTGTGCCTGCCGGTTCACAGCAGCACCGCCCCGGTCAGGACCGCGCCCGCGATCGCGGCGGCGAAGGTGGCCGGGGCGAACCGCAGGGCGAACCCGCGGCCGAAGGTGCCCGCCTGCATCGCGAAGAGCTTGAGGTCGATCATCGGGCCCACGATCAGGAAGGCCAGTTTCGCGGTGAGCGAGAACTGGGTCAGGGAGGCCGCCACGAACGCGTCCGCCTCCGAGCAGATGGACAGGAGCACCGCCAGGACCGACAGGGCGAGGATCGCGACCGCCTCGTTGCCGGCCGCCGTGCGCAGCCACTCCGCCGGGGCCACCGCCTTCAGGGTCGCCGCCGCCATCGCGCCGAGCACCAGGAAGCCGCCCGCGTGCATGGTGTCGTGCCGGACCGAGGACCAGAACGCCTCCGCCTTCGTCTCCCCCTCGTGGTGCGCGTGGGCCGGCGGGCGCAGCCAGTCGGTGCGGCCGAGCCGCTGCCACAGCCAGCCCATCACGCACGCCACCAGCAGGCTGCCCGCGAACCGTGCCAGCACCATCTCGGGGTCGCGCGGGAACGCCACCGCCGTCGCCGTGAGCACGATCGGGTTGATCGCGGGCGCGGAGAGCAGGAAGGCGATGGCCGCGGCCGGGGTCACGCCCCGGCGGACCAGGGCGCCGGCCACCGGGACGGACGCGCACTCGCAGCCCGGGAGCACCACCCCGGCCAGGCCCGCGACCGGTACGGCCAGGGCGGGGCGGCTGGGCAGGGCGCGGGCGAAGAAGGCGGGCGGGACGAAGACCGCGATCGCCGCGGACAGGAGCACGCCGAGGACGAGGAAGGGCAGCGCCTGGACGACCACGGCCACGAACACCGTCATCCAGCTCTGCATCACCGGCTTCGCCAGCACGCCGCGCACCGGGCCCTGGAAGACCACCACCAGGAGCAGCAACAGGGTCAGGGCCAGCGGCGAGTTGAGGTGCCAGCCCTCCTGGTCAAAACGGCCCGGGGGCTCGTCGTGGGGAGCCGGCCCGGGCTGGGCGGCGGCTTTCTCGATGATGGCCACGGGTCGGATACCTCCGGCACTTCGGTCAGATCCGGGATGATGCTCCCTCCCCCTCCCTACGGCCGGTCAGGGGCGGCTGTTCACTTCGTTGCTGGAACCATGCGTCCCGTTGAGGCAGTCTTTTCCCTCGTGGGGAGCGTTCCGAATCAGGGTGGCGCCGGGCCGGCGCACATGGTCGTGTGCGGGGACGACGGTCTCGCGCACCGGCTGGCCGCCGAGTTGCGCACGGTGTACGGCGAGCAGGTCACCCTCGTCGTACCGCCGAACATACGTATCGCCAGGCCGCCGGTGGTCGGACGGGCCCGGGCCGCGTCGGCCGCGCTGTTCGACCGGGTGGTCAGCGCCGCCGTCGGGCGGGCCAACGGTACCGGTGGCCAGGGTGCGGCCGGCGGCGCGGGCGGCAGCGGTCCGGCCGTCGGGGAAGGCCCGCGCGGGGAGCGGGTGTTGGAGGCCGTCGAGGCCACCGAGGCGGTGCTCGCCGACGCGGGCGTGGAGCGGGCCGCCGCGCTGGCGCTGGTGTACGACGACGACGAGACCAACATCCGGGCCGCCCTGACCGCGCGCCGGCTGAACCCGCGACTGCGCCTGGTGCTGCGCCTGTACAACCGGCGGTTGGGCCAGCACATCGAGGAACTCCTCGACCAGGCGGCCGCGTTGGCGATCGGCGGCACGGACGGCGACGCGGACGGCGGCGGGGGCGACACCTCCACGACCGTGCTCTCCGACGCCGACACCGCCGCGCCCGCGCTCGCGGCCACCTCGCTCGCCGGGAACGGCAAGGTGATCCAGACCGACGGACTGGTGCTGCGGGCGGTGGAACGGCCGCCTGCCGGGACCGTGCCCCGGCAGGACGGCCCCGGCCGGGGGCTGTGCGCGCTGGCGCTGCTCTCGGTGAACAACGACAACAACGGTCCCGAACCGGCCGGGGGCGGCGGCGAGCACGGGCCGCGACTGCTGCCGGACGACGCGGAGGTACGTGCCGCGGGCGAGCGGGGCGTGCTGGTGCTGGAGCAGGTGTCGACGTCCACGGGGGCGGTCTCGCCGAACGGCCGCCGGGGCGGTGTCGTACCGCCGCTCGCCTCGCTGTTCTCGCGGCGGCTGCGGTGGTCGCTGGCCGGGCTCGTGGGGTGCGTGGTCGCGCTGGCGATCGCGTTGTCGGTGGTGACGGGCATCCATCCGCTACGGGCCTTCTACTACACGCTCCTCGATCTGTTCGCCATCGACGATCCCGCGACGGGGGCCTCGCCTGCGCGGCAGATCCTTCAGTTGCTGTCCGCGCTGATGGGCCTGCTGTTGCTGCCGGTGCTGCTGGCGGCGGTGCTGGAGGCGCTGGGGACCTTCCGGACCGCGTCCGCGCTGCGGAAGCCGCCCCGGGGGCTGGGCGGGCACGTCGTGCTGCTCGGGCTGGGGAAGATCGGCACACGGGTGCTGACGCGGCTGCGGGAGCTGCATGTCCCCGTGGTGTGCGTCGAGTCCGACCCCGAGGCGCGCGGGCTGGCGGTGGCGCGGCGGCTGCGGGTGCCGGTGGTGCTCGGGGACGTCACCCAGGAAGGGGTCCTGGAGGCCGCGAAGATCCACCGGGCGCACGCGCTGCTCGCGGTGACCAGCGCGGACACCACGAACCTGGAGGCCGTGCTGTACGCGCGGTCCGTGCGGCCGGACCTGAAGGCGGTGCTGCGGCTGTACGACGACGACTTCGCGACGGCCGTGTACCGGACGCTGCGGGCCGCGCATCCGCACGCGATCACGCGGAGCCGGAGCGTGTCGTATCTGGCGGCGCCGTCCTTCGCGGGGGCGATGCTGGGGCGGCAGATCCTCGGGGCGGTCCCGGTGGAGCGGAAGGTGCTGCTGGTGGCGGTGGTGGAGGTGGGCGGCCATCCGCAGCTGGAGGGGCGGACGGTGGACGGGGCGTTCCGGGCGGGAGCCTGGCGGGTGCTGGCGATCGAGGGCCGGCCGGGGGTCGCCGCCGGGGACCTCGTGCTGCGGGACGGCGACCGGGCCGTGGTGGCAGCCACGCGCAGGGGGCTGGCGGAGCTGTCGGGCCGGGTGCCGCCGACCCACCCCGCCGACTCGGTCGGTTGAGCGGCGGGGTCCGGGACGCTTCTACAGCGCTTCCGCCGGCGCTCCCTTCAGGTGGCGCTCCGCGAACTCCATCTCCAGTCCGAGCTGCTTGATGCGTTCGTCCACGACCAGGGAGCCGTGGCCGGCGTCGTAGCGGTAGACCTCGTGGACGGCGGAGCGGGCCGCGAGGCGGTCGACGTAGTTGTCGATCTGGCGGATGGGGCAGCGGGGGTCGTTGAGGCCGGCCGAGAGGTAGACCGGAGCCTTCACGTCGTCGACGTACGTCAGCGGGGAGGACGCGGCGAAGCGGTCGGGGACCTCCTCCGGGGTGCCGCCCAGCAGCGTGCGGTCCATCGCCTTCAGCGACTCCATCTCGTCGTGGTACGCCGTGACGTAGTCGGCGACCGGGACCACGGCGATCCCCACCGACCAGGCGTCCGGCTGGGTGCCGAGGCCGAGGAGGGTCAGGTAGCCGCCCCAGGAGCCGCCGGTGAGGACCAGGCGGTCGGGGTCGGCGAGGCCGGACTCGATCGCCCAGTCGCGGACCGCCGCCACGTCCTCCAGCTCGATCAGGCCGACCCGGTGCTTCAGCGCGTCCGTCCAGGCGCGGCCGTAGCCCGTGGAGCCCCGGTAGTTGATGCGGACCACCGCGTAGCCGTGGTCCACCCAGGCCGCCGGGCCCGCCGCGAAGCTGTCGCTGTCGTGCCAGGTCGGGCCGCCGTGCAGGTCGAAGACGGTCGGCAGCGGACCGGTCGCGCCCGCCGGCTTCTGGATCAGGGCGTGGATGACCCCGCCGGGGCCCTCCACCCACGCGTCCGAGACGGGGACGGACGGCGGGCACTTCATGCCGGGCGGGTCGAGGACGATCCCGCCCGTCGTGGAGCGGACCACGGGCGGCTCGGCGGCCGAGGACCACAGGTACTCGACGGTGCCGTCGGGCCGGGCCGTGGCACCGGAGACGGAACCGGCCGGGGTGGGGATCGCGGTCAGCCCGCCCGTGGCCAGGTCGTAGCGGTAGAGGTCGCTGCGGGCCCTGTGGCTGTGGACGATGAGCAGGGCGCTGCCGTCCGGGTACCACTCCGCGCCCACGTCACCGGGCAGGTCCAGGGTCAGCTCGGTCTGCTCCCCGGAGACGACGTCCCAGACCAGCGGTTCCCAACGGCCGCGCCGCTGGTGCCCGATGAGCAGCCGCGGGTCGCCCTCGACCGGGGCGAAGCCCAGCACCTCCAGGCCCAGCTCCTCCTCGCCGCCCCTGGTGTCGTCCAGCTCCGCGACCGTCGAGCCGTCCGGGCGGACCACGCGCAGCGCCGAGTGCATCGCGTCGCCGTGCTCGGTGTGCTCGATCGCGATCAGCGAGCCGTCGTGGGAGAGGTCGCCGACCCCCGCGGACTCGTGGTGGCGGTAGATCTCCAGCGGCTTCTGACCCGCTCTGGCCAGGTGGATCGTCGTACCCTCGTCGTCCGTGGACCGGCCCACGACCGCCGTCCGGCCGTCCCGGCCCAGCGCCAGGCCGGAGGGGTACGACGGCTCCAGGCCGGGCGTCGCCTCCTCGTCCGGGCCGCCCGCGAAGGGCTGCCGGCGCCAGACGCCGAACTCGTCGCCGTCCTTGTCGTCGAACCACCAGATCCACGCGCCGTCCGGGGAGAGCAGCCCGTCCGTCGTGCCGTTCGGCCGGTTCGTCGCCTGGCGCTGCTCCCCGCTCGCGCGGTCCCAGGCGTACAGCTCGTACGTCCCCGTCGCGTTCGACACGAACAGGGAACGGTCGGGGGCGTCCTCCGCCCAGTCCGGCAGGGAGACCCGCGGGGCGCGGAACCTCTTCTCCCAGTCCGGCATGTCGCTCTCACTCATGGCCGCAGTCATGGCCCCATAGTGCCTGGCTCGGCCCACAACGCGCTGGCAGGTACCCCCAGCCTGTGGATAACTTTGCGCACCCCACCCCGAACCACCCGCAAAGCGCCCCGTACCGTGGACGGCGTGTACCGCTTCCTGCTGACACCCCGCTGGTGGGGCATCAACGTCTTCGTGCTGCTCGCCATCCCGTTCTGCATCTTCATGGGGTCGTGGCAGCTGAGCCGGTTCGAGGCCCGGGTGGAGAGCCACCACGAGGCGACCGAGCAGGTCCAGGAAGCGAAGACGGAGGCGCCCCGGCCGCTGGCCGACCTGCTCCCGGTCGACCAGGGCACCTCGGGCAAGCGGGCCACCGTCACCGGCCGGTACGACAAGCAGCTGCTGGTGCCGGACCGTCAGCTCGACGGCAAGGACGGCTTCTACGTCCTGACCATGCTGCGCACCGACTCCGGCAGGGCCCTGCCCGTGGTGCGCGGCTGGCTGCCCGGCCGGGCCGACGCGGCGAAGGCGCCCGCCGCGCCCGCCGGCGAGGTCACCGTCACCGGCGCGCTCCAGGCCAACGAGACGCCCGGGGACAACGGCGTCAGCTCCACGGGCGGGCTGCCGTCCGGGCAGACGGCGGCGATCAGCTCGGCCTCACTGGTCAACCTGGTGCCGTACCGGGTGTACGACGCCTGGATCACCCTGGACAAGGCCGACTCGGGGATGACGGCCGTGCCGGCGACCGCGCCGGACAACTCCGGACTCGACCTGAAGGCGTTCCAGAACCTCGGCTACACCGGTGAGTGGTTCGTGTTCGCGGGGTTCGTGGTGTTCATGTGGTTCCGGCTGCTGCGCCGCGAGGTGGAGTTCGAGCGGGACGCGGCCCTGGGGATCGTCCCGGAGGAAGAGCCCGTCGGGATCTGACCGCCGCCGCGGTCACTGCGCCGCCAGGACCCCGGTCCAGTAGACCGTCCCGGCACACGCGTCGGTCACCGTCGCCGAGCCGGTCGGGGAACCCGCCTCCGGGGTGTACGAGACGGCGATGCTGCCGTCGGCCGTGCCGTCCTCGGTGAGCAACTGGGTGGTGACGCCCTCCGAGCCGGTACTGGTCGTCCCCGTGCTGGTGCTCGCGTCGTCCGAGGGGCTCGGGGAGGCCGTGGTGCCGCCGGTGTCGGTGGAACCGGTGCCGGAACCGCTGGTCGGGCAGGCCGCCGAGGGCACGAAGCCGAACTTCTCCTCGTAGGCCGCGCCGGGCGCCAGGACCAGACCGGTCAGCTCGGTGGCGGGGTCGGGCAGTCCGGCCGCCGCGTCCCCCGAGACGTGCCGGACGGCGCTGACCTTGGTGGCGTCGGCCGCGCCCTGCGCGAGCAGGCCCACGCTGCCGGGGCCGCCGACCGTGCAGCTGGCCGCGGAGACGTTCACGACGCGGAAGGTGCCGTAGACGACGCCGGCCGAGTCGGGGGCGTCGACGGTGGAGGTCGGGGTGCCGAGCTGGGCCGAGGTGCAGACGGGGGCGCTGCCGGCGGCACTGGCGGTGGGGACGACCTTGGTGCCGTCGCCGGTCCCGGTGCTCTCGCTCTTGCCGCCGGCCTTGCCGCCGCCGGTGCTCTGGTCGGTGGCGCTCTGGCCGCCGGAGCCGCCGGCGGTGCCGGCGCCGCCGTCCGGGTTCTTGCCGCCGGTGGCGCCGCCCTGGGCCTGGGAGGCCTGGCCGGCCATGGAGGTGTTGGGGTCGGTGCCGCCGGAGTTGGAGACGTGCACGAGCGCGGGGATCGCGGTGCCGATGAACAGCGCGGCGGCGGCCATGCCGACGGCGGCCTGCCGCTTGCGGGCCCGGCGGGCGGGCACCGCGCGGCGCAGGTGGTCGAGGCTGCCGTCGCGCGGTGCGAGGTCGTCGACGGCGGAGTGCAGCAGCCGCCGCAACGCCATCTCGTCCGTACCGAGCCCGTCCAGCGCGTGCACACCGTCGAGCCCGTCGAGGCCTTCGAGCCCGTCCAGACCGCCGAGACCGCCGAGACCGTCGCGACCTTCCAGACCGCCGAGACCTTCGCGGCCGTCCAGATCTTCGCGGCCGAGGTCGCGCAGCCCCGCGGTGCCGGTCGGCCCGTCGGTGCCGGTCGGTTCGTCGGTGCCGCGCGGGCCTTCAGCCTCGCTCCCGGTCTCCGGGGCGACGCTCCCGGTCTCCAGGCCGACGCTCCGGGTCTCCGGGGCGACGCTCCCGGTCTCCGGGCCGTCCGGGTCCTCGGAGCCGCCCGGCCTCTCAAGGCTGTCGGGCCCCTCAAGGCTGTCCGGTCCCTCGGAGCCGCCCTGGGTCTCCGGGCCGGCGGCGCCGGGCCCGGAGTCGGGGCCGTGCCCGCTCCCGAGCCCCTCGGGGCCCTTTTCTTCGGGGCCGTGGTTCACAGTTCCGTTCCCAGCGTGCGATTGCGTGTGCTCGTTCTCGTGGTCCCGTGCCGGAACATCCGCGCGACCGGGGTCGTCGTCGCGCATCGGCTCGTGCCAAGCGTAGGGCTCGTGGCGGTCATGCGAGCCGCCTCCCTCGGGGCTGTCCGTCATACCGTCGACTCCATCGCCACGCGCAGGGCGGCGATGCCCCGCGAGCCGTACGCCTTCACCGAGCCCAGCGAGATGCCGAGCGTCTCGGCGACCTGGGCCTCGGTCATGTCGGCGAAGTAGCGCAGCACCAGGACCTCGCGCTGGCGGCGTTGCAGGCCCTTCATCGCCTTGATGAGGTCGCGCCGCTCCAGCTGGTCGTAGGCGCCCTCCTCCGCGCTCGCCATGTCGGGCATGGGCTTGGAGAGGAGCTTGAGGCCGAGTATCCGGCGGCGCAGCGCGGAGCGGGAGAGGTTGACGACGGTCTGGCGCAGGTACGCCAGGGTCTTCTCCGGGTCGCGGACACGCTTGCGGGCGGAGTGGACGCGGATGAACGCCTCCTGCACGACGTCCTCGCAGGAGGCGGTGTCGTCGAGGAGCAGGGCGGCGAGGCCGAGGAGCGAGCGGTAGTGCGCCCGGTACGTCTCGGTGAGGTGGTCGACGGTGGTGCCGGCGGCCACCGTCTCGTCGGCGCCGTCGCGCTGGCTGGGTACGCGGGTGGGCCGCGCCGCGGGCATGGGCGCGATCACCGGCATGCCGCCGGCCGTGCCGGGCATCCGGGAGCGCAGGCCGGCGCGGGGCGGCCGCAGGGCCGTCGCGCCGCGCGGCGCAGTGAGTTCGAGTACCTCTGCCACGCCAGTTGGACACGTTCACCCCCGCCGGGGTTGTACGTGCCGCGCGTCACTTTTGTGTCGGGCATGCCGGGTGGGCCGGCCGGCACGGTCGGCACCGCTCGTCGCGCGTCCGGCGGCAGCACACCGGAGGGTGCCTCGAATGCCGTCATGCGTCCCGCTCTTCCCCTGTGTCCCATATGAACGGGCGTCCCCACGCCCCGATCACGGCGTCCCCACGCCAGGATCATGCGCCCCACGGCCCGGAGGCCGGTCGCGTAAGCGCCCCGTAAGAGCGCGCTCGCAAAGACGCTCCCCGCCGTCCGCGTGGTTGCGGAGGACGGGGAGGAAAATCTTCGAACGCCGAGGGCTCGGGATTCAAGAGGTCCGGACCATGCTCCGGACCACATTCCTTACGGAGATCCTACCGACGAACCCGCGTCCGGCCTGGGCATTTACCGTGTACACCGGCTGTTCACACAAACTCCGCGATTCCTGAACGGCCGGTCAGTTCGGCGGCGACCAGCTCGGCGATCTGGGCGGTGTTCAGCGCGGCGCCCTTGCGGAGGTTGTCCCCGCAGACGAACAGTTCGAGCGCGGTCGGGTCGTCGAGCGCCCGCCGCACCCGTCCGACCCAGGTCGGATCGGTGCCGACGACGTCGGCCGGGGTCGGGAACTCCCCGGCGGCCGGGTTGTCGAAGAGGACGACGCCCGGGGCCGTGTCGAGGATCTCCCGGGCCTTGTCGACCGTGACCGCGGCCTGGAAGCGGGCGTGCACGGTCAGGGAGTGCGTGGTGACGACCGGGACCCGGACGCAGGTGACCGCGACCGGCAGCTTCGGCAGTCCGAGGATCTTGCGGGACTCGTCCCGCACCTTCATCTCCTCCGACGACCAGCCGTCCTCGCGCAGCGAACCGGCCCACGGTACGACGTTCAGCGCGACCGGCTCAGGGAACGGCCCGGTGCGGTCGCCGACCGCCCGCCGCACGTCACCGGGGTGGGTGCCCAGCTCCGTGCCGGCGACCAGGGAGAGCTGGGCGCGCAGTGTCTCCACGCCGGCCCGCCCGGCCCCGCTCACCGCCTGGTAGGAGGAGACCACCAGCTCGCGCAGCCCGAACTCGGCGTGCAGCGCGCCCAGGGCGACGATCATCGACAGGGTGGTGCAGTTGGGGTTGGCGATGATCCCGCGCGGGCGGTTGCGGGCGCAGTGCGGGTTGACCTCGGGGACGACCAGCGGCACCCGGGGGTCCATCCGGAAGGCGCCGGAGTTGTCGACGACGACCGCGCCGCGGGCCGCCGCGACCGGCGCCCAGTGCGCGGCGACGTCGTCGGGGACGTCGAACATCGCGACGTCGATGCCGTCGAAGGCCTCCTCCGACAGCGCCACCACCTCGACCTCCTGCCCGCGCACGGCCAGCTTGCGGCCGGCCGAGCGCGGGGAGGCGAGCAGGCGGATCTCGCCCCAGACGTCCGCCCGCTGGGACAGGATCCGGAGCATGACCGAGCCGACGGCCCCGGTCGCTCCCACGACCGCGAGCGCCGGCTTGCCGGTCGGTGCCATCAGCGGCCCGTACCCCCGTAGACGACGGCCTCGTCGCTGTCGGAGTCGAGGCCGAAGGCGGAGTGCACGGCGCGCACGGCCTCCGGGACGTCGTCGGCGCGGGTGACGACCGA
The DNA here is from genome assembly GCF_055583825.1 of Streptomyces sp. NPDC104367. Classification (NCBI taxonomy): domain Bacteria; kingdom Bacillati; phylum Actinomycetota; class Actinomycetes; order Kitasatosporales; family Streptomycetaceae; genus Streptomyces; species Streptomyces sp. NPDC104367. The sequence goes on along the minus strand of NZ_JBVJND010000005.1, from coordinate 125,641 downwards.
GATGCGGATCTCGGAGGTCGAGATCAGCTCGATGTTCACGCCCGCGTCGGACAGCGCCTCGAAGAAGGAGGCGGTGACGCCCGGGTTGGTCTTCATGCCCGCGCCGACCAGCGAGATCTTGCCGATCTGGTCGTCGTAGCGCAGCGAGTCGAAGCCGATGCCGGAGCGGTTGCGCTCCAGCGCGTCGATCGCCTTACGGCCCTCGGTCTTCGGGAGCGTGAAGGAGATGTCCGTCAGGCCGGTGGCGGCGGCGGACACGTTCTGCACGACCATGTCGATGTTGATCGCGGCGTCGGCGATGGTCCGGAAGATGGCGGCGGCCTCACCCGGCTTGTCCGGCACGCCGACGACCGTGATCTTGGCCTCGGAGGTGTCGTGTGCGACACCGGAGATGATGGCCTGCTCCACCTTCTTGTCCCCAATCGGCTTGCTGCTGACCCACGTGCCCTGCAGTCCGCTGAAGCTGGAGCGGACGTGGATCGGGATGTTGTAGCGGCGCGCGTACTCCACACAGCGGTGGAGCAGCACCTTGGAACCGGAGGCGGCGAGCTCCAGCATGTCCTCGAAGGAGATCCAGTCGATCTTCCGCGCCTTCTTCACCACGCGCGGGTCGGCGGTGAACACACCGTCGACGTCGGTGTAGATCTCGCAGACCTCGGCGTCGAGCGCGGCGGCGAGGGCGACGGCGGTCGTGTCGGACCCGCCGCGTCCCAGCGTGGTGATGTCCTTCTTGTCCGCGCTGACGCCCTGGAAGCCGGCGACGATGGCGATGTTGCCCTCGTCCAGCGCGGTCCTGATCCGCCCCGGCGTGACGTCGATGATCCGGGCTTTGTTGTGGACCGAGTCGGTGATGACGCCTGCCTGGCTGCCGGTGAACGACTGGGCCTCGTGGCCCAGGTTTTTGATCGCCATGGCCAGCAGTGCCATGGAGATACGCTCTCCGGCGGTCAGCAGCATGTCGAACTCACGCCCGGCAGGCATCGGGGATACCTGCTCGGCGAGATCGATCAGCTCGTCCGTCGTGTCGCCCATCGCGGAAACGACGACAACCACCTGGTTGCCGTTCTTCTTCGCTTCCACGATCCGCTTGGCGACGCGCTTGATGCCCTCGGCATCGGCTACGGAGGAGCCTCCGTACTTCTGCACGACAAGGCCCACGTGCGCTCCTCGCTCGGTTCGTTTGTGTCGGCTCAGTTTAACGAGCGTCCGAAATCCACCGGCCTGCTCCCGCATGGTGAGACTGGTCCGGACTCCGTGCTCGCAGCCGGAACCTGCCCAGGGAACGGGCGGCCACGCGGAAAAGTGCCCTGCCTCACAGTCGGGCCGCCCGACTGGCGGCCGTCACTGGTGTAGCCAGTTGCAGCATGACGACGACGTTGATACCCCTGACCGGGATCGTGCTGCTCGGTGCGAGTGTGCAGTGGCTGACGGGGATGGGCTTCGCCCTGGTAGCCGTACCGGCGCTGATCCTGCTCCTCGGTCCGGCCACCGGGGTCGCCCTCGCGAACTGCGCGGCCGGCGCGATCAGCGTGGTGGGCCTGGCGGGCGGTCGCCGCCGGGTCCGTCCGGCGGCGATGGTCCCCCTCTGCGCGGCGGCGGCCTGCACGGTCCCGGCGGGCACCTGGGTCACCCGGCGGCTCCCGCAGCCGTGGCTCCTGCTGCTGATGGGTGCCCTCGTCACGGCCGCCGTCCTCCTCGTCATGCGAGGCGCGCGGCTGCCGGCCCTGCGCGGCCGGGCGGGCGCGCTGACGGCGGGCGCGGCGGGCGGCTTCATGAACTCCGCGGCGGGCGTCGGCGGCCCTGCGGTCTCCCTCTACGCGCTCAACGCGGGCTGGACGATCCGGGAGTTCGTCCCCAACGCCCAGTTCTACGGCGTCGTCGTCAACGCCTTCTCGGTCACGGCGAACGGCGTGCCGGCGCTGAGCCCGGCGGAGTGGACGGCGGTGGGTACGGCCCTGGTGGCCGGAGCCCTGATCGGCCGCGCCGTCTCCGACCGCCTGCCCGAACACCACGCCCGCCGCCTCGTGCTCCTCCTCGCCCTGACCGGAGGCCTCACAGCGATGACGAAGGGCGCGTGGACGCTGTGAGGCGGGGGCGGGGACCAGCGAAGGAGGCCAGGTCCTCGCGGGCGACGGTGGACGTGCTACTTGACCGGTCCCAGGCCGAGGGCTCCGCCGATCTCCTGCTGCATGACCTGGCCCGCTTCGAATTCGAGGGTTTCGTCGCCGACCGTGGCCTGGTCGGTGTCGAGGCCGTCGAGTTCTTCGAGGGGCTGGTTGAGGCGGACGTGGATGAGGATGGACTGGAGGGCGCGCAGGACCGCGGAGGCGGTGGGGCCCCAGTTGGAGAAGTAGGAGAACTGCCACCACCACAGGGCCTCCGTGACGCGGCCCGCGCGGTAGTGGGCCATGCCGTGGCGGAGGTCGGTGACGATGTCGGCCAGGTCGTCCGAGAGCCGGGCCGGTACGGGGGCCTTGCGCGGCTCGTAGGGGTCGAAGACCTCGGAGTAGACGTCGATGGGGTCCAGCAGGCGCGCGAAGTTCTCGCGGAGCTGGTCCACGTCCGGCTCCGGACCCGAGTCCGGCTCGTAGCGCTCGTCGGGGACGATGTCCTCGTGCGCGCCGAGACGGCCGCCGGCCAGCAGGAGCTGGGAGACCTCCAGCAGGAGGAAGGGCACCGCGGAGTCCGGCTCGTCGCCCTTCGCCACCTCGGTGACGGCCACCAGGAAGCTCTCCACCTGGTCGGCGATCTGGACCGAGAAGTCGTCGGGGTCCGGCGCGGTCGCGTGCAGTGTGGCGTCAGACATCTAGGAGTCGTCTCCCCTCGAAGGCGCGGCCGAGGGTGACCTCGTCCGCGTATTCCAGGTCGCCGCCCACCGGGAGGCCGCTGGCCAGGCGGGTGACCTTCAGGCCCATGGGTTTGATCATGCGGGCGAGGTACGTGGCCGTCGCCTCGCCTTCGAGATTGGGGTCCGTGGCCAGGATCAGCTCGGTGACCGTGCCGTCGGCCAGACGGGCGAGGAGTTCCCTGATCCGCAGGTCGTCGGGGCCCACGCCCTCGATCGGGCTGATCGCGCCGCCCAGCACGTGGTAGCGGCCGCGGAACTCCCGGGTGCGCTCGACGGCGACGACGTCCTTCGGCTCCTCCACCACGCAGATCACCGTCGCGTCGCGGCGGGCGTCACGGCAGATGTTGCACAGCTCCTCCTGTGCCACGTTGCCGCAGGTCGCGCAGAAGCGGACCTTCGCCTTCACCTCCATGAGGGCCTGGGCGAGACGCCGTACGTCCGTCGGCTCGGCCTGGAGGATGTGGAAGGCGATCCGCTGCGCGCTCTTGGGACCGACGCCGGGCAGTCGCCCCAGCTCGTCGATGAGGTCCTGGACCACGCCTTCGTACAACGGACTGCCCTTCCTGGAGTCTTTCGGTACGTACCGTAGTTGGCTGCCGCCTGTCCTAGGAAGGCGGTACGGGTGACGCGCCCGTGACGAACATCAGAACGGCAGGCCCGGGATGCCGGTGCCGCCGCCCAGACCCTGCGCCAGCGGGCCGAGCTTCTGGGACTGGAGCGCCTGGGCGTTCGCGTTCGCCGCCTGGACGGCCGCGACGACCAGGTCGGCGAGGGTCTCGGTGTCCTCCGGGTCCACCGCCTTCGGGTCGATCTTCAGCGCGCGCAGCTCGCCCGCGCCGGTCACGGTGGCCGTCACCAGACCGCCGCCGGCCTGACCGTCGACCTCCGTGTTCGCCAGCTCCTCCTGGGCCCGCGCCAGGTCCTGCTGCATCTTCTGGGCCTGCTGGAGCAGCTGCTGCATGTTGGGCTGGCCACCACCGGGGATCACGATCAGCTCCTTCGTCTCGCTCTGCTGTGCATGAGCCTACGTGGTTGACGCAGCCATCGCCCCGCCACTCTTTCGGGTGAGAATCCCGATAGGTCCATACCTGATCAAGGCCCACTTCAGGGCGTAAAAGCGGAGAAAGCAGAGCCTTAGCCACCCATTGGGCGGTAGGAAGGGTGCCCGTCGTCAGCATCCATCAGTAGGGAGTGCCGGGTGGGTCAGCCGGAGATGCAGCCCGAGGGACCGCCTCAGGACGGGCGGGGCGAGGGCGCGGCCGGACTGCGGCCGGGTGATCTGGCCGGGCGGGCGTTCCCGCTCGGGGACTGGGGCGAGCCGGCCGAGCGGCTCGACGAGCTGTACCGGTGGGTGGAGCGCGGGGCGCTGGAGACGGCGTCCTGGTACCTGGCGGACCGGGTGTGGAAGCGGCGCGGCGCGCGGGTCCTGCGGTGCGGGGCGGCCGTGGGCGCGGTGCTGGGCGCCGCGCTGCCGCTGCTCGACCTCACCGGGGTGGTCGGCGAGGTGGCGCCCTGGGGCTATCTGGCGCTGCTGCTGGCGGTGGCCTGCCTCGCCGTCGACCGCTTCTTCGGGGTGACGTCCGGCTGGATAAGGGACATGGCGACCGCGCAGGCCGTGCAGCGGCGCCTCCAGGGGCTCCAGTTCGACTGGGCGTCGGAGAGCGTGCGGGAGGTGCTGGGGCCGGCGGAGGGCACGGCGAGCGAGGCGACCGAGCGGTGCCTGGCGGTGCTGCGCCGGTTCTCGGAGGACGTGACCGAGCTGGTCCGCACGGAGACCGCCGACTGGATGGTGGAGTTCCGGACCGGGTCGGCGCCGCTGGCGATCCAGGGCGCGGCGGTGGTGGGGCCGCGGTCGGAGGCGAGCCATCTCAACGGCCGCTTCCCGATGCCGCCGGGCGTCAACGCCCGCCCGAACATGCCCCGGCAGCGACCTCCGGAGCCCCGCTGAGTCCGGCTGAGTCCCGCCTGGTCCCGCCGAGTCCCGCCTGGTCCCGCCGAGTCCGGCCGAGTCCCGCCTAGTCTGGCCGAGTCCCTAGTGGGGCGGCGTCGTGGTGGAGCCGCGTGCCTCCAGGAACGGGGTCACCAGGTCCAGCTCGGCCGGCCGTCCCGGCTCGGCCATGCGGTCCAGGAGGTGCTGGGCGGCGCGGTGGCCGACCTCGTGGCTGGCGTTGTCGACGGTGGTGAGCCAGAGGTGGCGCAGCCGGGAGAGGTACGTGTTGTCGTAGCCGACCAGGGACAGGTCGCGGGGGACCGACAGGCCCGTCTCCTCGGCCGCGGAGAGGGCGCCCACGCAGGTCATGTCGTTGACGGCGAAGACGGCCGTCGGGCGGCGCGGGCGGCTCAGGAGGCGGACCGTGGCGCGGTAGCCGCCCTCCTCCGTGAGGTCGCCCCGCTCCACCACCGCCGAGCCGGCCAGCCCGTGCTCCCGCATCGTCGCCTCGAAGCTGCGCCGGCGCAGCTCGCCGACCGCGCCCTGCCCGGCGATGTGCGCGATGTCCCGGTGGCCCAGGCCGATGAGGTGCTCGGTGGCGAGCCGGGCGCCGAGCCCGTCGTCGTTCGCGACGACGTCCACGGACGGCAGGACGGGTTCCCGGGTGCCGGCCACGACCGTCGGGATGCGGTCGGCCGCCGCGCGCAGCACGCCGGGGTCCGGCAGGGTGCCGACCGCGATCAGGCCGTCCACGCGCAGCTCGGTGAAGGTGTGGGTGAGGTCCTCGCCGAGGCGCCGGTTGAGGTGGCCGTCGGCCAGCAGCATGCGCAGCCCGGCGTCGTACAGCCGCCGGTTCAGGCCGTCGAGGAGTTCCACGAACCAGGGGTTGCGCATGTCGTTCAGCAGGACGCCGACCGTGCGGGTGCGGCGCTCGCTGAGGCTGCGCGCGGCCGCGTTGGGCCGGTAGCCGAGCTCCTCGACGGCGGCGAGCACGGCCCGGCGCTTGTCGTCCCGGACGCCGTCCGCACCGCGCAGCACCAGGGAGACCAGCGACTTGGACACGCCGGCGCGCGCGGCGACGTCCCGGATGGTCGGAGCACTCATGGTGTGGACCGTCTCATATCCATGGACCGTTCCACAGCCCCGGTCGCTTTGTAAAGACGGCCGAATGTCTTGACACCTGCCGAAGTGTCGCCGCATCGTGGGCGGGCAAGTTCTGGAACGGTCCAAAGAAGGGCAGCCCCATGGTGAGTACGCTCGGCGTGGCCGTCGTCGGATTCGGCTGGATGGGACGGGTGCACACCCAGGCCTACCAGCGGGTCGCGCACCACTTCCCGCAGCTGTCCGTGCGGCCGGAGCTGGTCGCCGTCGCCGAGGAGGTGCCGGGGCGGGCCGAGGAGGCCGCGGCGCAGTTCGGGTTCGCCTCGACCACCCGGGACTGGCGCGAGGTCGTCGCCGACCCGCGGGTCCGGGCGGTCAGCATCACCGCGCCGAACTTCCTGCACCGGGAGATCGGCGTGGCGATGGCCGAGGCCGGCAAGCACATCTGGATCGAGAAGCCGGTCGGCCTGACCGCGCAGGACGCCCGGGCGGTGTCGGAGGCGGTGGCCAAGGCCGGGGTGCGGGGCACGGTCGGGTTCAACTACCGCAACGCACCCGCCGTCGCGTACGCCCGTGAGCTGATCGCCTCCGGCGAGCTGGGCACCGTCACCCATGTCCGGATCCGGCTCTTCAGCGACTACGCGGCCCACCCGGACGGGGCGCTGACCTGGCGCTACGAGCGCGCCCGGGGCGGCGGAGGGGTCCTCGGCGACCTCGCCTCGCACGGCGTCGACCTGGCCCGCTTCCTGCTCGGCGACATCGCCTCGCTCGCCGCCGACACCGCCGTCTTCATCCCCGAGCGCGCCCGGCCCGCCGGCGCCACCGCGGGCCACACCCTGGCCACCGGCGGCGAGCCGGGCCCGGTCGAGAACGAGGACTACGTCAACTGCCTGCTGCGCTTCGCGTCGGGCGCCCGGGGCGTCCTGGAGGCCTGCCGGGTCTCGGTCGGCGAGCAGAACAACTACGGCTTCGAGGTGCACGGCACCAGGGGCGCGGTCTTCTGGGACTACCGGCGGATGGGCGAGCTGGGCGTCAGCCGCGGCACCTCGTACCAGGACCAGCCGGTCAGCACGGTGTACGTCGGCCCCGGCCACGGCGAGTACGGCGCCTTCCAGCCCGGCTCGGCCAACGCCATGGGCTACGACGACCTCAAGGTCGTCGAGGCCCGCAACTTCCTGCGCTCCGTCGCCGAGGGCACCTCCCACGGCGCGACCCTGGAGGACGCCGTGCACAGCGCCACCGCCCTGGACGCGATGAGCCGCTCCGCCGAGCAGGGGACGTGGGTGACCCTCGGATGAACCAGGTGAACCAAGTGAGTCGGGTGAGTCGGGTGAGTCCCGTACGGATCGGGGTCGTCGGGGCCGGGAACATGGGCGCCGACCATGTGAACACGCTGCACCGCTGGGTGTCCGGCGCCGAGGTCGCCCAGGTCGCCGACCTCGACAAGGGGCGGGCCGCCGAGGTGGCGGCGGTGCCGGGGGCGCGGGCCACCGACGACCCGCTCGCGCTGATCGCCGACCCGGAGGTCGACGCGGTCGTCGTCGCCTCGCACGACAGCACGCACGCGGAGCTGGTGATCGCCGCCGTACGGGCCGGGAAGCCGGTGCTGTGCGAGAAGCCGCTCGCGCCGACCACGGCGGAGTGCGTGCGGGTCCTCCGGGAGGACCGCGCGGACCTGGTCTCCCTCGGTTTCATGCGCCGCTTCGACCCCGGGTACGCCGAGCTGAGGGCCGCCGTCGCCGCCGGTACGGCCGGTGTCCCCCTCCTGGTGCACTGCGTGAGCCGGGGTGTGTCCGCCGCGCCCGGCGCCACCGACGAGTTCAGCGTCACCGGGTCGGCGATCCACGAGTTCGACACCGTGCCCTGGCTGCTGGGCTCCCCCGTCACCGAGGTCAGCTGGCACGCGGCCCGGCCCACCCCGTCGGCGACCGGGCTGCGCGACCCGCAGGTGATGCTGCTGCGCACCGCCGACGGCGCCCTGACCACCGTGGAGACCTTCCTCAACGCCGGGTACGGGTACGACATCCGCTGCGAGGTCGTCGGCGAGCACGGCACGCTGGCGCTGACCGACCCGGCCCGGCTGGTCACGGACACCGCCCGCACTCGCGCCACCGGCTACCCGGCCGACTGGCGGCCCCGGTTCGCCGACGCCTACCGGCTGGAGCTCCAGGCCTGGGTCGACGCCCTCACCGAGGGCCGGCCGGCGCCGCTGGCCACCGCGTACGACGGACTGGTGGCGTCCGCGGTCGCCGAGGCGGTCATCACGTCCATGCACGCCGGCGGCCGCACGGTCGCCGTCCAGGTCCCGGAGGTCTGAGTTGTCCGCGCACCCCGCCTTCCCGTCCGCCCTGCCCGCCCCGCGCACCCCGGACCCGATGGACGCGCCCGCGCTGCGCTGGGGCGTGCTCGGCACGGGCTGGATCGCCGAGCGGTTCGTCCGGTCGGTGCGGGACCACACCCGGCAGCGGTTCACCGCCGTCGCCTCCCGGGACGCGGGCCGGGCCGCCGGGTTCGCCGACCGGCACGGCATCCCGGCCTCCTACGGCTCGTACGAGGAACTGGTCGCGGCGGCGGACGTCGACGTGGTCTACGTGGCGACCGAGCACACCGCCCATCTCGGCTGCGCCCGGCTGGCGTTGGAGGCGGGCAAGCACACCCTCGTGGAGAAGCCGCTGGCCCTCGACGCGGCGCAGGCCGAGGAGCTGGCCGGGCTGGCCGCCGAGCGCGGGCTGTTCTGCGCCGAGGCGCTGTGGACCTTCTTCCTGCCCCGGTTCGACGTGGTCCGGCAGATCCTCGGCTCCGGGGTCCTCGGCGACGTCCACACCGTGCTGGCCGACCACGGCGAGCACTTCGACGCCGGCCACCGCATCCTGCGCGCCGACCTGGCCGGCGGCCCGCTGCTCGACCTCGGCACCTACCCGGTCTCCCTGGCCACCTGGGTGCTGGGCGAGCCGGCCGGGATCTCGGCCTTCGGCCAGCCGCACCCGGCCGGCGTCAACGGCCAGCTCTCCGCCGTCCTGCGGGACCGTGACGGCGGCCAGGCGGTCGTCCACACCACGCTGTTCAGCGACACCCCGACCACCGCGACCATCGCGGGCAACCGGGCCACGCTGACCCTGCCCGGCCCCTTCTACCAGCCCGGCGACGTCCTCCTCACCCCGGCGGGCGGCGGCACCACGCTGACGTACACGGAGCCGCGCACCGGCCACGAGGGACTGCACTTCGAGGCGGCGGAGGTGGCGAGGTGCGTGGCGGAGGGCCGGCGGGAGTCCGCGCTCCGGCCGCTGGACGCGTCGGTCACCACCCTGCGCGCGCTGGACGGCATCCGGCACGCCTGCGGCATCGAGTTCCCCCGCTGACCCGCCGACCCGCCGACCCCGCCGACCCCGCCGACCCCGCCGACCCCGCCGACCCCGCCGACCCCGCCGACCAGGCAAAACCAGGCAGACCAGGCAGACCCACAGGCCGGTCACGCGCACAGCTTCATGCCCTTCGGGGTGTAGCAGGGCACGTGGCCGTGCGTGCGGATCACGTCCTCGCCGTCGCCCTGCACGACGTACGACAGGAAGCTCGACGCCAGCGAGCCGGCCGCCGGCTGCCCGTACGTGTACGCGTACTCGATCTCGCGGTACGGGTAGGGGCTGTCGCCGTTCTCGATCGCGTCCACGGACGGGGCGTCGTGGTCCAGGGCGAGCACGTGCAGGCCCTTCGCCCCGGCCGCCACGTTCAGTTCGGCGTAGCCGACCGCGCCCTTCAGGGCGGCCACCTCGGACAGCACCTGGTCCGTCGAGTCCAGCTCGCAGCGGACGACCGGCGCCGTCCGGTCGTCCTTGCGCACGCAGTCGACGGAGGAGTTGGCGATCTCGCCGCGTCCCAGCACCCGCCGCTGGAAGACCTGCCGGGTACCGGAGTTGGCGTCCCTGCTGACCAGCCGCACCGGCAGGTCGGGGCCGCCCAGCTGCCGCCAGTTGGTGATCTCGCCCCGGTACAGCCGCCGTACGTCGGCCGTGGCGAGGTTCCCGAGTCCGACGCCGTCGTTCACGACAAGGGCGAAGACCACCAACGCGACCCGGTTCTCCTTCAGTTCGGGCCTGCCGGTGGGCTTGGGTCCGTCCGAGAGGGCCACGTCCGGCGGGGAGCCGTTCTTCTTCCAGGCCGCTCCGGCGCTCTCCAGGTCCCTGATCCCGGCGGTCGAGCCGTGCGCGTCCACGGTGACCGACGCGCCCGCGCAGTCCTTCTCGTACTGCTCCGCCGCGTCCCGCATCACCGGGGCGAAGGCGGTCGAGCCGTAGACCTGGAGCGAGCCCTTGGCGCAGCCCATCGGCGGCGGGTCGTCGTCGCGGGCCACGACGATCGTGGCGAGCGTGACGACGCTGAGCGTCAGCATGATGCTGATCAGCCGGGAGGCGCGGCTGAACAGGGGCGTCGCGTCGTCCGGGGTGGCGCTGCGGTTGGGGTGCACCTCGCCGTCCTGGAGACCGCCGATGAGTCTGATCTCCCGGCCGACGTCACCGCCGGACAGCAGCACCAGGAGCTTGAAGTGCTCGCCCGCGTTGAGCGGGACGCGCGGGATGCGCAGGGTGTTGCCGGAGTAGCCGAAGCCGCGGTCGGGGGTGAAGTGCGGCATGAGGTGGTCGCTGTCGGTCGGCTGGGTGACCGAGACGCCACGGACGGTCCGGTCGGTGAAGACCGCGGTGAGGCCGTGTATTTCGGGGCTGGTGTAGTCGTCGCGGCCGATGCCCTGGGAGCCGTCGTTCTCGATCCGCAGCAGGACGAGGGTGGCACCGGCCATGTCCGGGGCCTCGTCGAAGAGGCCGAGCCGTCTGCCGATGCGGCCCGAACGGATGTCGTCGCCGATCGGGTTGTCCATCTGCACGCGGTAGCCGATCCGTCGGCGGCGCGGGACCCGGCGCTCGAACCAGAAGATGGCCGCCGACGCGACGATGCCGGCCACCGCGGTGCCGACGGCGACGATGTTCTCCGTGCTCAGCCACTCCATGTGGGTGCCCCCGCCACTCCCCGGAGTCGGATGGTGCGGTCACCGTAAGGGGCGGGGCGGGGACGCGAAGGGGCAATCCGGACACGCGGGCCGATGTTCGCCGAACGTTCAACTGGCGCTGGCGAAAGGCGAGTTCAGCTCTTGCTGTAGGTCAGGCTCTCGTCGCCGTTCTGCTTCGCGCGCCGGATCCTGCCGTCCGACAGGAGGGTCACCTCGGTGGCGTCCCCTGCGGTGCAGGACGACAGCGGCTCACCGGTGGTGACCGTGGACGGGCCTATCTCCAACGGGCCCGAGGAGGAGGGTCGTTCGGCGAGCTTCGCCTCGAACTCGCAGTGGTAGCCGGGGCCGTCGGCCACGAGGGTCAGCACGGTCTCCCCCACGGCACCCTGGCGGATGCTGAGTTCGCGGGTGTTGTGGCCGGTGGAGTTGTCGATCTCCGTGGTCCAGGTGCCGAGGAAGGCGGACGGGACGGTGCCGTCCGGGGAGGCCGAGGCGGAGGCCGACCCGGTGGCCGCGGGTTCACCGGCCGTGGTGGGGGCGGAGACCGACGGGGCGGAGGTGGACCCGCCGCCGTCCGCCCGGGTGTCGCCGTCGTCGCTGTTCATCAGCGCGTACACCGAGCCGCCCGCGGCGAGCATCACGATCAGGGCGATGGTGACGAGGAGCGCGGTGGAGCGGGGGGAGCGGCGGGGCTCGTCGCCGGCGGGGTCGTAGAGGGACGGGGGCGGCGGGGTGTGGACCGGCTGGGTGGGGGCCGGGGCGGCGACCGCGGTGTACGGGTTGTCGTACGGCCCGGAGGGCTGGGCCGGGAACGCGGGCTGGGGCTGGGGGTGCGGCTGGGGGTAGCCGTAGGCGGGGTGGGCGGTGGAGTGTTCGGGCGAGGCGGTGCCGTGGGACGGGTGCGGGTACGTCGTGGCCGGCGCTTCCTGGTCGAAGCCCCGCGTTGCCGCGAAGGAGCCGTGCAGCGTGGGGTTCTCCACCTCCAGCAGTTCGACGGCGTGCCGGCCCAGCTGGGCCACCAGGGCTCCGGGCAGCCAGGGGTCGCGGGCCCGGCCGTCCGCCACCGTGTCGCCCGCGCCCATCCGCAGCAGGATCGAGTCCAGGGACGGCCGGGTCGCCGGGTCCTTGCGGAGGCAGTCGCGGACGACGTCGGCGATGTCCTCGGGGAGGCCGGAGAGGTCGGGTTCGTCCTGCGCTATGCGGAACATCAGGGCGTGGGCGCCGCCGTCGGTGGAACCGAAGGGGAGCCGGCCGGTGGCCGCGTAGGCGAGCACCGAGCCGAGGCAGAAGATGTCGCAGGCCGGGGTGATCCGGTCGCCGCGCACCTGTTCGGGGGCCATGAAGCCGGGCGAGCCGACGAGCGAGCCGGTGCGGGTGAGGCCCTCGCCGGGCATGGTCTCCAGGGCGCGGGCGATGCCGAAGTCGATGACCCGGGGGCCCTCGATGGTGAGCATCACGTTGGACGGCTTGAGGTCGCGGTGGACGATGCCGGCCGCGTGGATGTTGCCGAGCGCGTGCGCCAGTCCGGCCGCGAGGATGCGCACCGAGCGGTCGGGCAGCGGGCCGTGGTCGCGCTCGACGACCTGCTGGAGGCTCGGCCCGGCCACATAGCCGGTGGCCACCCAGGGCACCGCGGCCTCGGTGTCGGCGTCCAGGACGGGCGCGGTCCAGTACCCGCCGACCCGCTGGGCGTTGCGCACCTCCTGCCGGAAGCGCGCCCGGAACTCCTCGTGCTCGGCCAGCTCCGACCGGACCAGTTTCACCGCGGCGGTACGGCCGCGCTCCGACCGGGCGAGGTACACATGGCCCATGCCGCCCGCGCCCAGCCGCGCGAGCAGCCGGTAGCCGCCGATGCGCTGCGGATCCCCCGGCCCCAGCTTCTCCATGGCAGATCCGCCTCTCCCCCACATGTGTGATCGAGCCGAGAATAATCCGGCCGCCGTGGTGGCCGGGCGGCGCGGTGTCCACGATTGCGTAACGGGCGCCCGGCCGGGGCCGCCCACGGGCTGTGGACAACCTGTCGCGGATTACCCCTGACCACGGAACATGTCGCCGATGTCGCTCCCGTGCCGGGCGCATCTACGCTCCCGGCCATGACCCCTCAGCCTCAGCCCCAGGCCGGCGCCGCCGTCAAGGCCGCGGACCGTGCGCACGTGTTCCACTCCTGGTCCGCGCAGGACCTCATCGACCCGCTGGCCGTGGCCGGTGCCGAAGGGTCGTACTTCTGGGACTACGACGGCCGCCGGTACCTGGACTTCAGCAGCGGGCTCGTCTTCACCAACATCGGCTACCAGCACCCGAAGGTCGTCGCCGCCATCCAGGAGCAGGCCGCGCGGATGACGACGTTCGCGCCCGCGTTCGCCGTCGAGGCACGGTCGGAGGCGGCCCGGCTGATCGCCGAGCGCACGCCCGGCGACCTGGACAAGATCTTCTTCACCAACGGCGGGGCCGACGCCGTCGAGCACGCGACGCGCATGGCCCGGCTGCACACGGGCCGTCCGAAGCTGCTCTCCGCCTACCGCTCGTACCACGGCGGCACCCAGCAGGCCGTCAACATCACCGGCGACCCGCGCCGCTGGCCGTCCGACTCCGGCGCGGCCGGGGTCGTGCACTTCTGGGCGCCCTACCTCTACCGTTCCCGTTTCTACGCGGAGACGGAGGAGCAGGAGACCGCGCGGGCGCTGGAGCACCTGGAGACCACGATCGCGTTCGAGGGGCCGGGGACGATCGCCGCGATCATCCTGGAGACCGTGCCCGGGACCGCCGGGATCATGGTGCCGCCGCCCGGTTACCTGGCGGGTGTCCGGGAGATCTGCGACAGGTACGGGATCGTCTTCGTGCTGGACGAGGTGATGGCCGGGTTCGGCCGGACCGGTGAGTGGTTCGCCGCCGACCTGTCCGGGGTCGTGCCGGACCTGATGACCTTCGCCAAGGGCGTGAACAGCGGGTACGTGCCGCTGGGCGGCGTCGCCATCGGCGCGCGGATCGCCGAGACCTTCGGCAGCCGGCCCTACCCGGGCGGGCTGACCTACTCCGGGCACCCGCTGGCCTGCGCCGCCGCCGTCGCCACCATCGAGGTGATGGCGGAGGAGGGCGTCGTGGAGAACGCGAAGCGGCTGGGCGCCGAGGTCGTGGGACCCGCGCTCGCGGCGCTCGCCGAGCGGCACCCGAGCGTCGGCGAGGTGCGCGGGGTCGGCATGTTCTGGGCGCTGGAGCTGGTGAAGGACCGGGAGACCCGGGAGCCGCTGGTGCCGTACAACGCGGCCGGCGAGGCCAACGCGCCGATGGCGGCGTTCGCCGCCGCCGCGAAGAAGAACGGCCTGTGGCCCTTCGTGAACATGAACCGGACGCATGTGGTGCCGCCCTGCAACATCGGCGAGGCCGAACTGAAGGAGGGCCTCGCCGCGCTGGACACCGCACTCGGCGTGGCCGACGAGTACACCGGCTGAGCCGGACGGACACCGTGGGTAATCCGCCACACGCCACGGCGTAATCGGCCGCACCACCGCGGGAACCGATACAGGAGGATTACGGAGGCAACCCGAACGCGTAAGGTGGCGTGCTCGTAGATGTACATGTAAGCGAGCACGTCACCCGTACGCGTGAGGAGTGGCACCCGACGATGCCCGGCAACGGCGCTGTGACCCGCAGTACCCTGCGCCAGCAGATCGCGGACGCGCTCCGTGACGAGGTGCTCGCCGGGCGGCTCCAGCCGGGCCGGGAGTTCACGGTCAAGGAGATCGCCGAGCAGTACGGGGTCTCCGCCACGCCGGTCCGCGAGGCGCTGGTCGACCTGTCCGCGCAGGGCATCCTCGACGCCGACCAGCACCGCGGCTTCCGGGTCCCCGAGTACGGGCCGGCCGACTACCGGGGCATGATCGAGGCCCGCAGCCTGGTCACCGACGGCATGTTCCGGGCCCTGGCCGAGGGCCTGCACCCCGCCTTCAAGGATCCCCAGGACCCGCGCGTCGCCGCCGCCCTGGCCGCGGTCCGCCGGCGCGGCGAGGAGGCGCAGCGCGCCGCGACCGCCGGTGACCTCACCATCCTCATCGGCTACGACCTGCGCTTCTGGCGGGAGCTGTCGGCCCTGTTCGGCAACCCCTACCTCGGCGACTTCCTGCACCGGCTGCGCGTCCAGTCCTGGGTGTGCGCGGTGCAGCACCTACGGCGGCTGCCCGATCTACGCGGGTATCTGTGGTCCCTGCACACCGAGTTGGTCGACGCGCTGTCCCGCCGGGACGCGGAGACCGCCCGGGGGATCGTCGCCGCGTACAACACGCACTCCCTCGCCCTCATCGAGCGACTGGCGGAGAACGGATGACCGCGATCACGGGGACGGTCGGCACCGGGGAGGTCGACCTTTCCGTCGTCGTCCCGGCGTACAACGAGGAGGAGCGGCTCGGTCCGACCCTGGACGCCGTCACCGGCTACCTCGCCGACAACGAGAGCCGCTTCGGCACCTGGGAGGTGATCGTCGCCGACGACGGGTCGACCGACGGCACCCGCGAGGTCGCCGCCTTAGCCCATCCACGGGTGCGCCTGGTCGCGAGCGACCGCAACCACGGCAAGGGCAGCGCCCTGCGGCTGGGCGTGGCGGCCAGCCGGGGAACCCGGGTGCTGGTCACCGACGCCGATCTGGCGACCCCGATCGAGGAGCTGGAGCGGCTGGACAAGGCGCTCGGCGAGGGCAACGCGGCGGCGATCGGCTCGCGCGCGGTGCCGGGCGCGGAGATAGCCCACCACCAGCACCGGCTGCGCGAGCTGCTGGGCCGCGCCGGGAACCTGCTGATACGCGCGACCGCGGTGCCCGGCATCCGCGACACCCAGTGCGGATTCAAGCTGTTCGAAGGCGACCTGGCCCGCGAGGCGTTCGCCGGCTCCCGGCTCGACGGCTGGGGCATAGACGTCGAGGTGCTCCAGCACCTGCACCGCGACGGGCATCCGATCGCCGAGGTCCCGGTCCGCTGGAGCCACCGGCCCGGCTCCAAGGTCGGCCCGCTGGACTACCCGAAGGTCCTCGCCGACCTGGCCCGGCTGCGGGTGCGCCGGCTGCGTCCGGCCGATCTCCTGGTCCCCGTCCTCTTCCTGGTCCTGTCGGTCGCCCTCTACTCGGGCCGCTTCTTCGACCCGGACCACCGCTATCTGACCGACTCCCTCCAGGACCAGAACCAGTGGGAGTGGTTCTTCGCGGCGACCGCGGACAACATCGCGCACCTGCGCAACCCGTTCTTCTCCGACCTCCAGGGCTTCCCGGACGGCGTCAACCTGATGGCCAACACGGTCATGCTGGGCGTCTCCGTCCCGTTCGCCCCGCTCACGCTGCTCGCCGGACCGGCCGTCTCGCTCAGCGTCTGCATGGCGCTGGGGCTCGCCGCGACCGCCGTCGCCTGGTACTGGCTGATCGTGCGGCGGGTGGTCCGGCAGCGGGGCGCGGCCTTCACCGGTGCGGCCCTCGCGGCGTTCGCGCCGCCGATGGTCAGCCACGCCAACGCACACCCCAACTTCGTGATCCTGTTCATGATCCCGCTGATCATCGACCGCGCCCTGCGGCTCGCGGCCGGCGCCCGGGTGCGGCGGGACGGGATCGTGCTGGGGCTGATGGCGGCCTACCAGGTGTTCCTGGGCGAGGAGCCGTTCCTGCTGGCGGCGGTGGGCATGGCGCTGTTCGCCGTCGCGTACGCGGCGGTGCGGCCCCGAGTGGCGCGGGAGGCCTGGCGCCCGCTGGGCCGGGGCCTGCTGATCGCGGGCGCGGTCTGTCTGCCGATCGTCGCCTTCCCGCTGTACTGGCAGTTCAGCGGCCCGCAGAGCTACCACAGCGTGCTGCACGGCGACGACGCCGGCAACAGCCCGCTGTCGCTGCTCGCCTTCGCCGAGCGCTCCCTGCTCTTCGGGAACGCGGGCCGCGCCAACGAGCTCTCCCTCAACCCCACCGAGCAGAACGCCTTCTACGGCTGGCCGCTGCTCCTGCTCGTCCTCGGGATCGTCGTACGGCTGTGGGAGCGGCCGCTGGTGAAGGCGCTGGCGTTCACCTCGGCGGCCGCCGCGCTGCTGTCGCTGGGCCCGAAGGTCCGCATCCCGCTCACGGAGGCGGTGTACCCGGGCCCGTGGGCCCTGGTCCGCAAGCTGCCCCTGTTCGAGTCGGTCATCGAGGGCCGGGTGGCGATGATCTGCGCCCCGGCACTGGGAGTCCTCCTCGCCCTGGCGCTGGAGAAGGTGCTGGCCACCCGGCGGGTCGGCGCCCAGTACTTCGGTCTGCTGGCCGTGGCGCTCGCGCTGCTGCCGATCCTGCCCGCGCCGTTGAAGTCGGAGCAGCGGCAGGCCGTCCCGGTGTTCATCACGAGCGGGATGTGGAAGTCGTACGTGGGCGAGGGCGAGTCGCTGGTTCCCGTCCCGCTCCCCGATCCCGGCAATGCCGAGGCCCTGCACTGGCAGACGGCGTCCGGTCTCGGCTTCAAGATCCCCGGCGGCTACTTCAACGGCCCCTACGGCGATGACCGTACCGGTATCTACGGCGCCGCCCCGCGGTTCACCTCGAACATGCTCCGGGACGTCCGCTACTCCGGCAAGGTGCCGGTGATCGGCAAGAACTGGCGGGCGCAGGCGAAGAAGGACTTCGCGTACTGGAAGGCGGGCGTCCTGGTGGTCGCCCCGCAGCCCAACGACGACAAACTGCGGCAGGCCGTCGAGGCACTGACCGGGAAACCCGGTAAGTGGACCGGCGGGGTCTGGGTATGGGATCTGCACGAGGGGAGCTGACCGGCGCCGCACCGATTACTCTTCCCTGACCACCTAGCTGAACACGAGCTGTGAACGCGCTGACACGAGGAGCCCTCTTTGGCCTGTGACCTCTGGCTGGTACCACTCGTCGACGTGTTGTGCCACACCCCCGACAACCCGTTCGCCGACGAACTCGCGCAATACAACAAGGTGCTGGCCGAGGCCGGACTGCCGCCGGTTCCGGTCTACCAGTACATGCCGGGCCTGTCCGGCGAGGTCGCGCCGGTGGCCGGCTTCGACTACGACGCCCTGCACTTCCTGCGCCGCGCCTACCTGCTCCAGGTCTGCGGCCTCCCGGTGACCCCGGTGGACGACCTGGGCGGCGACTACGAGCAGCTCCTGGAGATGTTCGAGTCCACGGCCCAGCAGTCGCACCTCGTCTGGCACTACGACCACGCGGGCGCCTACGTCCCGGTCGACTTCCCGAACCCGCTCTCCAGCGACGAACTCCTCGCCAGCGGCGGCCCGCTGGGCTCCTCGCAGAGCCTGTTGCGGGAGCTGGAGTACGTCGCCCCCTCGATCGGCATCGACCCGGCGAACCCGCCGGCCGCGCCGCAGCCACCGGCCGCGCCGACCGGCCTGGAGGAACCGGCGGTTCCGGCGCCGTACGATCCCAGTCCGTTCGCCCGTGAACGGCACGTCTGGCTGGGCCTGCACGCGGCCGCGACCCGCAGCCTGGCCCAGGGCTCGATGATCGTCTTCAGCTGACGGGTGGGGCGGCCGACGGAAGGACGCCCCAGCCGAGCACCGTCAGTTCTGCTCGACGATGCGGATGGTGCGGATACCCGTGCCCCGGTACCGCATGGGGGTCCTGGTCAGCACAGGACGGCCGCGTGGCCAGTCGACGGTCGGCAGGGCGAGGTGCAGCACATGGGCACCGCTCCAGTCGGCCTCGTCCTTTTCACGATCGGACGCGCCTTGTCCGGACGCGCCTTGTCCGGCCCGCAGCCGCTTGCCCACCGCGGTGACCGCCGCGAAGTCGAGTCCCTCGATGTTCACGGACGGCAGCGCGCCGACGTGTTCGGCGACACCGGCCCGCTCCCGCTCGGCGGCCGCGAGACTCACCGCGGGGATGTAGACCCGCAGCGCGGGGTCCTTCTCGGCCTCGACGACGAGCCGGGAAGCCATGCTGTTCCCGGCGCCGAGCGCCAGGGCCGCCGTGTCGTCGAAGATCACGGCACGGGGCAGCGGATAGCGCTCGCCCTCGGTCACTGGACCTCTCCGATGCGTCCCGACTCGATGTCCGCCCACAACTGCTCGCCGGCCTTCTCGTCCGCTTCCGTGTAGGGCCGGCCGAGGAAGTGCTCCTCGACATACGCCCTGGTCTCCTCGTACCGCTTGCGCAGCTCTTCCTTGGTGGGCGTGGCCCCCGCCAGCTCCGCCACGAAGTCCCGCATGCTCATCCCGCGCTCCCGGGCCAGCTCCTGGAGACGGTCCCGAACCGCGGGGTCGACCTTGATCGTGGTGTCAGCCATGAGGACAGTATACCGACGGTATACCACCTCGGGACGCTTGAGTGTGGCAGTCATCGACGTTCCTTTCCTTGGGGGCTAAGCCGCCACCGGGTGAAGTTTTCGCCTTTCACCCGGCGGTGTCGCGAATTCGTACGGCCGCTCGAACACCTCGCAGACCGTCGAGTACTGCCGCGTCACCGGATCCCGTCGCACCACCCGCCGCAGATACCGCCGTTCCTCCAGCTCACGCAGGGACACGGCGATCGACATCCACCCCTCCCGGCGCCGCTCGGCGAGGATGCGCTCGGTGATCCAGCAGCCGTTCGGAAGGCTCAGAAGGTACGCCAGTACGCCCACCGCTCCCCAGGACAGACGCCGGTCCCGGGAAAGGGACTTGGAGAGGGCTGCGAAGGCGCGCACGGGCGCCGTACGATGAATGCGCATCGGAGTGGTAGCTCCCGGTGTCGAGCCCCCGGGTGTTGGCGCACCGCGGGGGCAATCTCGTCTGGTCGTGACTCTAGGGCCACACAAAGTGCCACGCGCAAGTCACAATCCCCTTTTCCTCTTGCATTGTTGACGTATTTCACTCCGGGGAGTGAAGCGCGGTCCGCAGCAACCGCGTGTGGACGAAACGGCCCTGGGCGGTGGGCCGGTAGCGCCACGACAGCGGCCAGGTCATGTCGTCCAGCGCGGGGACCGGGATGAACGACTCCCGCGCCGGAACCGACGTCAGCCGGGTCACCTCCGCAGGCCAGGGCAGGTGGTCGGTACTCCCGGCCGGCACCAGGAAGTACACGCACCGCCGCCCGGTGGCGACCTCGATCACCGGCCCCGGGTCGCCCCCGGTCATCTCCGCGAGCCGGTCGGCGAGCCGCCGCCCCCACGCCCCGTCGTCCACCCGCACCGCGTCGAACTGCACACCGGCCTTGCGGAGTTGGACGCCGGATTCCGGCAGCCAGTCCGGCTTCGACCGGTCACTTTGCGTATTCATGAGACCACTGCGACGGCCGTTCGGTGACCGGGACGTCCTGCGCGACCAATTGTGCTCGCTCGCGCAGGACGCGGAGCGGGAGAATGTGAGCGTGCTGCAAGTTCTGCCGACGGAGCGGGGGTTGAGGGGCGGACACGCGGGCGCACGCGGCGACATGCAACTGGTGGAGACCAAGGAGCACCATCGCCTGGTCTACATGGAGATCGAGGACGAAAGTGTGCTGGTCAGCGATCCCGCAAAGGCCGCTCGCCTCACTCATCGGTATGCGAAGATCCGCACTCAGGCGCTGAGTTCGGACGACTCGCTGAGCCTCATCCGGAAGCTGGCAGAAAAAGAGCGGACATGACGAGCACCGCAGGTTGGTTCAAGTCGAGCTACAGCAACGACAGCGGCGGCCAGTGCCTGGAGAGCGCCTACACCTGGCGCAAGTCCTCGCACAGCGACGGCGGCGGGCACTGCCTCGAAATAGCCCCCTGCCCCCACACCGTCCACATCCGCGACTCCAAGACGGGCGCCGACGGGCCCCCGGCTCGCCGTCTCCCCCTCCGCCTGGGCCGCTTTCCTGGGCGCGGGCCCGGTCCGCTAGGCGAAGACGGTGAACAGGGCGAGTGCGGGGCCGGTCGTGTAGACGAGGGTGCCCGCCGCGAGGAACGTCCAGCGGCGTCGGGTCTGCGTCGCGCCCAGCACGACCGTGGTCACCGCGGCGGCCAGCGTGACCGACGGCCCGAACAGCGCCAGCAGCACCCAGCCGGAGCCGTCGCAGAACAGCTGAGTTCCGGCCGAGGTGCCGCAGCTGTCCCCGGCGAAGAGCATGCCGAAGAACAGCAGCCCGTTGAACGCGACGGCGACCACGAGCAGCAGTGCGGACACGACGGCGAAGACGACTCGATGGCTCATGTCCCCAATGTCGCCGCCGCCCCCGCGTCCGCGCCTGAGTAGGGCTACTCAATCAGGGCGACGGACGTCGAGATGAGTAGCCCTACTCAGGCGGGCGCCGACGGCCGGACGGCATCGTGGGGAGCACACCAAGAGACGACCGACCGCCCGGAGGCTCCCATGAACACCCGCCCCCTCATATCGGCGCTGCGCACGCCCGTCGCCCTCGGCTACCTCGCCCTGGTCACCGCCGTCGTGGTCTGGGTCGTCGTGGACGCGCTGTTCGTCGAGCACGTCGGCGCGAGCATGGCCGGGGTCTGGGCCTTCCTGGCCACCGCCCCGACCTCGCTGCTGTTCGTCATGCTCCCCGGCCCCCTGGCCTGGACCGGTGTCGCGATCGGCGCACTCGTCCAGGCCGCCGTGTTCGGATTCGCCTACCAGACGCTCAGCGGACGCTTCGCGCACCGGCGTACGAGCCCGGGAAACGCCTGACGGCCAGGGTCCACCCGGCGGCGGTGAGCGCGGCCAGCGCCAGCACGATCAGCAGCAGCGTGGTGTGCGAGCCGGCGCTGTCGGCGGTCCGGGCGACGGGGTTGGGCAGGCCGAGCCGGTCGGCCAGCCAGCCGAGGGCCGCCACGCCGGTGAGCGCCGCGCCGGTCAGCCGGAGCGCGGGCTGGACCCGCAGCCGGGCGAGGACCAGCAGGGACGGCAGGGCGAGGCAGACCAGCAGGAGCTGGACGAGTTCGATGCCCAGGTTGAAGCCGAGGAGGCTGGTCGCCAGCTGCCCGGTGGACAGGTGCATCTCGGCCAGCACGAAGGAGAACGCCATGCCGTGGCCGAGCCCGAAGACACCGGCCACCAGCGCTTCGCGGCCGGGGAAGACCGGACGGATCGCGTGGACCGCGCCGACCAGGATGCTGGCGGCGATGAACGCCTCCACCGGCCAGGAGGGGATCGCGAGGCGGCCGAGGGAGCTGGCGGCCAGGGCGATGGAGTGGCCCACCGTGAAGGCGAGGGTGATGCGGCCGATGCGCAGCAGCGCCCGGCGGGCGGGGACCAGGCCGGTCCAGCGGCCCGCGGTGGCGGCCAGCGGCGCGGGCAGCAGCAGGATCAGCAGGAACAGCAGGTGGTCCGTGCCGGTGAGGATGTGGTTGCCGCCGAGTCCGACCATCGCGACGAAGCCGCGCCAGGCGCTGCCGGTGCCGAGGTCGACCTTCAGGGCCGGGACCTTCATGTGCCGGACGTCGAGTTCGATGGTGCCGACCTGGGTGGTGCCCTCGCCGTCGACGTGCCCGCCCGCCCAGTCCTGACGCACCTTCACCAGGATGACGTGCGTGACGACCTGGTGGACGATCGCGTCGTCGCGGAAGGTGAAGCGGCGCACGTCGGCGCCGGCCGGGGGCGTGAGGACCGCGGTGACGGTCAGTTCGCGGTAGGTGCCGGTGGAGGTCTGCCGGGTGCGGCTGAGCCGCATCGCGCCGACGGTGACCCGCCACGCCTTGCCGCCGGTGGTGGTGGGGTGGACGTGCGCGGCGAGGTAGGCGCGGACCGCCCGGGCGCGGGCGGCGGGAACGGTCTTCCCGGAGACGTCGTCCAGTGCGATGCCGCTGGCCCGGGAGAAGTCGGAGACCGGCAGTTCCAGGCGGGCGGAGACCGAGGACCGGTACACGTCCAGCTGCACGACCGAGTGCGGCATCGGATGCGCGGCGGCCGGCGACGCCCCGAGGAGGAGCGCCGTCGGCACCACGATCGCGATCCCGGCCACCAGGCGGAGCACTGTGGTCAGCCAGAGTCGCGGTCCGGTCATGAGAAGGAGAACTCGCTGCCGTAGTCGCGGGTGTGGTCGCGGTACACGGTGTGGTAGTGGATCTGGTCGCGGTAGACGACGCCGTCCTGGCAGACGAACTCGATCCACACGCCGGGGCCGTCGATGCGGACGTAGTCGCCCTGGGTGTCCAGAGCGGTGCCGCCGGAGTACGAGATGTAGGTCTCGTCCAGCTCCTTGGCGTACGTCTTCATGAGCTGCTCGGCGGTGGCGTCGTCCGCGTCGGCCACCCAGGGGCGCATCGCGGCGAGGACCAGCTTCTTCTGCTTCGCCGAGAGCTCGCTGACCTTGATGCCCTCCTTGGTCTCCGGGAAGTCGCCGTCCTTGTCCGGGCCGAGCAGCACGTCGCTGAACGACTCGGACAGCTTGGCCTCGGCCAGCTGCGCGGTGCTCAGGCTGCCGGTGAGCTTGAGCATGCCGTCGCGGAACTTCTTCAGCGGCGCGACCGTGGTGCCGTCGCTCGCGGTCCAGCTGGAGGGCTCGACGCCGGTGAAGTACGGGCTGGCGCCGGCGACCTTGCCGTTCTTGTACGTGATGTTCACGGCGAGGTGGTGACCGCCGAAGTGCAGCTGCCAGGTGCCGGTCGCCGACGGGGTACCGAGGAACGCCAGGAAGTACTGGCCGCTGCCGTAGCCGCCGCCACCGCCACCGGCGCCGCCGGAGGGCGGGGTGCCCGTGGGGGCGTCGGTGGGAACGGCGGTGTCGGTGGACGTCGCGCTCGGGTCCGCGGAGGCGGAGTCGGTCGGCGCGTCCGTCGGCGCGTCCGTCGGCGCGGCGTCGGTGCTGGTGGCCTGCGCCGAGGCGAGCACGTCGTCGGCCGCGAGGGTCTGGAGGACGTGCTCGTAGCCGGTGTCCTTGCCGGTGCCCAGGGCCTCCTTCAGCACGGCCTCGGCGGCGGCGATCTGATCGGTGCTCAGCGTGCTGAACTCGACGCCGACACGGCAGGAGGAGCCGCACGGCAGGTTGGACCAGGCGGTCGCGTTGGCCTGGGTGAAGTCCAGCAGCGTCTCCGACTGCTGGTCGGTGGTGAGGGTGTTCAGGAACGCGTTGGCGGCGCTGACCACGCCCGCGACGCCCTTCGCCTTCTTGTTCACCGGGCGCTGGACACCCACGCCGGACTTCTGCGCGCCGTCGGTCGAGGCATTGGCAACGGCGAATCCACCGCCGACCAGAACAACGGCCGTGGCGGCTCCTGCCACACCCCGCCAGGTCCGCCGGTTGCGTATCTGACGAGTTCTCTCTTTGCTCACAAAATACTCCTTCTGTAGCACGCGGGGGGCGGCTGACCAGGAGGTTAGCAACTAACAATGTTTTTATTCAACGCACTGGAGGCATCCGGAAAACAAAGTCGAATTACATCCGAAATGCGGGTTTCAGGATTCACATATTCGGCTGGATACACCGAGGGGACTGACAGGTTCCCCTTATTTTCCAAAGAGAAAAGTGGCGGCCCCACCCGAGGTGGGACCGCCACTTTCCGGAGCGGGTGACCGCCGCCGCTAGAAGACCGGCGTGCCGTCCTGCGTGAGCTTCCAGTTGACGGAGGCGAAGTCGGCCGGGTCCAGGGTGCCCTTGGCCAGCAGGTAGTCGATCATCAGCTGGCGGATCTCGTCGGTGGAGCTGTACGCGATCTCGGCGGCCGCGATGTGCGGGTAGCCGGAGCCGCCGTTGGCGCGGTAGTTGTTGACGGCGACGACGAAGACCTGGTCGTCGGCGACGGCCGCGCCCCCGTAGGTGAGGTTCTTGATGCGCGAGCCCTCGGCCTGGGCGATGTCGATCTCGTACGAGACACCGGCGGCCGTGTCGTACATGTAGTCCCAGAAGCTGTTGGCGTTGGTGAGGGTGGCGGTGTCCACCGCCGTGCCGGACGGCACCTGGTGGTAGTACTTCGCCGCGTACTCCAGGTAGTCCTTGAGCTGGGCACCCGTCAGCTTCTTGCCGTACAGGGTGTTGTCGTAGATGTAGAGGCCGGCGACGTCCTTGATGGTGACGTCGCCCGCCGGGATGTCGGCGGTGCGGCTGAAGGGGGCCGCCACCGAGATCAGCGGGAGGGCGGCGTCGGCCGTGGACAGGCCCGCCCTGACCGCCTGCGTCTGGACCTCCTGGATGAAGTCCATGACCGGCACGTCCTTCCAGCAGGACTCCGCCGCCGAGAGGTCCTCGGTGCAGGTGCCGACGGCCGTGTTGACGTACTGCACGACGAGTTCGTGGTCGGCCTCCAGCAGCTTCCTGATCTCCGGGTCCTCGTCGACCGTGTTGGGGTCGAGGGTCTGCGCGGACTTGCCGGTCACCTTCCAGCGGCCGTGGTCGAGTTCGACCTCGAAGTCGAAGACGCTCAGGCGGTAGCCCCAGCAGTACGGCTCGGAGAGCAGGACGTCCTCGCCGGTCTCCGCGTTCTTCACGGTGTAGGAGGAGACCTCGACGTGGGTGTGGCCGACCAGGATCGCGTCGATGCCGGGGACCTGCTCGGCGACGAGGTTGGAGGCGTTCTCGACGTACGGGAGTTCGTCGCCGTAGGACGAGGAGCCGTCGAGGCCGGAGTGGTCGGTCAGGAAGACGACGTCGCAGCCGAGCGCGCGCAGCCTCGGCACGTACTTCTTCGCCTGCTCGACGAGGCCCGGGAAGACCATCCTGCCGCTGACGTTGTCCTTGTCCCACAGCGCGATACCGGGGTTGGTCAGGCCGAGGATGCCGACCTTGATGTCCGGGGCGCCGGGGACGCGGATCTTCTTGACGGTGTAGGGCGGGAAGGCCGGGCGCAGGGTCTTCGCGTCGAGCGCGTTGGCGCCGAGCAGCGGGAAGCGACACTGCCGCTCGAACTTGCGCAGGGTGTCGATGCCGTAGTTGAACTCGTGGTTGCCGAGGGCCGCGGCGTCGTAGCGCATGTGGTTCATGGCGACGGCCATCGGGTGCCTGACGGTGTCCCCGATCGGGTCGACGCGGGCGAAGTAGTAGGCCAGCGAGGTGCCCTGGATGATGTCACCGGCGTCGACCAGCAGGACGTGGTCCTCGCCCTTGGCCGCGCGCTGCTGCTTGATGAGGGTGGCGACCCGGGCGACGCCGACGGAGTTGCCCTTGCTGTCGCTGTAGGCCGCGTCCTTGTAGTAGTCCCAGTCGAAGACGTGGCTGTGCAGGTCGGTGGTGCCCAGGACGGAGAAGGTCCAGGTACGGGGCGCGCGCTCGGGCTTGTGCGGGGCGGCCTCGGCCGTACCGGCGCCGAGCGTGCCGGCGACGGCGACCGCCGCGCCGGTCACGGCCGACTTCTGCACGAACTCGCGCCGGTTCATGGGGTTGACGGGCATACGGGGCTCCTGGGGCTGAGGGCACGGTCGGACGGGCACGGCGGCGGGCTACCCGCGTAGATGCTTGCCGTACGCCGCGTCCGCGCGAAACCAGGAACGGGTCATGGCCGGGTCAACAAAGCGGAATGCGCGGGGCGTTCGGGGCGGAGCACACCCTCAGTCCGCACGCCGTTCACCCTGCCGTGTCGCGATCACCACCATCGCCTCCGACTCCCTCTCCTCGAACGCGCCGCGCACCCGGCCGCCGCGCGCGCCGAAGACGGCCTCCTCGCGCAGCCCGGCCCGCTCCATCATCGACAGCACCTGGGGCAGCCGGTAGTAGTGCATGAAGTGCCTGAACCAGCCGCCGCTGCCGTCGGCGCGCCGCAGCCGGACCGCCGTCAGGGAGGTCGCGGTCGTCGGGTCGGTGACCGAGTACTCCGTGCGGACGGCGCCGTCCGGCAGCACGGTCGTGTCGATCTGCCGCTGGACCCTGCGGTGTTCCCAGTGCGGCCCGTTCACGTACTCGAAGACGAACGGCGCCCCGGGCTTCAGCGCCGCGGCGGCCGTGCGGAACACCCCGGCGTTGTCGTCGTCGGCGTCCTCGTACCCGAACGACGAGCCGATGCTGAACACCGCGTCCATGGACGCCTCCGGGACGGCCTCGGGCAGCCCGCGCGTCATGTCCGCCACGACGTAGCGGACCCGGCCGGCCAGCCGCAGCGCCCGCCGCTCGCCGAGCGCCGCGACCTCCGGCTGGATGTCGAGGTCCGTCACGTCGAGCCCGTGCTTGACGAACCCGGCGTCATGCGTGCCGTGGCCCGCCCCGAGGACCAGGATCCGGGCCCCGGACGGCAGGGCGAGGCCGGTGTCCGCGAGCCGCTCCAGCAGATCGTCGACCAGCCGGATGTGCCGCTCCTCCGCGGCCACGTAGTCGGGGAAGCTCTCCAGGTAGAGCAGGCCGTACGACGGCTCGTCCGCGCCCAGCCCGGCCAGGAACACCTCCCGGGCGCGCTCCCGGTACCAGCGGGTGAGGCGGCCCGCGAACAGCCGCCGGTCCCCGTCGGTGAGCCGGGCGTCGACGTGGTCCCGGACCGAACCGTGCAGCTCCACACCGGCGTCGGTGCGCCGGAGCAGGAACCGCGCCTCCAGCCCGGCCACCAGCCCCGGTGTCTCCTCCTGTCCCGTCAGCTCGGCCAGCAGCTCGGCCGGGGCGGCCTCGTGGACGAAGGCCGCGGCCTTCATGACCGTGCGCTGGGCGGGGTCGAGCGAGTCGTAGACGGGACCGATCCAGGCGTTGAGGTCGTCGCGTCGGGCGGACAGGTCCACGGCCAGCACCTCGGGTCTCGTGAGCGTCGCCTGACCGGCGAAGAGGGTCAGGGCCTGGGGATTTCCCTCCCCCGCCCGGCGCCAGACCGTGTCCAGCTCGGCCTCGGACATCCGTACGCCGCAGCGCACCAGCAGTTCGCGGGCGTCCGGCTCGGGCAGTCCGCGCAGCTCGATCCACGGCGCGTCCGCGGTGCGGGGGATCTCCCGCAGATGTCTTCGGCTGGTCAGCACGACGGTCGACCGGCCCTCGGTGTGCACCGCGCGGCGCGCCCAGGCGACCAGCGCGGGATCGCGCACGGTGTGGAAGTCGTCGAGCACGAGCAGCAGCGGGTTGGCCGCCAGGAACACCGCGAGGGCGTCCTGGAGCCGCTCCCCGTCCGTGTCCGACCGGCCGGAGACCAGGGCGAGTTCGCCGGCGCCGGCCAGTTCGGTGTCGCAGGAGAGCGCGAGCGCCAGGGAGCGCAGGTTCAGGGTGTGGGCGCGCTCCGCGCAGAAGACCCACCTCACGCGGTGCGTCCGGGCGCACAGCCCGCACAGCGCAGCCACCAGCGTGGTCTTGCCGACCCCGGCGAACCCCTCGACGACCAGCGTCGGCGCGTGGGCGCGCACCCCGGCCCGCAGCGCACGCAGCTCCGCCGTACGGTCCACCAGCGGCCGCGCGTGACCCCGTACCCGGGCGTCGGGAGCGAGGACGGTGAACTCGCCGAGGAGCAGGGCGGACGACACCGCGGGCGGCCGCGGGCGGGCGCGGGAACGGCGGCCGTCCCGCCACTGGAGGAATCCGACGGCGGTACCCGCCACCCCCGCCACCGTGCTGATCAGCGCCGTGAGATCCATGGCCCGCCCCGGCTCGAAAGTCCGCGCGACACCCACGGCAATACCCACCGCGCTTCCCCCGCGAACCACGGCGGCCGGTGGATCGCGGCGGCCGGTGTGGTCCACCGGCCGCCGTGAACCGGCTACAGGAACGAGTTGATCTCGATCGTCTCGTCGCGGCCGGGGCCCACGCCGATCGCGGAGATCGGGGCGCCGGACATCTCCTCCAGCGCCTTGACGTAGTTCTGCGCGTTCTTCGGGAGATCCGCGAAGGACTTGGCCTTGGTGATGTCCTCGGACCAGCCGGGCAGCGTCTCGTAGACCGGCTTCGCGTGGTGGAAGTCGGTCTGGGAGTACGGGAGTTCCTCGACGCGCTTGCCGTCGATCTCGTACGCGACGCAGACCGGGATCTGCTCCCAGCCGGTGAGGACGTCGAGCTTGGTGAGGAAGAAGTCGGTCAGGCCGTTCACGCGGGTCGCGTAGCGGGCGATGACCGCGTCGAACCAGCCGCAGCGGCGGTCCCGGCCGGTGGTGACGCCCCGCTCGCCGCCGATCCGGCGCAGCGCCTCGCCGTCCGCGTCGAACAGCTCGGTCGGGAACGGGCCGGCGCCGACGCGGGTCGTGTACGCCTTGAGGATGCCGATGACCCGGCTGATCTTCGTCGGGCCGACGCCGGAGCCGGTGCAGGCACCGCCGGCGGTCGGGTTCGAGGAGGTGACGAAGGGGTACGTGCCGTGGTCGATGTCCAGGAGCGTGCCCTGGCCACCCTCGAAGAGCACGACCTTGTCGTCCTCCAGGGCCTTGTTCAGGACCAGGACGGTGTCGGCCACGTACGGAGCGAGCTTCTCCGCGTAGCCCAGCAGCTCCTCGACGACCTGGTCGACGGCGATCGCGCGCCGGTTGTAGAGCTTGGTGAGGACCTGGTTCTTGACGTCGAGGGCCGCCTCGACCTTCTGGGTCAGAATCGACTCGTCGTAGAGGTCCTGGACCCGGATGCCCACGCGGTTGATCTTGTCCGCGTAGGTCGGGCCGATACCGCGCCCCGTCGTACCGATCTTCCGCTTCCCGAGGAAGCGCTCCGTCACCTTGTCGACGGTCACGTGGTACGGCGTGATGATGTGCGCGTTACCGCTGATCATGAGCTTGGACGTGTCGACGCCACGCTCGTTCAGACCGCTCAGCTCGGAGAGCAGGACCGACGGGTCCACGACGACGCCGTTGCCGATGACAGGAACACAAGTAGGCGAGAGGATTCCGGAAGGGAGAAGGTGGAGCGCATACTTCTGGTCGCCCACGACGACCGTGTGGCCGGCGTTGTTGCCGCCCTGATAACGCACCACGTAGTCGACGGAACCGCCAAGCAGGTCCGTCGCCTTTCCCTTGCCTTCGTCACCCCACTGAGCACCGAGCAGCACAAGTGCGGGCACGCGCGTACACCCCTTCCGGGCGGGGCATGTCCAAGGTCAGGGGCGTACGCGTAAGGTTCGTCGCCGCGTAGCACCGCGGCCGTCGTTGGCCGCACAACCGTCGGACCGGATGCCCCGGAATAGACGAAGCCCCTGGCGCAATAGCGCAAGGGGCTCTTGCACAGTGATGCTACCCGAGGAAGCGAGGCAGGACCGAGGTGGCGACTTTCGCGACGTCCGATCAGCTGCTGGTGATCATCGATCCGGCGGCGAGGGAAACGGACAACGAATCCGTCCGGATCGCGAAAGACGTGCTCAGCGCGGGTGCGGCCGCGAAGGTGTGCATGCCGGACGGGCCCGAGGAATTCGCCCGGGTGCTGTCCCGCAGGGGGTCGCGGCGGCCGGTGGTGGTGGGCGACGACGGCGCTCTGGTGCGTACGGTGACCCTGTTGCACCGGCAGCGGGAACTGGCCGGATGTGTGCTGTCCGTCGTGCCGGTCGGGGCCGCGCTGGGCGTGGCGCACGCGCTGGGGGTGCCGTCCGGCGCGGTGGCGGCGGCGCGGGCCGTCCTGGACGGGGTGGAACGGCGCCTGGACCTGCTGGTCGACGAGAGCGACGGGGTGGTGCTGGGCGCGCTGCGGATCCCCCCGGCGGCGGCCGCCGAGGAGACGCCGGAGCCGGTGCCGGCCCGCGGGTGGCTGCGGCCGTACCAGCACCTGGTGCGGTCCCTGAGCGTCCGCCCGGCCGGGGCGATACCCCGGCCCGGACCGCCGGCGCGGCTGCGGGTGGAGGTCGACGGGCAGACGGTGGTGGACCTGGACCAGCCGGTGGAGGGTGTCTCGGTGACCCCGGGCGGGCGCGCCGGGCTGGCCGAGGTGGAGGTGCGGCCGCTGTCGGTGGGCGCGGAGGCGACGCCGGTACGGGCCTCGGGCCGCACGGTGACGGTGGCGGGCGCGGACTTCCGCTACCGGGCGGACGGCGGTGTGACGGGTCCGGTGCGGCGGCGGACCTGGCGGGTGGTGGAGGGTGCCTGGGGCCTCACGGTCCCGGCCTGACCCCCCGCCCACCACAACGACCGCTCGCGTGGCTCCCGGCGCCGCGATGGCTCACGTGGCTTCCAGGGTTCCGGTGCTCACGGCGGTCTCGTCCTTGAGGGCGACGCCGGTGCGGCCCAGCCGGCGGGCCCTCGTCACGAGTGCCGCCAGCTTTCCCGCCGCCGCCTCGTAGGACAGCCCCAGCGGCGGGCGGATGTTGCTGAGACAGTTGCGGTCGGCGTCCGTCGTCACCCCCGGCACCGGCCGGTGGGTCAGGTAGGCGCCCAGTGAGTCCGCCGCCGACATCCCGGGCCGCTCTCCGACGAGGACGACCACCGCCGTCGCGCCCATCGCAAAGGCGACGTCGTCCCCGAGGGCCACGCGGGCCTGCTCGGCGAGGACGACCGGTGCGAGGCTCAGGCCCGGCAGGCGGTCGGCGGTCGCCCGGATCACCGGCGCCGCGTGCTCGTGCACGGCCCGGCTGGAGAGCCCGTCGGCGACCACGAAGACCAGGTCCCAGGGGCCGTGCGGCAGGTGCGCGCGGTCCACCGGGTCGAGCCGCCGGCCCAGGTCGGGCCGCTGGAGGTAGGTCGGCCGGTCGGCGGCGGCACTGCGCACCCGCACCGTCGCCGTCCCGGTCAGCGCGGCCGCGACCAGATCCGGCGCGAACGCCGAGTGCACCGCGTCCCGCGCCGCCGCGTGGGCGGTCTGGAGCGCCAGCCGATGGTGCGTCGGCAGAGCGCTGCCGGCCCGCCCGAGCCCGATCCTGGCCTGGGTGCGGCGGCGGAGGACCGGCCACAGTCCGTCCGTCCCGAGCGCTGCTTCGGTCATGCGGTCAGTTCCCTTCCGATGGCTGTCAGCGGGTGGGCCTCGCCGGGCTCGCGGAGGGTGCCCCGGTCGTCCAGGAGGCCGATGGTGGTGAGCCAGGTCTCGAACTCGGGCGCCGGGCGCAGTCCGAGCACCTCGCGCAGGTAGAGCGCGTCGTGGTACGAGGCGGACTGGTAGTTGAGCATGATGTCGTCGCCGCCCGGGGTGCAGATCACGAAGGAGGCGCCGGCCACGCCGAGCACGGTGAGCATCGTGGCGATGTCGTCGTCGTCCGCGTCGGCGTGGTTGGTGTAGCAGATGTCCAGGCCCATGGGCAGGCCGAGGAGCTTGCCGCAGAAGTGGTCCTCCAGGGCCGCGCGGAGGATCTGCCGGCCGTCGTACAGGTACTCCGGGCCGATGAAGCCGACGACGGTGTTGACGAGGAGCGGGTCGTAGCGGCGGGCCACGGCGTACGCGCGGGCCTCCACGGTCTGCTGGTCCACCCCGTGGTGCGCGCCGGCCGACAGGGCGCTGCCCTGCCCGGTCTCGAAGTACATCGCGTTGCGGCCGACCGTCCCCCGGTCCAGCGCGCGCACCGCCTCGTGCGCCTCGTCCAGCAGGCCCAGCGTGACCCCGAAGGAGGCGTTCGCGGCCTGGGTCCCGGCGATGGACTGGAAGACCAGGTCGACCGGGGCGCCGCGCTCCATCAGGTCCACGCTCGTCGTGACGTGGCACAGGACGCAGGACTGGGTGGGGATGGCGTAGCGGCCGATCACGCCGTCCAGGAGCTCCAGCAGGTCGCGTACGGCGCCGGGGCTGTCGGTGGCCGGGTTGATGCCGATGACCGCGTCGCCGGAGCCGAGCAGCAGGCCGTCGAGGAGGGCGGCGGCGACCCCGGCCGGGTCGTCGGTGGGGTGGTTGGGCTGGAGCCGGGTGGCGAGGCGGCCGGGAAGGCCGATCGTGGAGCGGAACGCGGTGACGACCCGGACCTTGCGGGCCACCGCCACCAGGTCCGCGTTGCCCATCAGCTTGGAGACCGCCGCGGCCATCTCGGGCGTGAGACCGGGGGCCAGGGCGGCCAGCGCGGGCGTGTCGGCGGCCTCGGAGAGCAGCCACTCGCGGAACTCGCCGACCGTCAGCCCCGCGACCGGCGCGAAGGCGGCCGCGTCGTGGGTGTCCATGATCAGCCGGGTGACGTCGTCGTCCTCGTAGGGGATCACCGGTTCGGCCAGGAAGCGGGCCAGCGGCACCTCCGCCAGCGCCCAGCGGGCCGCGACCCGCTCCTCGGCGGAACCGGCGGCGAGCCCGGCCAGGCGGTCGCCGGAGCGTTCCGGGCTCGCGGCGGCCAGCAGTCGGGCGAGCGAGCCGAAGCGGTGGCTCCGGCCGCCGAGGGCGGCGGTGTACGTGGTCATGGCACGGACCGTACGAGGGGTGTGTTGCCACCAGATTTCTAAAGGTCTGATTGACAAACATTTAACGCGCCGACGCCACCGACCGACCCATTCGGACTCCAGAGTTCCGGTCCAGTGGAGCAGTGAACGACCAGGAAGGGGCCACCCCGATGGCAGTGGGCGAGGGAGTCGCCCCGGCGAGCCGTCTGGTCGCAATGGTCGTCCTGGCAATCTTTTCCGTCGGCTTCACCTCGATGGCCAAGCACATCACCTCGACCGGCGCCTTCTACGGCTTCATCTCCCACGGCCTCGGCCGTACCGCGGGCCCGGCCTCCGGGCTGCCCCTGGTGGGCCTTCGCCCCGGTGATGCTCGCCGTCAACGCCACCGGCACCTGGTTCGGCGTCTCCGTCGCCGAGAAGCTCCTCGTCGTGCTGCTCGGCACCGAGGTGACCGTCCTCGCGGCGATGGCGGCCTGCGTCACCCTGCACGGCGGCGGCCCGCACGGCTTCACCTTCGGCCCGGTGGACCCGGTCAACGCCTTCAAGGGCACGTCCGCGGGGCTCGGCCTCATCGTCGCCTTCTGGTCATGGGTCGGCTTCGCGTGTTGGGGCGGACGGTGCTGGAGGAGACGAAGGAACGGTAGGGGCGCGTGGGACCGGCACCTCGTGGAAGCGGGGTGAAGGTTCCGCTGCTTGGGCAGACTCCTCGCGACCGCGCACGTACGGTGCGTGCATGCCAGGTGAACCGCCAGGTGAATTACCGGCCGGACGCCGTGCCGCCGCGTTGGCGGCCGGTCTCGTCCTGGTCCTCGCGCCCGGGACCGCGAACGCGGCGCCCGCGCCCCGCAGTTTCCGGTACACCTGCGACTTCGGGCTGATCAGCGGGCAGCCGATGACGGGCTCGGTCACGTGGGACGTCTCCGACACCCACGTGGTCGGGCGGCCCACCGCGCGGCTGCCGGTGGCCGCGTCGGCGACGGTCGGGGACCTCGTCCCGCGGGACCTGCGCGGGATCGGGGCGACGAGCCTGGAGGGCACCGCGAAGGTGCACGCCGTGGTGGCCGCGCCGCAGGGGGACATCGACGTCACGCTGCCGATGGACGTGCCCGTGACGCAGATCCCGTCCTCCGGACCGATGACCGTCCCGGCGCACGGGACCGCGCGGTCGCTCACCTTCACCGAGGCGGGCGACGCGAAGATCGTCGTCGGCGACGTCGAGCTGCGGGTCACCCCACGGCAGGCGGACGGCGGTGAGACCGTGGTGCACACGGTGGACGCGTCGTGCGACGTCGACTCCGGCCAGGACAGGGTGCTGTCGTCGTTCCGCATCCTGCCGCGCGCGTCCCAGGAGCCGTCACCCCCGGGCACCGGGACCGGGACGGGCACGGGCAGCGGCAGCGGCACCGGGACGGGCTCGGGCACGGCGGGAGGGGGCTCGGGAAGCTCCGGGGCCGGGGGGACCCGGGGAGCCGGGCCGGGTGGCGACGGCGGCCGGGGGGACGGCTCCCGCGCTCCCGGCCCGAGCGGTACGGCGCCCGCGCCCGCGTCGGCCGCCTCGTCGGCCGCCCCTTCCTCGTCCTCTTTCCCTTCTCCGTCCGCGACCGCGTCCGCCGCGCGGGGCGCTCCGACCTTCTCCGTGACCCGGGCCGACTCCGACGACCGGGCCGCCGCGCGGGACCGCACGGCGTTCCCGGCCCCGCTGCGCGCGGCGGCCGGGGCGCTGGCGGTGGCACTGGCCGCGGCCGGCAGCGCGCTGTGGTTCCGGCGGCGCCGGGGTGACGATGCCTGAGGGCGCACCGGGCGGCGAGGAACGGGGACGGCAGGTCACCCACGCGCACCAGTACGGCTCCGGTACCCAGGTCGTCGCCGGCGCCATCGGGGTCCTGAACATCGGCGCGGGCCGCCTGCCGCAGGACGAACTGGCGGCGAGCGTCCTGCTGCGCCGGCGGGAGGAGCAGGCGCAGCTCGGCGTCCGGGAGCACCGGCGGCTCCAGGTGCGCTGGGCACCGCCGGACGACCCGGAGCTGGCGACGGACCACCCGGAGGCCGTCTGGGGCGAGCGGCCCGAGGAGGACCTGTCCGGGCAGCTGGACCGGATCGCCGAGGTCTACGAGCGGATTCCGACCCGCCGTCTCGTGGTGCTCGGCGCGGCCGGCTCGGGAAAGAGCGTGCTGGGCGCGCAGTTCGTGCTGCGGTCGCTGGAGCGGCGGTCCGCCGGCGCGGCCGTGGCGGAGGTCTTCAGCCTCGGCTCGTGGCACCCCGGCGAGACGGAGCTGACCCGCTGGCTGAGCAGCCAGTTGAGCCGGGACCGGCCCTGGCTGGCGGCCGTCACCGCGGACGGGGAGACGACCCTGGCCGAGCGGATGGTGAACGCCGGACTGGTGCTGCCGGTCCTGGACGGGTTCGACGAGATCCCCGAGGGCCTGCGCCCGCAGGCGCGGGAGAAGCTCTCCGGCACCTGGCTGCCGTACGTCCTCACCAGCCGTTACGACGAGTACAAGAAGGCGGTCGAGGGCACCACGGGGCTCCAGGGCGCGGCCGTCGTGGTGCTGGCGGACCTCCGGCCGGAGGACGCGGTGCGGTACCTGCGGCTGAGCAGTCCCCAGGGTGCCCGGGGCGGCTGGGACCGGGTGCTGGCCGAGATGCGGGACGAGCCGGAGGGCCCGCTGTGCCGGACGCTCACCACCCCGCTGATGGTCGCGCTGGCCACGGCCGTCCACGGCGAGCACGGCACGCACACCCCGGAGGCGCTGCTGGCGTCCGACGGGTTCCCGACCCGGGAGCGGCTCGAACGGCATCTGCTGAGCGCGTTCCTGCCCTCGGTGTACCGGCGCCCGGCGCAGGTGCGGCGGGCCCGGCGCTGGCTCGGCTACCTCGCCCACGACCTGGGGCAGCGGGAGACCCCGACGACCGACCTGGCCTGGTGGGAGCTGGGCACGACGCTGCCGCTCCGGCAGCGGACCACGGTGATCTCGGTGCTCGCCGGGCTCTCCTTCGCGCTCGTCACCGCGATCGGGAACATCCCCGTCGACCTGATCGCCACCGGGCACGGACTCGGCTTCGCCGTCCGGCGCGGGCTGGTCGTCGGCCTGCTGCACGGGCTGCTGCTCGGCGGCGGGTTCGGTTTCGTCTACCACCGCGCGAGCAGGGGCCGCCTGCTGAAACCGACGCCGATCGAGATCACGCTCCGCCGGGAGGCCCAACGGCAGCTGGGCGCCGGGCTGCTGACCAGGATCACGCTGGGGTCCCTGGTCGGGCTGGCGGGCGCGGTCGCGATCGTCGGGGTCGACCGGTCCCTCGTACCGTGGCTGGGCCTGGACGACGGGCTGGGCGGCGGGCTGGTGTCCGCGGCCCAGTTCCCGCTCATCATCGGGCTCGGCACCGGGGCGGTGCTCGCGGTCACGGCGCTGCTGGAGGCCACGGTGGACGTGACCAAGTCCGTCAGCTGCGCGGACCTGCTGCGGCTGAACCGGCGGAACGTGCACGCCCACGGCGTCGTCTGGGCGCTGGTGTTCGGCTTCGTCGCCTGGTTCGCCGGCAGCTTCACCGAGACCCCGCTGCGCAGCGTCCAGCTGGGGCTGACCTTCGGCATCGAGGGCGCGTTCGGCGGCGGCCTCGGCTACGGCCTCTGTCTGACCGCGTGGGGGCAGTGGGTCGCGCTGGCCCGGATCTGGCTCCCGCTGACCGGCCGGCTGCCCTGGCGCCTGGTGACGTTCCTGGAGGACGCCTGCGACAGGGGCACCCTGCGCCGGGCCGGAGCGGTCTACCAGTTCCGCCACGAACGCCTCCGGGAGGAACTGACGAACGCTCCCTGAGGGGCCCGGCCGCCGGGCCCGGCTCCGGCTCCGCCCCCGGCGCCTCACCCCGGCACCTCACCCCCGGTGCCTCACTCCCGCCCGAACAGTTCCTCCCGGCGGGTCTGCCAGCGGGTCATCATCCGGGCGATCTCGCCGTCCACGAACTCGAAGAACGCGAGGGTCTCGGCCATGCGGCGGCCCGCCGGGGTGTCGGCGCCGAGGCTGGTGACGCCCTCGCGCAGGGCCTGCTCCCACCGCTTGATGACGGCCTCCCGGTTGGTGAGGGCCTCGTACCACTGGTTGCTGTGCACCCGGTACCGCTCCCGGCGCGAGCCCGGCTCCCGTTCCCGCGCGACCATGTGCTGCTGCGCCAGGTAGCGCACCCCGCCGGAGACCGCGGCCGGGCTGACCCGGAGCTGCTCCCCGAGCTCCGCCGAGGTGAGGGTGCCCGCGTCGGAGGCGAGCAGGGCCGCGAAGATCCGGGCCGGCATCCGCTGCATCCCGGCCTCGACGAGCTGTGCCGCGAAGCTCTCCACGAACTTCGAGACCGCCTCCTGGTCGCGCCCCACCGCATCCGCACTCATGGCCACCACCCTATCGGCGCTTCACTTTCTTTCTATGCTTCCTTATCTTCACAACTTTCTGAAGGAAGCGTACGTTCTGAAGCATGACGAAGGCCATCACGGTCGCCGGACTCCACAAGTCCTTCGGCCGCACCCACGCCCTGGACGGCCTCGACCTGGACGTCGAGACCGGCGAGGTGCACGGCTTCCTCGGCCCCAACGGCTCGGGCAAGTCGACCACCGTCCGGGTACTGCTGGGCCTGCTGCGCGCGGACTCGGGCACCGCGCGGGTCCTGGGCCGCGACCCCTGGCGGGACGCCGTGGAGGTGCACCGCCGGATCGCCTACGTCCCCGGCGACGTGACCCTGTGGCGCAACCTCTCCGGCGGCGAGGTCATCGACCTGTACGGCAGGCTGCGCGGCGGCCTGGACCCGGCGCGCCGCGCGGACCTGATCGAGCGCTTCGAGCTGGACCCCACCAGGAAGGGCCGCACCTACAGCAAGGGCAACCGCCAGAAGGTCGCCCTGATCGCCGCCTTCGCCTCCGACGCCGACCTGCTGATCCTCGACGAACCGACCTCCGGCCTCGACCCCCTCATGGAGGAGGTCTTCCGGCGCTGCGTGGAGGAGCAGCGGGACCGGGGCCGGACCGTGCTGCTGTCGTCCCACATCCTCGGCGAGGTCGAGGAACTCTGCGACCGCGTCAGCATCATCCGCGCCGGCCGCACCGTGGAGTCCGGCTCGCTCGGCGACCTGCGCCACCTCACCCGCACGAGCGTGACCGCCGAACTCGCCGCTCCCCCCGACGGGCTGGCGCACCTGCCCGGCGTCCACGACCTCGACGTCCAGGGCCACCGCGTCCGCCTCCAGGTCGACACCGACCGGCTCACCGCCGTACTCCGCGCGCTCTCCCGGACCGGCGTGCGCTCCCTCACCTGCACGCCCCCGACCTTGGAGGAACTCTTCCTGCGCCACTACCGGGACGAGACCGAAGGGGCGGTGGCCCGGTGACGACCGCCCTCTCGGGCCTCACCGGCACCGGCACCCTGCTGCGCCTCGCCCTGCGCCGCGACCGGGTGACGACCCCGGTGTGGATCGCGGTGAACGCGCTGATGGTCCTCTCGATGCCGGACACCCTGCGGAGCCTGTACGGCACGGACGAGGAACGCGCCCGCCTGGTGCGGCAGTTGGAGACCAACGCGTCCTTCCGCGCGCTGATCGGCCCGCTCCACGACACCTCGCTCGGCGCGCTGACGGCCTGGCGGGTGGGCGTGTTCGCCGGCGTCCTCGCGGCCGCCACCAGCCTGCTCGTCGTCGTACGGCACACCCGTGACGAGGAGGAGACCGGCCGCGCGGAGCTGCTCGCCTCGGGCGCGGTGGGCCGCCGGGCGTCGCTGACCGCGGCGCTGCTGGCCGCCGCGGTCGCCAACGCCGTACTCGCGCTGCTGGTCACGGCGGGCCTGGCGGGGCAGGGCGCGGCCGGGGCGCTGTCCTTCGGGCTCGGCCTCGGCGCCGTCGGCATGCTCTTCGCGACGACGGCGGCGATCGCGGCCCAGCTGACGGAGAGCGCGCGGCAGGCGCGGGGCCTGACGTCGGCGGTGCTCGGCGCGGCCTTCGTGCTGCGCGCGGCGGGCGACTCGGCGCGGGCCGACGGCTCGTCACCGCTGACCTGGCTCTCGCCGCTGGGCTGGCTGGAGGAGCTGCGCCCGTTCGCCTCCGAACGCTGGTGGGTGCTGCTCCTGTTCACGGGGGCGGTGCTCGCGCAGGCGGCCGTGGCCTACCTCCTGGCGGGCCGCCGCGACCTGGGCATGAGCTTCTTCCCGGCCCGCCCCGGTCCGGCCGCCGGCCGCCTCGGCTCCGCCGCCGCGCTCGCCTGGCGGCTCCAGCGGGGCGCGGTGCTCGGCTGGTCGCTCGGCTTCTTCCTGGCGGGCGTGGTCTACGGCGGGCTCACGGAGGGCGTGGCCGGCCTGGTCGGCGACAACGAGAACGCGCGGGCGGTCATCGAGCGGATGGGCGGCCGCGGCGGCCTCACCGACGCGTTCCTCGCCTCGATGATCGGCACCCTGGGCCTGGTCGCGGCGCTGTTCGTCGTGGCCTCCGTCCTGCGCCTGGACGGCGAGGAGTCCGCGGGGCGCGCCGAGCCGCTGCTGGCCTGCGCGGTGGGCCGGCTGCGCTGGGCGGGCGGCCATCTGACCGTCGCCTTCGCCGGTTCGGCCCTGATCATGCTGCTGGCCGCGGCGGGTATCGCCGTCGGCTACGGCCGGGAGGCGGGCCCCGTCGTGGCCGCCTGCCTGGTGCAGGTCCCGGCGGTGTGGCTGATCGGCGGACTGACGGTCCTGCTGTACGGCCTGGCGCCCCGGCTCGCCCCGGCGGCCTGGGGCGTGGCGGTGGCGGTGCTGCTGATCGGCTGGATCGGCCCGGCCCTGAACGCGCCCCGGCCCGTCCTCGGCCTCTCCCCCTTCGGCCATCTGCCGAAGCTGCCCGGCGGGGAGATGTCATGGACCCCGGTGCTGACACTGCTGGTGCTGGCGGCGACGCTGACCGCCGCCGGGCTGGCGGGACTACGCCACCGGGACCTGACGGCGGGCTGAGGCGCGGACCATGCGGACCATGCGGGCCGCTCGGGCCGCTCGGGCCGCTCAGACCGTGACGGCGAGCCCCTCCAGTCCCCGGATCACGAAGTTCGGCTTGCGCTCCGGCTCCGCCGCCAGGTCCAGGTCCGGGGCCCGCTCCAGCAGGGCCGCCATCGAGGCGGCCAGCTCGATCCGGGCGAGCGGGGCACCGATGCAGTAGTGGATGCCGGCGCTGAAGGAGATGTGCGGGTTGTCGCCGCGGGCGAGGTCGAGCCGGCCGGGATCGTGGAAGACCGCCGGGTCGTGGTTGGCGGAGCCGAAGAGCATGGCGATCTCGGCACCGCGCGGGACGGCGACCCCGTCGATCTCGATGTCGTCCAGCACCCAGCGCTCGAAGAGCTGGAGCGGGGTGTCGTAGCGCATCAGCTCCTCGATCGCGGTGGGGATCAGGGAGTGGTCGGCGCGCAGGGCTGCCAGCTGGCCGGGGTTGCGGAAGAGGGCGTACCAGCCGTTCACCGTGGCGTTGACGGTGGCCTCGTGACCGGCGTTCAGGAGCAGGACGGCCGTGGAGATCATCTCCTGCTCGGTGAGCCGGTCGCCCTCGTCGTGCGCCTCGATGAGCCCGGAGATCAGGTCGTCGCCGGGGGCCGCGCGCCGCTCGGCGATCAGCTCCCGCAGGTACTCGGAGAACTCGACGCTGGCGCGCACCGCCCGCTCCGCCGTCCCGGTGGACGGGTTCAGCTCGTACATCCCGCAGATGTCCGCCGACCAGGGCCGCAGCGGGCCCCGGTCCGCCTCCGGGATGCCCAGCATCTCGGCGATGACGGCGACCGGCAGCGGCTCGGCGACGTCCTTGAGCAGGTCGCCGCCGCCCTTCTCGACCAGCCGGTCGACGAGTTCACCGGCGTACCCGGCCACGTACGGTCTGAGCCGCTCGACCGTGCGCGGGGTGAACGCCTTCGAGACCAGCCGCCGGATGCGGGTGTGGTCCGGCGGTTCCAGGTCGAGCATGCCGTGGTCGTTGAGCGTGTGGAACGGCTCGTGCTCCGGCGGGGGCGCGGTCCGTCCGAAGTCCTCGTGCGTGAACCGGTGCTGGTACGTCCGCCCGAGCCGCCGGTCCCGCAGCAGCGCCGAGACATCGGCGTGGTGCGGGACGAGCCACTGGTCCGTGGGCTCGAAGTACTGCACCCGGCCCCGGGCGCGGAGCTCGGCGTAGGAGGGGTAAGGGTCGGCGAGGAAGTCCGGGTCCCAGGGGTCGAAGGCTGCCATGCACGGACGTTAGACCGCAGCTCCCCCTCCTGACCAGGGGTGACCGCCCTACGGACCGTATTCCTGCTGCATCAGCCCCCACAGCCTGAAGTAACTTGCGAGTTCCCCGGGACCGGGTGGGAACACCGGCGATCGGAGTCGCACATGCCCCGCGAGGCGCCCTATCTGACCGTGGCGGACGCGTTGCGCGCGCGGATCACCGCGGGCGAGTGGCGGGTCGGGGACCGGCTTCCGTCGCGGGCCCGGCTCACCGAGGAGTACGGCGTGGGACGCAACGTCGTGCAACGGGCGGTGGAGCGGCTGGCCGTCGACGGCCTGATGGAGGGACGCGCGGGTTCGGGGACGTACCTGCGGGTGCCGAGGGAGCGGCTGCGGATGGTCCGCTCCCGGCGCCGCGAGGGCTCGCTCGCCGCGCTCACGGAGCGGGGCAGGGCGGGCACGTGGGAGGCCCACAGCCAGGCCCGGGTCCCCGCGCCGGCCGCCATCGCCGAGCGGCTGGCCGTCGGCGCCGGCGACCT
The DNA here is from genome assembly GCF_055583825.1 of Streptomyces sp. NPDC104367. NCBI lineage: Bacteria > Bacillati > Actinomycetota > Actinomycetes > Kitasatosporales > Streptomycetaceae > Streptomyces > Streptomyces sp. NPDC104367. The sequence continues at coordinate 84,057 of NZ_JBVJND010000005.1, read as the reverse complement.
GTGCGTCCGCACGCGCTACGAGTTCCTCGCCGACGGCAGGCCCGTCCAGCTCTCCGACTCCTGGGAACCGCTGGCCCTCACGGACGGCACCCCCGTCGTGCTCCCCGAGCGCGGGCCGCTCGCGGGCAGGGGCGTGGTCGAGCGGATGCGGTCGATCGGCGTGGAGGTCGCGACGGTGGTCGAGCTGCCCCGCCCGGCCCGCGCCACCCGGGCCCAGGCGAACCTGCTGGGCATCACGGCCGGGGACCTCGTGCTCCGCATCGAGCGGACCATCCACGACATCGACGGCCGCCCGGTGGAGACCGCCGACATCGTCGTCCCGGACGCCTGCCGTGAGGTCGTCTACGAGTTCGCGGTCGAGCGGTGACCGATGCGTCCTGGAGCGGGAGGCCGGGCTCTCGTCCTACGGCGTCGGCCTGGTGCTGTCCGGGATGGGCTGCGGTGCGCTGCTGGGCGCGCTGCTCGCCGCGCGGGCCGCGCGGCGGTTCGGGCGGCGCACGGTGGTCTGGCTGGCCCCGCTGGTCACCTGTCCGCCGGCCGCGCTGATGCCGGCGGCCCGGCCTGGCTGGAGCGTGGCCGCGGCCGGGCTGGGGGCGCTGTCCCTGGGCGGGGTCGTCCGCGTGGTGGCCCAGTCCAGCGTGCAGCAGTCGCTGACACCGGACCGGCTGCTGGGCCGCATGAGCGCGACGGCCCGTTTCGTCTCCTGGGGCGGCATCCCGCTGGGCGCCGTCCTGGGCGGCACCGCGGGCTCCGCACTCGGCACACCGGCCGCACTCTGGATCGGCACCGCCGGAATGACCCTGAGCTCCCTGCCCAACGCCCTGTCAACGCACCGCGCCCACCTTGAGGTGACCGACCAGAGCGGCGAACGCGGGGGCGGGAAAGGTAAGGGTGGCGCGGGTGGGGGCCTTTGAGTCACGTATGGCTATACGGGCGTGCGCGTCGGCGACTTCGACACAGGTGTCGCCCTGACCGCCCCCGGAGTACGTCGACTTGCGCCAGTTCATTACGGCTCCTTCGTCAGTCGGTGGATGAACTCCCGTGATGCGGTGGAGTCCAGCGACGCTCCCCGCATCTTAAGGAAGAGCACTCGAAGCTGTTCCAGCTGATCTGCCGCGTCGATGAAGGCGACGCCGGTGGGAGCGTCGCGAAGGCCGGTGTCCAACTGCGGTACCGGTCCACTCGCGTACATCATCGAGATTCCGGCGCCGCCGAAACCGTCCTGGTCGAAGGGGATGACGCGAACCGTCGCGTGTCCCCGTTCGATCTGGTCCAGGATCTGCCGGAGTTGGGCCCTCCAGACTCTGCGATCCGACACCCGCACGCGGAGAGCGCACTCATGGATGAGCGTCTCGTAGGGGGTGGGGCGGTCGCCCTCGATGACCGCCCGCCGCCGCATCCGGTGCTCCACCCAAGGGGCCAGCACGCTCGCGGGCAGCCCGGGTTGCACGTACGCATAGACCGCGCGGGCGTAGTCGGCTGTCTGCAGCAGCCCCGGAACGTAGGTGATCACGGCTTCTCGCAGGGAGGTTGCGTGACACTCGGCTTCAGCAGTGTCCAGGAACACCGGAGGCAGCACTCCCCGGTACTCCTCCCACCAGCCACGCGTACGGTCGCCGGTCATCCCTGTCAGCGCGTCGATCAACGCTTCGTCCGTGCAACCGTAGTGCTCTGCCAGACGGCGGACGCGCTCTGCGCTGACGCCGGCGATCCCCGCTTCCATCTGGCTCACCTGAACCGAGGTCGAGCCCAGGAACGCCACCGCTTCACGGGCCTTCAGGCCCGCCGCCTCGCGCAGCTTGCGCAGTTCGGCCCCGAGGCGGACCTGCCGGGCAGTGGGATTCCCCCTCGGCGGCATGCGATCTCCCGTCCCAACCCACTCGGTGAACCAACCACGTTCGGGTGTCAGATTACGACAGCGGCTTGCCCTGGAATAATTTTCTGCCCTACCGTCGGTGATGCGACGAACACCCTGCGAAACCGGAACTCCGGAAGTGCACCGCTCCGTCCTGCCACGGCGGTTGCGGCAATGCCACCGTCCGATGACCGCACCCCCCACCAGCCGAACGGAGTTCACGCATGTCCGAAAGCGACTCCTGGGAGTACTCACTCCACGTCCCCGACGACCCGCGCGCCGTCACCGTCTGCCGCCGCACACTCCGGCTGATCCTGACCATGCACGAACTGATCGACGTGATCGACACCGCGGAACTGCTCGCCACGGAGTTGGTCTCCAACGCCGTACGGCACACGAAGGGCCCGGTCGCCCTGCGGGTGCGCTACTCGGACGGGGCGCTGCGGGTCGGCGCATGCGACGCGGATCCCGAACCCCCGACCCTTCCCGGCGAGTCGCCGGCCTTCGCCGACGGCGACGAGGAGAACGGCCGAGGCCTGGCCCTGGTCCGCGCCTGCTCCGACCTGTGGGGCTGGCAGTCACTGTCCGGATCCGGCGGCCGGGGCAAGTACGTGTGGTGCGAACTGGCCACGGCGTGACAGATCCACAGGACACCGGGCAGACCCGCTGCGTCGTGCCCCTGAGACCCGGAGGCAACTGATGAGCACCATGGAAATCTTCTTCCGCTCCGCGGCGGCCGAGAAAGTTCGTGAAGAGGGGCGTGAAGAAGGACGCGAGGAAGGGCGTGAGGAGGAGCGGGGGCAGATGGTGATCATGTTGCTGGAGCGTCGTGGGGTGCCGGTCTCCGAGCAGGTGCGCGAGTGCGTCCTGTCCTGCCGTGACTACGAACGGCTCGGCGTCTGGATGGACCGTGCGTGGGAGGCCACGAGCGCCGAGGAACTCTTCGACGCCCCGGGCGTCTGATCCCGTTCCGGTCGTGTCGGCGGGGGCGGGTACGGGTTTTCTATCCTTGCCCGATGGCGACACCAGATTTTGTTCTCGCGTTGCGCGAGAAGATCGGAAACGAGCCGTTGTGGCTGTCGGGCGTGACCGCGGTGGTCCTGAGGGAGGGGGCCGTGCTGCTGGCGAAGCGTGCCGACACCAGTGAGTGGACCGCGGTGACGGGCATCATCGACCCCGGGGAGCAGCCGGCCGACGCCGCGGTGCGGGAGGTGCTGGAGGAGACCGCCGTCGAAGCCGTCCCGGAGCGCCTGGCGATGGTGAACGTCACGGACCAGGTGCGCTACGCCAACGGAGACCGGGCGCAGTACCTCGACCTGGTGTTCCGGCTGCGCTGGCGATCCGGTGAACCGCGGCCGGCCGACGGCGAGAACACCGCCGCCCGCTGGTTCCCCCTGGACGGCCTGCCGCCCATGACGGACGACATGCTCGCCCGCATAGCCGCCGCCGTGGACGACGAGCCGGCCGCTCGGTTCACGGTCTCCGCCTAGCCTCCGCGGAGGGTCAGGACGTGAAGTGGCGGCTCGGCGCCGGCTCCCGCTGGCCGCTGGGCTCCCAGTCGCCCTGACCGAGGACGACCTCGGGGTCGAACATGACGATGGCGCCCGCGAGGACCAGGGCCGCCACCGGACCGGCCAGCATGACGAGGAGGAAGGAGAGCAGGCTGGTGGAGGACTGGCCGCTCTGCGCCTGGACGACGTGGACGCTCACGCCGGCCATGCCGGTGTAGTGCATGGCCGTGACCGCGGCCCCCATCACGAGGCTCGCTCCGACGGTCGCCCAGACCGCGCTGATCGACACCGCCGCCCAGAGCGCGGCGGTCGCGGCGACCACGGCGATCACCACGGAGAGGACGACGGCCACCGTGCTGTAGTGCACGGTGCCGCCGGTGTCCATCGCGGTCATGCCGAGGTAGTGCATCGCCGCCACCCCGAGACCGGTCAGCACGCCCGCGGTGCCCAGCGTGGCGGTGCCGGAGCCGCGGTAGCCGACCAGGAAGACGCCGACGGCGACCACCACGATGGCGACGAAGAGGCTGAGCAGCGTCCGGCCGGTGTCGTAATTGACCAGCGCGCCGTCGACGCTGAACCCGATCATCGCGATGAAGTGCATGGTCCAGATGCCGCAGCCGAGGGAGACCGCGCCCAGGGCAAGCCAGCCGAATCGTTTCTCCCCACGCCCGCGGCCGATCGAACGGGTCGTGCAGCGCAGGGCCAGCACGGCTCCCAGACAGGCCATCAGATAGGCGACGATCGGGGTGATCAGCCCATAGTGGAACTCGGACACGTCAGCGGTCATCGCGGCAACTTTCCTCACGCGAACGGGGACGGCGGTGAGCGGTTCCCGCCGGGGAAGCAGGAAGGGGAACGCGGGGTGGGGACGGGGTGCTGAAACGGGTGAATGCAGCCGTAACAGGCGACCGAAACGCGCCACCTGGCTGATTCATTCACCATTCAAACACAACTTGAGCACGCTGTGTCCACTCCTGTACCGCTCGCTACCGAAACGCAACAACGACAGTGCTTTTGGCATGTGCGTCCCGCCCGCGGCTAGCCCGGAGTCACCAGCCGCGCCTCGTACGCGAACACCGCCGCCTGGGTGCGGTCCCTGAGCCCCAGCTTCACCAGCACCCGGCTGACATGGGTCTTGATCGTCGACTCGGCCACCACCAGCCGCTCCGCCATCTCCGCGTTGGACAGGCCCCGTGCGATGAGGACGAGCACCTCCGTCTCCCGGTCGGTGAGGCCGCCGTAGGCCGCGTGGGCCGTGGGCATCGGACGGGGACTGTCGGCCAGCCGGGAGAACTCCGTGATCAGGCGCCTGGTGACCGAGGGGGCGAGCAGGGCCTCCCCGGAGGCGACCACGCGCACGCCGTCCGCCAGTTGCCGGGCCGAGGCGTCCTTGAGGAGGAAGCCGGAGGCTCCCGCGCGCAGGGCCTGGTAGACGTACTCGTCGAGGTCGAACGTGGTGAGGACCAGGACCTTCGCCGTGCTGTCGGCGGCCACGATCTCCCGGGTCGCCTCGATGCCGTTCACACCGGGCATCCGGATGTCCATCAGAACCACGTCGGGCGCCAGTTCACGGACCCGGTCCACCGCCTCCCGGCCGTTGACCGCCTCGCCGACGACCTCGATGTCCGGCATCGCGTTCAGCAGGACCGAGAAGCCCTCGCGCACCATCATCTGGTCGTCCGCGATCAGGACGCGGATGGTCATGCGTCACCTTCGGCGGTCGTGGCGACCGGCAGGAACACCGTCACCTCGTAGCCTCCCTCGGCCGTCGGGGCCGCCGTCATCTCGCCGTTCAGCATCGAGACCCGCTCCCGCATGCCCGCGATGCCGTGACCGGCGCCGGGGGACGGCTTGAGCAGGGCCGGCCGGGGCGGCGGACCGTTGACCACCCGCAGGCCCAGCCCGCCCAGGACGTAGCCGATCTCCACCCGGGCGCTCGCGCCCGGCGCGTGGCGCAGGGTGTTGCTCAGCGCCTCCTGCACGATGCGGTACGCCGACAGCTCCACGCCCTGCGGGAGTTCGCGGACCGCGCCGGTCACCGCCTTGTCGACGCCCAGACCCGCCTCCCGCACATTGGCCAGCAGCGCGTCCAGGTCGGCCAGGGTGGGCTGCGGTGCGTCCGGGGCCTCGTAGTCCTCGGCACGGACCACCCCGAGGACACGGCGCAGCTCGGTGAGGGCGGCCACCGCGTTCTCGCGGATCGTGACGAACGCCTTCTCCAGCTCCGGCGGCGGGTTCTCCACCCGGTACGGCGCCGCCTCCGCCTGGATCGCGACCACCGACATGTGGTGGGCCACCACGTCGTGCAGCTCGCGGGCGATCGTCGTGCGCTCCTCCAGGAGCGTGCGCCGGGAACGCTCGTGCGCGGTCACCGTCCGCTGCTCGGTCACCGTCTGCTCGGCCTCCCGCCGGATCTGCCGCACGCTCACCGCGAGCAGGACGATCGCGGAGACGACCAGCATCGGGCCGACGTTGTCGCCGTAGTGGCCCGAGCCGAAGACGGAGACGGCCGAGAAGCCGTAGAACGCGGTGATCGCCCACATCCAGGCCGCCGTGCGCGGGCGGGTGCGGGCCGCGACGACCGCCAGCACCACCACGTGGGAGAGGAAGTTGCCCGGCGTCCAGGGCCAGTCGTCCCAGGCGCTGCCCAGCAGGTTGCCGACGCAGGCCGCGAGGAGCGACAGCCAGAAGGCGGCGACCGGGCGGGCCAGCGTGAGCAGCACCGGCGCGAGCGCGAACAGGCCGGCCACCAGGCTCCCGAACCCGCCCTGCGGACGGTTCGCGACGGACACCATCAGCACCAGTGCGCCGGCCGCGGTCACCGCGAGGTGCGGGGCCCGGGCCGCGTACTCCCGCAGCCGCCCGGAGAACCTGCGGACGAACGGGTGGTCGTCGCCCAGCGGGGGCAACGGGCGGTAGGCGAAGGCGTCGTCGAACAGGTCCTGCCGCAGCCTGCGCAGGGCCTCCAGGGCCGCCCGGACCTCCGGACTGCGCGGCTTGTAGGGGTCGAACGCGCCGTCCGGCGGCTCCGGCGGCATCGACCGCGTCTCGGTCGTGGTGTCGGTCGTCTCGGTCGTCGTGTCGGTCGTCTCGGTCACGTACCCGACCGTAGGCGGAGCCCGGGGTCGCCGTCGTCACCAGTGAGAAGGGTCCTCCGGCCTCCTCCTCAGGTACTACGGGGACGGGGTCCCTCAGTAGCCCGACGGCCGTACCGGCCCCGACTCGTACGCGAACACCGCGGCCCGGGTGCGGTCCCGCAGCCCGAGCTTCACCGGGATGCGGCCCACGTGGGTCTTCACCGTCCGCTCGGCGACGACCGGCCGCCCGGCTGTCCCCGCGTTCGACAGACCCCGTGTCCGGGGCGCTCACCAGGCCAGTTGGGCGATCTCCTCCGCCACCACCGCGCAGGCGTCCGCCGCCGGGTCGATCAGGGGGAAGTGGCCGACGTCCTCCAGCAGCGTCAGGCCGACCACCTCGCCGGCCTTGGCCGCCGCGTCCGCGTAGGACTCGGCGACCGCCTGCGGGACGACCACGTCCGTGCGGCCCTGGACCAGGGTGGTCGCGATGCCCGTGGGCAGCAGCAGCGCCGGGTCGGCGTAGCGCTGACGGTCGGAGAACTTCTCCTCCCCGCCGAGGAGTTGCAGCGCGGCGTTCCCGCAGACGTCGAGCTTCTCGGCCATCGCGAAGTCCGCGATCGGGGCCAGGGCGACGACACCGCGCAGCGGGGCCGGCCCGGAGGTGCGCCACCCTGCGTCCGCCGGGAGCACGTGCCGTGCCGCCGCCCACAGCGCCAGGTGGCCGCCCGCCGAGTGGCCGGTGAGCACCGTACGGCGCAGGTCCGCCCGGGGCACCGCCGCGCGGGCCAGCTCCCCCAGCGCGTCCAGCGCCGCCGCGACGTCGTCGAAGGTGTCCGGCCAGCGCCCGGCGACCGGGGCCGTACCGCCCTGCGCGGGGAGCGCCGCGCCGCGCCGGTACTCGACGTTGGCCACCGCGAAGCCGCGCCGGGCCAGGTAGTCGGCGAAGGGGGTGATGTGGCCGCGGTCGTACGGTGCCCGCCACGCGCCCCCGTGCAGGACGACCACGAGCGGGGCCGATGCCTCCTCGCCGCGCGGGGCGTAGAAGTCGATCACCTGGTCGGGGTGGTCGCCGTAGGCCGCCGTGGCGTCGGGCTCGACGTGCGGGTGCGCGAAGGCCGACTCCTCCTCGGCGGCGGCCCGTGCTGCTGCGGCGTCGTCCGGCATGCTCCAACCTCTCAACGACATGGTGTTCTTGGCGGACCAGGTGGGGAACTCGGCCGTTGGCCGGGACGGTATCAGGCCGGTGACGTGCGGCGACACGTGGATGTGACGCACGGTGAGGATTAAACGGTTCTGTACCGTCCCGGCCTCCACGCCGGGATCACTATGTCGTCATGTCGCTAGCCGACGACCGCTCCAGCCGCTTCTCCAGCCGCCGCTCCGGGCGTCTCCCCGGGCGTCTCTCCAGTCGTTTCCGCGGCCGCCGCTCCGGCCGTCTCCGCGGCCACCTCGCCCAGCACCCGCGCCGCCCGCTCCACGTCCGTGAAACCGACGTACAGCGGGGTGAAGCCGAAGCGGAGGATGTCGGGGTGCCGGAAGTCGCCGACCACGCCCCGCTCGATCAGCCGCCGCATCACGTCCCCGGCGTCGGCGCAGCGCAGCGCGATCTGGCTGCCGCGCTCCTCGTGCGCGACCGGGGTCACCGACTGGACGCGTCCCTCCGGTAGGTACGCCTCGACGCACTCCAGGAAGAAGTCCGTCAGGGCGAGGGACTTGGCGCGCACGGCCGCCACCTCCACCCCGTCCCAGACCTCCAGCGCCGCCTCCAGGGCGAGCATGGAGAGGATGTCCGGGGTGCCGACCCGGCCGCGCACCGCGCCCGGCGCCGCCTCGTACTTTGGCCGCATCCCGAACGGCTCGGCGTGCGAGTTCCAGCCGGGCAGCGGGGAGTCGAAGCGGTCCTGCAGTTCGCGGCGGACGTAGAGGTACGCGGGTGAACCCGGGCCGCCGTTCAGGTACTTGTAGGTGCAGCCGACCGCCAGGTCGACCCCGTGCTCGTCGAGGCCCACGGGGAGCGCGCCCGCGCTGTGGCACAGGTCCCAGACGGAGACGGCGCCGGCCGCGTGGACCGCGGCGGTGAGGGCGGGCAGGTCGTGCAGCCGGCCCGTGCGGTAGTCGACGTGGTTGAGCAGCACGGCGGCGGTGCGGTCGCCGAGTGCGGCACGCACCTCGGCCGGCGCGACCGGCCGCGGCACGCAACCCGTCAGCCGGGCCGCGGACTCGGCGATGTAGCCGTCCGTGGGGAAGGTCGTCGCGTCGACGAGGATCTCGTCCCGGCCCTCCCCCGCGAGACGGACCGCACCCACAAGTGCCTTGAAGATGTTGACACTTGTGGAGTCGCCGACCACGATCTGGCCGCTCGCCGCGCCGACCAGCGGGGCGATCCGGTCGCCGATCCGCTCCGGCGCGGTCCACCAGCCGCTCTCGTCCCAGGACCGGATGCGCAGCTCGCCCCACTGCCGACGGACGACGTCCTCGACCCGGCCGGGGACGTGCGCCGGCAGCGCGCCGAGCGAGTTGCCGTCCAGGTAGACACCCTCGGTGTCAGCCGCGTGATCGGACGCGGTGTCGAGGACGAAGCGGGAGCGGAGTGCGGCCAGGCCGTCCGACGCGTCCAGCTTCCGTGCCCTCAGGGCCAGTTCAGACATGGGACCTCGCCGTCCACAGCTCCGGGAACACGTTCTTGCGGGCGCGCTTCTCCAGCCAGGCGACCCCGGCCGAGCCGCCGGTGCCGGGCTTGGCGCCCATCGCGCGGCGGGTGGCGACCAGGTGGTCGTTGCGCCAGCGCCAGACGAGTTCGGCGACGTCGGTCAGCGCCTCGCCCAGGCGCGCGAGGCCGGCGTCCCCGTCACCGGAGTAGACGGCGGCCCAGGCGGCCTCCACGGCGTCGGCGGGTTCGTAGCGCAGTGCCGTGTCACGTGCCAGCACCGCGTCCGGGATCGGATGTCCCCGCCGGCCCAGCAGCCGCACCACCTCGTCGTACAGGCTCGGCTCGTGCAGGGCCTTCTCCAGTTCGGCGTGCACGCGCGGCGCGCCGCGGTGCGGGACGAGCATGGACGCGGACTTCTCGCCGAGCAGGAACTCCATCCGCCGGTACATCGCCGACTGGAAGCCGGAGCCCTCGCCGAGGGCGGAGCGGTAGGAGTTGAACTGGGCGGGGGTGAGCCGGCCGAGCGGCTGCCAGGAGGCGTTCAGCGCCTCCAGCTCCCGGGTGGACCGCTTCAGCGCGGCGATCGCGGTGGGGATGTCGTCGCCGCGCAGGGCCGCCGCGGCGGTCTCCCACTCGTGCACGATGACGGTGAACCACAGCTCCATGACCTGGGTGGTGACCAGGAAGACCATCTCTCCGGGGTCGTCGGAGAGGGGGTGCTGAAGGTGGGTGAGCACGTCCGCCCTGACGTAGTCCTCGTACGGCGTCGTGCCCGCGAAGTCGAGATGCGGGGTCTCGGGCTCCGAAGCCACGGCGGGCTGAGCCTGATGGGACATCGCGGTCTCCTGTTGTTGCTCCGGGTAGCGGTCCGCCCCTGCCGATGCCGACACGGGGGCCCCGGTCCCCACCGGCATCCTCCGCAACGTAACCCGCAAACGGCAAGGCCCGCCTGTTGCCGGGCGGGCCACACCTCCGTACGGGGGGGGTCAGCCCAGGGTCTGGGCCGCCGCCGGCGAGGAGTCCTTCAGGAACTGCGAGCAGCGCTCGTACTCCTCCTGCTCCCCGATCGACTGCGCGGCACGGGCCAGGCCGTGCAGGGCGCGCAGGAAGCCCCGGTTGGGCTCGTGCTCCCAGGGGACGGGGCCGTGCCCCTTCCAGCCGTTGCGGCGCAGCGCGTCCAGGCCGCGGTGGTAGCCGGTACGCGCGTAGGCGTACGACTCCACGACCGAGCCGCGCTCGAACGCGTCGTCGGCGAGCTGGGCCCAGGCGAGTGAGGAGGTGGGGTACTTGGCGGCGACGTCGGCGGGGGCGGTGCCCTGCGCGAGGAGTTCGCGGGGGGCCGGGTCGTCGGGCAGATGGGTGGGGGGCGGGCCGCCGAGAAGGTTTCCGTGAATGCTCATGCCCCCAGTCTGGCGCACCCGGGCCCGCGGCCCGGCGGACCGGGGTCCGGGGGCCCACCGGATGGTGGCTACCGGGTGGTGTGGTCCTCCGGTTCCAGTGGGGGTGTCGTGACGTTGCCGTGGCGGCGGCATTCCGGGCGTGCGCAGCCGGGGGCCGGGCGGCGTACCAGGGCGAAGGCCAGGACCGCGCCCACGACCAGCACCCCGGCGCAGATCGGCATCGCCCGGTCGAAGGCCGCGTCGAAGGCCGGGGCCGACCGGTAGGCCTCCGGGCCCATGCCCGCGAGCAGCGGCAGCGCCGCCACCGCGATCAGGCTCGCCGCCCGCGCGGCCGCGTTGTTGACGCCGCTGGCGATGCCCGCGCGGGCGGTGTCCACGGAGGCGAGGACGGAGGCGGTCAGCGGGGCCACCAGGGTGACCATGCCGGCGCCCATGACGAGGACGGCCGGCAGGACGTCGGTCAGGTAGTCCGCGTGCTCGCCGACCCGCAGCATCAGGAGCATCGCGGTGGCGCAGAGCAGGGGCCCGACGGTGAGCGGGACGCGCGGGCCGATGCGGTCGGCGAGGGCGCCCGAGCGGGCCGAGAACAGCAGCATCAGGGCGGTGGTGGGGAGCAGGGCGGTGCCCGCGGCGAGGGCGGAGTAGCCCGCGACCACCTGGAGCTGGAGGGCGGTGAGGAAGAAGTAGCCGCCGAAGGCCCCGTACACGCACAGGGTGACCACGTTCAGCGCGGTGAACTGGCGGGAGGCGAAGATGTCCAGCGGGAGCATCGGGTCCCGGCGGCGCTTCTCGACGTACACGAACGCCACGCCGACCGCGACGCCCGCCACGGCGAGCAGCGCCGTGGTCCCGGCCTCGATCAGCGCGTACGTCACCAGGCCGAGGGCGAGGGCGGCGAGGGCCGCGCCGAGGACGTCGAAGCGGCCGTGGGCGCGGCCTCCCCCGCTCCCGGCCTCGTCCGGGCGGGAGGTGCCCGCGGCGGACTCCGGCACGTGGCGCAGGGCGATCGGGACGCAGAGCAGGGCCAGCGGGACGTTGAGGAGGAACACCCAGCGCCAGCCGGGGCCGTCCACCAGCCAGCCGCCCAGGAACGGGCCGACGGCCGCGCCGATGCCGCCGAAGCCGGACCACAGGCCGACCGCGCGGGCCCGGTCGTCGGGGTGGAAGGAGGCCTGGATGAGGGCCAGGGAGCCGGGGGTGAGGAGGGCGCCGCCGATGCCCTGGAGGGCGCGGGCGGCGATCAGGACGGCGTCGTCCGGGGCCAGGCCGCAGAGCAGGGAGGCGGCCGCGAACCAGACGACGCCGGTGACGAAGACCTTCCGGCGGCCGTACCGGTCGCCGAGCGAACCGCCGAGCAGGATCAGGCCGGCCAGCGTCAGCATGTACGCGTTGACCGTCCACTGGAGCGCGGACAGGCTCGCGTCCAGGTCCTGTCCGATGCGCGGCAGGGCGACGTTGACGACCGTCGAGTCCAGCATCGCCATGCTGGAACCGAGGACGGTGGTGATCAGGATCCACTTGCCCTGTGCAGAGGCCAGCCGGACGTCGGGCATGGGTCCAGGTATACAGCGGACCCGGCACCGTGGGCAGGCGCCGGGTCCGGGTACCGCTACCGCTTACTTGATCTTGTTGCCCGCGGAGCGCAGGTTCTGCGTGGCCTCGACGACGCGCGCGGCCATGCCCGCCTCGGCCAGCTTGCCCCAGGTGCGCGGGTCGTAGGTCTTCTTGGAGCCGACCTCGCCGTCGACCTTCAGGACGCCGTCGTAGTTCCTGAACATGTGGTCGGCGACCGGACGGGTGAAGGCGTACTGGGTGTCCGTGTCGAGGTTCATCTTCACGACGCCGTTGTCCAGCGCGGTGCGGATCTCCTCCTCGGTGGAGCCGGAGCCGCCGTGGAAGACGAAGTCGAACGGCGACTGCTTGCCGTACTTGGCGGCGACGCCGTCGTTCAGCTCCTTCAGCAGGTCGGGGCGGAGCACGACGTTGCCCGGCTTGTACACGCCGTGCACGTTGCCGAAGGAGGCGGCGAGCAGGTAGCGGCCCTTCTCGCCCAGGCCCAGGGCCTCGACGGTACGGATCGCGTCCTCGACCGTGGTGTAGAGGGAGTCGTTGATCTCGTGGGAGACGCCGTCCTCCTCGCCGCCGGTCGGGGTGATCTCGACCTCGAGGATGATGTTGGCGCGGCGGGCCTGCTCCAGGAGCTCCTGCGCGATGGCGAGGTTGTCGGCGAGGGTCTCGGCGGAGCCGTCCCACATGTGCGACTGGAAGAGCGGGTTGCGGCCGTTCTTCACGCGCTCCTCGGAGATCGCGAGCAGCGGACGTACGTACCCGTCGAGCTTGTCCTTCGGGCAGTGGTCCGTGTGCAGCGCGATGTTGACCGGGTACTTGTCGGCGACGATGTGCGCGAACTCGGCGAGCGCGACCGAGCCGGTGACCATGTCCTTCTTGTACTGGCCGCCCAGGAACTCGGCGCCGCCCGTGGAGATCTGGACGATGCCGTCGCTCTCCGCCTCCGCGAAGCCGCGCAGCGCCGCGTGCAGGGTCTGGGTCGAGGTGACGTTGATGGCCGGGTAGGCGAACTTGCCTGCCTTCGCCCGGTCGAGCATCTCGTTGTAGACCTCGGGGGTTGCGATGGGCATCTGTCCGCTCCTTGAATGTGCGGGTCGGCGTACTGCTTTTTCTTACGGCCCTGACCTAGACCTTGGGGGCGACGTCATCGTCGGCCCCATCCTTCCAGACCTGAACCGATGCTCCGGGCGTCGGTCGGGTCCGGGTCGATCCCACTCGTCGACCGGCTGTTCAGTCCAGCCCCAGTTCATCCTTCGAGAAGGCGAAGCGGTACGGCACCCCGGCGCCGGCCTCGATCTTCTCGGCGGCGCCGGTGGCGCGGTCGACGATGGTGGCGACGGCGACGACCTCGGCGCCGGCCTCGCGCACGGCCTCCACGGCGGTCAGCGGGGAGCCGCCGGTGGTGGAGGTGTCCTCGACGACGAGTACGCGCCGGCCCTTGATCTCGGGTCCCTCGACCCGGCGCTGCATGCCGTGCGCCTTGGCGGCCTTGCGCACGACGAAGGCGTCGAGGCGGCGGCCGCGGGCGGCGGCGGCGTGCAGCATGGCGCCGGCGACCGGGTCGGCGCCCATGGTGAGCCCGCCGACGGCGTCGAACTCCAGGTCCTCGGTCAGGTCCAGCAGCACCTGGCCGACGAGCGGGGCGGCCTCGCCGTCGAGGGTGACGCGGCGGAGGTCGACGTAGTAGTCGGCCTCCAGCCCCGACGACAGGGTCACCCTGCCGTGCACCACGGCCTTGTTCTTGATCTGTTCCAGCAGCTCAGCGCGTACGTCACTCATGCCGCCCAGCTTAGAGGCGGCGCCAGGTCCAGGTGGTCGTGGCTTCCAGCGGCTCCAGCGGCGTGACGAGCCGGGGCAGCGTGTTCAGCCCGTTGGGCGGACCGGTCTGCGGCTCCACGCAGACGGCGGCGTCCTGTTCGTCGTAGACCACGACCCACTGCTCGCGGCTGGCGACCTTCAGTTCGAGCCGCTCCGGCCAGGTCAGGGTGACGTCGACGCCGTCGGGCATGCCGAAGCAGTCGTCCCAGGGGCCGGGCTCGGCCTCGATGCGGTTGCCGGTCGGCAGGTGGTCGTCGCCGCGCTCCTCCTGCCAGGCGGGGTCGAAGGCGACCTGCACGTCCCGGCCGCCGAGGCTGCGGTTGAACCAGGGGTGCCAGCCGATCTGCGCCGGGAAGGAGTCGTCGTACGTCTCCACGGACATCGTCAGCGTCAGGGAGTCCTCGGCGAGCTGGACGACGTGGGTGACGCGGGCGGGGTGCGGCCAGGGGTCGCCGAGGTCACGGGTGATCACGGCCTCGTCGGCGGAGACCCGGGCGGTGCGCCAGGCGCCGTCGCGGGCGGTGCCGTGGATGGCGTGCGGCGGGGAGTTGAGGGGCATCTGGCGGACGGTGGCGCCGTCGAGGAAGCGGCCGTCCCTGATGCGGCCGCACCACGGCACCATCGGGAAGCAGCCGTAACGGTCCCCCTGGCGCAGGAGTTCCAGGGAACCGACCTCCAGACCGGCGATGCGTCCGCCGTTGCCGGGGTGGAGTCGGAGCGTCGTGTCGCCCGCGGTCAGCGTGATGTCTTCGTTACTCACGGGATGACAGTACTGGGGGCGGATCGCCGGGGTCCCGCGCCCCTCTGGGGCGCCTCGCTCACCGGCGTCTGCGCAGCGCCCTCGTCACCACGATCGCCGAGGCCAGGGCGAGGGCCGCGGCCGGGGCCGCCCAGCGCAGGGTCGACGTCGCGGTGGCCGTCTGCGGGGCGGGGACCGGGGCGTAGCGGCCGCGGGGCGGGGCGTGGTCGACCTCCTCCGCGCTGCGGCCGATCATCGTGCGGCGGGCGTGCGCGGCCTCGGCGAAGACCTCGGGGAGGGGTTCCTCCTCCGGTTCGGGGGCCAGGGACGGCGGGGGGACCTCCGTCTCGAAGACCGTCGCCGGTTGGCCGGGGGCCGCCTCGGGTGGCACCTCCTCGCCGAGCCCTTCCGCGAAACGGTTCAGGAGCCTGGCCGCCGCCGACGCCACCGCCTCGGCCGGCAGCTCCGCGACCCGCCCGCCCGCGGAGGCCGTGCCGGTCACCGTGACCGTGCAGCCGCCCTCGTCGCCGTCGGCGAGCCGGAGCGTGAGCGCCAGCTTCACCGTGCCGGTGCCGCGCGCCTCGGTGGCGTCGCCGTCGAGCGCGTAGGAGCCGTCGGGGCGGGCGGCGACACGCAGGGAGCCGCGGTAGGTGACGGAGTGGCCGCCGACGCGGACCTTGAGCCGGCCGGTGCCGGGTTCGGCGCCCGCGTCCTGCTGGAGGCCGGGGACCGCCCGGGCGACCCGCGCGGGATCGGCCAGCGCCTCCCTGAGCCGTGAGGCCGGGGCCGGGACGTGTACCTGGTGCTCCATGGCGTCTGAGCCTACCCACGAGTCGCCTCGCCACACCCCGCGGCGACCGGCCTCAATAGCGCGGATGCACCAACGTGGAGGCGGGCGGCCACGCCGCCGGTGTCCGCAGCCGGTCGTCCGCCAGCGCCCGCCGGGTCAGCGTCCACGGGTGCGGGCCGCCGGCCGGCAGGACCAGCGGCGGGGCGCGGGAGCCCGGGGCCGCCAGGACGAAGCCCCAGTCGTGCGGGGCCCTGGACTCGCCCGCCGAGCGGTCGGGGCCCGCGGCGAAGCCGGCGTCGTGGCCGAGGACCCGGTACGGGGTGGTGGCCAGTCCGGCGGCGCGCAGGGTCGCGGCGACCGTCCAGAACGCGCGGGGGCGGGCCTGGACCGGGCCGGCGTGGACGACGAGGCGGCCGCCGGGGGCGAGGGCCCGCCGGACCAGGCCGTAGAACTCCTCGGAGTACAGCTTGGTGCTGGCGGTGATGCCGGGGTCGGGCAGGTCGGCGACGACCACGTCGTAGGCGGCGCGCGCCCGCGTCCCGCGCAGCCAGCAGAAGGCGTCGGCGGTGTGCGCGTGGACGCGGGGGTCGTCGTAGACATGGCCGTTGAGGGCGGCGAGGCCGGGGTCGTGGCGGGCGAGCCGGACCAGTCCCGCGTCGAGTTCGACGACGTCGACGCGGCGGACGCCGGGCTGCCGGAGCGCCTCGCGGGCGGCCATGCCGTCGCCGCCGCCGAGGATCAGGACGCGTGCGTGCGGGCCGCTCATCGCGGGGTGGACGAGGGCCTCGTGGTACCGGCGTTCGTCACGGCCGCCGACCCGCAGCCGGCCGTCCAGGAAGAGGTCGAGGGGGCGGCCGTGGGTGCCGCCGGTGAGGACGATCTCCTGGACATCCGTCTGGAGGGCGACCCGGACGTCGTCGCCGTAGACGGCGTGCCGCGCGGCCCGCTCGAAGTCGTCGACGAGAGCGGCGGCGGAGCCGAGGACGCCGAGGACGGTGACGCCGACGGCCAGCAGGGTCCAGCGGGCCCGGCGGGACAGGTCGCCGCGGAACAGGCCGAGGACCAGGGCGCCGCCGGCGGCGACGTTGACGGTGCCGGTGAGCAGGGTGCCCGTCAGCTGGCCCAGGAACGGCAGCAGCAGGAAGGGGAAGGCCAGGCCGCCGACGAGCGCGCCCACGTAGTCCGCCGCGAACAGGTCGGCCACCGCGCCGCCCGCGTCCTGGCGGCGGATCCGCTGGATCAGCTCCATCAGCAGCGGGACCTCGGCGCCGATGAGCAGGCCGATGGCGAGGGAGAAGGCGACCAGCAGGCAGCGCGGGCCGGCGGCCCACAGGCCGCCCCAGTCGCCGGTCCAGGCGAAGACGGCGTAGAGCACCATGGCGCTGCACCCGCCGACCAGCGCCAACCCGGCCTCCACCGCGGCGAATCCGGCGGCCGCGTGCCAGCGCAGCCGTTTGGCGCCGAGCGAGCCGACGCCCATCGCGAAGACCATCACGGACAGGACCACGGAGGCCTGGGTGACCGAGTCGCCGATCAAGTACGAGGCGAGGGCCACCAGTTCGAGTTCGTACACCAATCCGCAGGCGGCGCAGACGAAGACGCACGCCAGGACCAGGAAGCGTCCCGTCCCCGGCCGCACGGGCAGCGGCGCGGGGGTGCCCCAGGGCTGCGGTGTGCCCGGTGGGGCAGGTGCGTGCGGATCGATCACTCTGCGACGTTACGTCACTCGCTCGGTACGCTTCGTCACCCACACGTGTGGAACTCGCTTGCCTTGACGCGCTGTTGGTTTATGCCACCGGTGGCCGGATTCAGCCGCCGATCGGTTCCGGCACGGCCGCCGGCATCCGTACGCCGACCCTGGTGCGCGTCGCGACCAGCTGGCCGTCCTGCGGGTAGGCGTGCCAGGTCCGCCAGTGCACCTGGCCCTCGTGGCGCTGGGCCAGCATGGCGGTGAACGCGTGCGGGCTGCCCGGGAAGACGCCGGCGAGACCGTGCGGGTGCTCGGAGACCAGGGCCAGCAGTTCCTGGGCGCGGCCCGCGAAGGAGCCCGGTGACAGGACCTCCACGCGCGCCGCGAACTCGTAGGACCAGTCGCCGATGCGCTTGGCGACCCCGAGCGGCAGGGGGGTGCTGGACCCCGGGATGCACGCCACCGTCTCCGAACAGCCGCCCTGCTCGTCCTCCAGGAGCACCTGGTGGGACGCGCCGAGCAGTCTCAGCTGCAGCTTGGCGCCGGCCAGTGCCAGGTCGAGGGTGGCCAGGGCGGGCAACGGCTCACGCCCCAGGGCCCAGGCGAGGTCGGCCGCACGCGTATCGGTGTAGGAGGTGTGAAGGGTCGTGAGCATGGATCGGCTCCGCTAACGCGCAAAGGGGGGAGTGTGGTCCGGCGCACCTCGGTCGACACCGGGAGATCGGCCCGGCCGGCCCAGCCGGGGAGGGGTGTCGTCAGGACGTCCGAGGTGCTGCTTTGGTGTTTTAGAGGGAATCATGAACTGTGGCGCTGACACAGCGTTTTTACCCAACTTCGTGGGGTTTCCATCCCTCAGAGGGCTCCACAGCTCAACTGTTCAACCACGCCGCGCGCTCCACCCCGCCCCGGTTCCCCCCGGCGCGGTTCTCAGTTCCCCCCGCCGCAGCCGCCACCGCCGCCGCACGAGGACCCGCCGCCGCAGGACGAACCGCCGCCGCAGGAGGAGTGCCCGCCGCCACCGCAGGAGTGGCCGCCGTGGCTGTGCCCGCCGCCGTGACCGCCGTGCGAGGACGACGACCCCGAGTCCCCGGCCCACCAGCTGCCCGACCCGTCGTAGCCGGAGGACCCGCCCCGGCCGGAGCCCCTGCCGCCACCGCCGCCCTTGCGGACCGCGGACCGTACGACGGCGAAGCAGATGACCGCGACCACCACCACGATGAGGACGATGCCCATGGCGCCACCTTCTTTCCTTGCCCCCGAGGGCGACCCCCCGTGGGCGCCCCGGCCGCCGCGAGAACGCGGCGTGCCCGGGGGATGCCCGGTCGTCTCGCCAGTCAAAGCAGAGTTGAGGAAGTCCAGAGCTTGGGCGCAGGATGACCGGCATGACCTCCACCGCACGCCCCTTCCTCAACCGCCGGCTCGCCGAGTTCGGGACCACGATCTTCGCCGAGATGTCCGCGCTCGCCCTGAGCACCGGGTCCATCAACCTCGGGCAGGGGTTCCCGGACACCGACGGCCCCGAGGAGGTCCGGGAGGCGGCCGTGCGGGCGCTGCGCGAGGGGCGCGGCAACCAGTACCCGCCGGGCCCCGGCGTCCCCGAGCTGCGCACCGCGATCGCCGCGCACCAGGAGCGCCGGTACGGGCTGTCCTTCGACCCCGACGCCGAGGTCCTGGTCACCGCGGGCGCGACGGAGGCCATCGCGGCCACCCTGCTCGCCCTGCTGGAGCCCGGTGACGAGGTGGTCGCCCTGGAGCCGTACTACGACTCCTACGCGGCCTGCATCGCGATGGCCGGCGGCACCCGGGTCCCGGTCACCCTGCGTCCCGACGCGGGCGCGTTCCGCCTCGACCTGGACGAGCTGCGCGCCGCGGTCACCCCGCGCACCCGGCTGCTGCTGATCAACACCCCGCACAACCCGACCGGCACGGTCCTCACCCGCGCCGAGCTGACCGCGGTCGCGGAGCTGGCGGTCGAGCGGGACCTGCTGGTCGTCACCGACGAGGTCTACGAGCACCTGGTCTTCGACGACGCCGAGCACATCCCCCTCGCCACCCTCCCCGGCATGCGCGAGCGCACGGTCACCATCGGCTCGGCCGGCAAGACCTTCTCCTTCACCGGCTGGAAGGTCGGCTGGGTGACCGGTACCGCGGAACTCGTGACCGCCGTCCGTTCCGCCAAGCAATTCCTGACGTACGTCGCCTCCGGGCCCTTCCAGTACGCCGTCGCGGAGGCGCTGAGCCTGCCCGAGGCGTACTTCGCCGCCTTCCGCGAGGACATGCGGGCCAAGCGTGACCTGCTGAGCGCGGGCCTGACCGAGGCGGGCTTCTCGGTATTCAGGACCGCGGGCACGTACTTCATCACCACCGACATCCGCCCGCTCGGCGAGTCCGACGGCTTCGCCTTCTGCCGTGCGCTTCCGGAGCGAGCGGGCGTCGTCGCCATCCCCAACGCCGTCTTCTACGACCACCGCGAGGCCGGTGCACCCTTCGTACGGTTCGCCTTCTGCAAGCAGACGGAGGTCCTCCAGGAGGCAGCCAAGCGACTCAAGGCGGCCTTTTAGCGATGCGGGGGTGTCTGCCGGGCTTCTCCCCAAGCAAGAAGGTCGGACGTTACCCGAGGCAGCCCGGGGCGGCCCAGCGAAGCATGCCGAGGCGGTTGCGACGTGTCTCAACCAGGTGGCGCCCCTGCACCTCCAGGTACAGGGGTAGCCCGTGAGAGCGCTCGGAGAATTGCGCACGACGGCCGCGCGTCAGAGCGCCATCAGCACTGCCTGACGACTTGGTGTTCGGCCTCAGCAACCAGGCCGAAGGCGATGATGCAGGCGTACGGGGTGGCCGGCGGCCGCGATCGCGTAGCCGCGAGCGGCTCCACACCAGCGCTCAGAACGGCACCTCGGCGTCGGCGTCCACAGTGCGTGCGACGTGTGCACGATCGACGTCCCACATGTTGGCTGGCTGCCGCCGAGGTGCGACGATGCGCCTGTTTCTCATGCGGAGGGTCTCTGTTCGTTTTCGTATGTGCGAGTTGCGACACCGAGCTGACCGTCCCTTTGTCCCAGGTCTCCCTTCCGCCCCACGCCCGTCAGAGTTACGGGAACGGAGTCCAGCTTCCGGTGCTGATGGAGCCGGGGACGTTCGCCGTGGACCCGGCCCCCTGGGGAGGTCCGTGGCGGATGTGGGACGAGATCGATCCGGAAGAGGCGGAGGCACGCGGCATCTACGCGCCGGTCTACGCCCTGTCCGACAGCGCACCCGGGGCGATTGTCGTCGCGCCTGGTGATATCCGAGGAACCCGGCTGATGCCCGAGAAGCGCGGTGGTGCCTGCTGTGGCCTCGACGGGGCTGACGGCCCCAACTTGGCCTGCGTGACGTGCGGCCTGCCTGTGGCGACCCGGATCGACGACTGCTCGCTCTGGCAGGCAGTGCGGCTCAGCTCGGACGCCGTGTACCGCGTCCTCCTTGACGGTGTCGACGCTGCGCCGCTCTCCTGGAAGGAGCTGACGGAGAAGGGGGAGAGCACGCCCCCGTTCGAGCCGATTGCCACGTGGGGAGGACGGCTCGGGTCGAGTCACTACTGGTCGTGGAGTCCTCAATGGGAGGCGGCAGCCGGCCAGGCGCTCGCCCACCTGCTGGTGGCCTCCGAAGGGCAGCCAGTGAAGGTCCCTGACGGTCTGACCACGGACGTGTTCCAACGCGCGCTCGACGCCATGCTGCCCGCGGGCCCGCCGAAGCGCCGCGCCGTCCTGGCTGGACCGGGACGGCCCGCTCCCGACACAGGCGTCGACATCCTCCTGGTACCGATCCATCCGCAGACGGGTCAGACCTGGTCCCCGGCCGGCCCAGCTACATCGGCATACCCGGTGCCGCTGCCGCTCGGGGTGTGGCTGTGGTTGACCTCTCCCCAGCCGAACTTGCCGGTTCCCGCGTCGGGCGGCATACCTCAAGACGTCCTCCGCGATGACCCGCTCCCACCGCGCCCCAATTCCCTGTTCCGGGCCGCCCAGGGATCGTTCCAGCACACCCTGGTCCGGCTACCAGCCGCTCGCAGCCCGTGGCTGCGCGAGATTCTTGCGAACCTCACGCAGTACACGTCCACCGGCCTTTTCTAGCGCTCGGGAGGTGCACTCACTCCTCTTCACCCCAGACGGCGTTCAGCGCGGCCACGAACTCCGGCGAGTGCTGATCGGGGTGACCGTAGACCTCGTCGACCATCTTCATCGAGGCACGCCTACCTGCTCCTTGGCCACCAGCGGGTCGTCGCCCGACGCATCGAGGAGCACGCCCATGGTGCTGTGTCAGAACCGGTGCTGCTTGATGCGGCCGGGCAGGCCGGCCCATTTCCCGGCCCGCCGCAGCATGCCGCGGGCCGCGTCCGCCGTCCACGGATCACCGAGACACCGATGCTGATGGGCCCTGTGGTCCACCGCGCTGGGCCGCGCCGAACGGCTCGACGCGGAGGACGATTTCGTCCTCCTGAAACTGCGCTCCCTCGACGAAACGGCGGCCTCGCCCGCCCGGCCGAAGCCGCCTAGCCGAACGCGGCGCGTACGAGTGGCTGCTCGCCGCCCTCTCCTGGATCGGCCTGGACCGCTCCACGAGCGCGGGCACCGCCTGGCGCAGGTAGGCGGCCCTCTGGTGCCGCAGAGGCTGGGACGTTGTCCGTGTACCGATGCTTACCCTGCCCAGCCGCCGACTGATCGAAGGACCGCCCGTCGTGTCGGCCTCGCCAGCACCTGGAGCGACGGTGCTACTCAGTGTCTTTCGGGTGTCGCGGGGAGGCATACACGAGGATCACGGTCGAGGTCTCCGGGCTGACCAAGTAGCGGACCCGGCCACCGCTGGTGATCTCGTACTCCCACTGCTCCAACTCGGAGCCCTTCCACTCCCTGGTGGCATGCCGACCGCGCAGCTGGTGCTGGCGGTTCCAGTTGGCCCGCGACAACGGGTCCGTGCGAAGGGCTTCCAGGCAGCGATGCGCGTTCGGCAGCGCCACCCGGCACAGCTCTTCCCAACCGGTCGCGGCCTCGGTCGTCCCGTGGATGACGTTCCAGCCGCTCAGCGGAGGGACGCTGACCCGATCGCCTTTCTTCGGGCTCACTCGTGCACCTCGACGGGGCCGAGGTCGACGTCGCCAAGCGGACGGAGTGCTTCCCTGAGCTGGTCGGGGTCGGCGTTGATGCGGGCGGTGGCCCGCCACGAGACGATCGCTCGGTGCACAGCCTCCCTGGCACCCAGTTCAGCGGCGTCGGACAGCGCTTCCAGAAGCTCGACAGTGAATTCCCGGACTTCCTCAGCATCCAGATGGCGCACCCACGGGAACACCTCGGGCAGCGCGAGCAAAAGCGACTTGGCACCGTCGTCCTGCTTCAACAGCGCAAGGAACAGCCGGGACGCCGTGGTCAGGTTCTCCTCGGCGCGCTCTGCGTATATGGCTGTGGTCAGCACCATGTCGGGCGCGTCTCGGTGCGTGACACGCAGGCATCCCAGGGCCGCAGCCCTGGCAGCGACAGCCTTCGGGTTCCGCGACAGATCGGTGAACGAGACAGACTCCGACTCGAATGCCAAGGGCGCGATACTCATACTCAGACTGTACTCTGATTGTGCTCTGATTTCTATCGCGCGAGGGTGGGTAGCAGCTGGAAGCCCTACTCCTGCGACAGGACCCGCCCCCTCCGACGATGCTGCTGCTGCTGCTGCGCCGGCAACGAGTTCACGGGGGCACCGACCTGGCCCGACGCGGAGCCAGGAAACAAATGGGTGCATGAACACGGAGTGGCCTGGGTGACGTCCACGCCGGAGCTGGTCGGGGCGGTGCGCTCGGCGAAGCAGTTCCTGACCTACGTCGCCTCGGGCCCCTTCCAGTACGCCGTCGCCGAGGCCCTCGCCCTGCCCGACTCCTACTTCGAGTCCTTCCGCGAGGACATGCGGGCCAAGCGCGACATCCTCGCGTCCGGCCTGCGGGAGGCGGGCTTCGAGGTCTACGACACCGCCGGCACGTACTTCATCACCACCGACATCCGCCCCCTCGGCGAGAGCGACGGCTTCGCCTTCTGCCGCTCCCTCCCGGAGCGCGCGGGCGTCGTCGCCATCCCGAACGCGGTCTTCTACGACCACCGCGAGGCGGGCGCCCCCCTTCGTCCGCTTCGCCTTCTGCAAGCGCGCGGACGTCCTCAGGGAGGCAGCAGAACGCCTGCGCAAGCTGTCGTAGCCGTCACGACGGCCAGGTGCGCTCGACGCGGTCTCGTCGTACGGCGTAGGCAGCGGGGCCGAAGTCGGACCCGTGCCGGGGCCCGGCCGGCTCGGGAACGGCGGTGTCCGGGGAGGCGTGGCGCGCGGCCCGTCCGGCGGCTCGCGGTCCGGGTGGGCGGCGGAGCGGGGCTGATCGGCCCCCGAATAGCATCCCCGCGCCCCTCCGCGCGGGTGGCGCGCCGGGGGGTGGGGGTGGGTACCCCTTCGGGTGCGTATCTCTCGCAGTCGACCGGGTCCGCCTGCACTGTGCGAGTGTGAGCCACGCCAGCACCGCACTCGCCCCCTCCGTCGCCGAGCAGCCCGGTTCCCGGGCACCGGCCAGGCTGTCCCCCGTCGCGGTGGGCGGGTTCGCCGTGGGACTGTTCGCCACGGTCCGGCTGGCCGGCATGGCCGTGCTGGCGCTGGCCGCCTGGGCCCGCGGCGGACATCCGCTGACCCTGCTCGGCCGGTCCTGGGACTCCCTCTGGTACCTGGGCATCGCGGCGCACGGCTACGGCCGCACCCTGCACTTCCGGTCCGGCGTCGTCCACAGCGACCTGGCGTTCTTCCCGCTCTATCCGGCCCTGGTCCGGGTCCTGACGGCGCTGACCCCGCTGAGCGGGGCCGGCGCCGGACTGCTGGTGTCGTGGACGGCCGCCGGCGCGGCCGCCGCCGGGGTCTACGCGGTGGGCGCCCGGCTGCACGGCCGCGCGGTGGGCACCGCGCTGGTCCTGCTGTGGAGCCTGCTCCCGCACTCCGTGGTCCTGTCCATGGCGTACACGGAACCGGTGCTGGCCGCCTTCGCCGCGTGGGCGCTGTACGCGGTGCTGGCCGGGAACTGGCTGTGGGCGGGCGCGCTGGCCGCGCTGGCCGGGCTGTCCCGGCCGAACGGCTTCGCGGTGGCCGCGGCCGTGCTCCTGGCCGCCGCCTGCGAGCTGTGGCGGAGCCGCGGCCGGGCCACCCACAGGCTGTGGACGGGCGCGGCGCTCGCCCCGCTCGGCTGGACGGCGTACGTCCTGTGGGTCGGCCGCCGCACCGGGGACCTGCTCGGCGGCTACTTCGACGTGCAGCGGCTGTGGGGCTCGCGCTTCGACTTCGGCCGGGGCTCGCTGCTGTTCGCCCGCGCGCTGCTGCTGCACGGCAACCGGTTCGTCTTCCCGATGACCATCGTGATCGTGGCGACGGCGGTGGTCCTCTACGCCCTGCTGCTGGTCGACCGCGCCCCGCTCCCGCTGCTCGCCTACACGGCCGTACTGCTGCTGATCGCGCTCGGCGGCTCGGGCTTCTTCGAGTCCAAGCCCCGCTTCCTGCTGCCCGCGTTCCCCCTGCTGCTGCCGGTGGCGCGGGCGCTCGTACGGACGGCGAGAGCCCGGCCGTGGCACGCCACCGTGGTGGTGGCGGCCCTGGCCGGGCTCTCCTTCGGCTACGGCACGTACCTGGTGGTGTACGCGCACACGCCCCTGTAGGGCGACGCGGACCGACTGCTCGTCCTACTCGCCGTCCTCGGGCTTCTCTTCGGCCTCGTTGACGTCCTCCTCCAGGCCGAGCTGCTCGACGAGCCACTTGTCGAACTCGATCGCGGCCCGCACCCAGCTGACCGTGGACGAGACGAAGTGGTTGATGTCGACGCCCGTGCCGATGAGCATCTGGGCCTCACCGATGAGACGGACGGTGCCGTCGTCGTGGGTGTGGCTGTAGACCTTGGGCCACAGGGTGCGCCGGTTCCAGTCGTCGATCGACTCGAGGAGCTGCGGCTTCTCGTCGATCTGGTGGGGGCGGTCGTAGAACGTCCGCACCGAGAAGACCGCCTGCTCGTCCTCTCCGCGGAACATGAAGTACGTGCGGAACTGCTCCCACGGCGCCGCGAGGTCGCCCTCGTCGTCGATGACGTACTTGAGCTCCATCTGGTCGAGGAGCTGCTTCACAAGATCCTGATCCGGGACGACGGGGCCCGCCGGTCCTTGGGGCTGCGGCTCGGGCTGGCCCCCGAAGTTCGGAATCGAGGACGGGTCGATGGTCACCGTGATTTTCCCTTCGTCTGGACCCCGCCATCCTCCCTCATACGGGGAGGGGAGTGGCAACCCCGGCCGCCGCTTAAGCCGTGGGCTGACAGCACCAGCCGCTCACCGTTCCTCGATCCTCCCGATGAGGCGCCAGACGCCGGTCGAGTGGTTGCGCGTGTGCTCCTCACCGGTGGGATCGAGCGCGCGGGCCCGTTCCGCAGCGACGCGGCGGCCTTCCCGGCAGGCGGCGAAGCCGAGACGCGTCTTGTCGTACCTTGCCACGTACGACGACGGAGACCGCAGGATTACGCAGGTGCTCGCGCAGGCCCTGGAAGTACGCCGCTCGGCCTCCTTGCTGCCGCAGACAACGAGGAGAGTGCGGATACAGCTCGGAGGCACCGGTCCGCGCGCTCTTCTCGACGAACCAGACCCCATTCCCGCTCTCGTGAACAAGTGAACCGCGCAAATGCCTCTCTCTGCCCGATCTTGATCCCTCCGTACAGGCATGCACAGGCCCGTCACCCACACGGGTGACGGGCCTGATCGGTTCTCGTGTTCGTCACAGGGTCTTATCGGTGCGTTCGGTGGGGCTCTCCGGGGTCACCGGGCCCACGATCAGGCCCTCCCCGAACTGGTCCACCCGGACCGTGTCGCCGTCCTTGATCTCGCCGGACAGGATCTCCTTGGCCAGGCGGTCGCCGATGGCGGTCTGGACGAGGCGGCGCAGCGGGCGGGCGCCGTAGGCCGGGTCGTTGCCCTCCTCGGCGAGCCAGGCCAGCGCCTCGGGGGTGATCTCCAGGCCGAGCCGGCGGTCGGCGAGGCGCTTGGCCAGCCGGTCGATCTGGAGCCGGGCGATCCGGGCCAGTTCGTCCTTGGCGAGGGCGGAGAAGACCACCAGGTCGTCCAGGCGGTTCAGGAACTCCGGCTTGAAGGAGGCCCGGACGACCTCCAGGACCTGCCGCTTCTTCTCCTCCTCGCCGGGGACCGGGTCGACCAGGTACTGGCTGCCCAGGTTCGAGGTGAGGATCAGGATGGTGTTGCGGAAGTCGACCGTGCGGCCCTGGCCGTCGGTGAGCCGGCCGTCGTCCAGCACCTGGAGGAGGATGTCGAAGACCTCGGGGTGGGCCTTCTCCACCTCGTCGAGCAGGACGACCGTGTACGGGCGGCGGCGGACCGCCTCCGTGAGCTGGCCGCCCTCCTCGTAGCCGACGTAGCCGGGCGGGGCGCCGACCAGCCGGGCCACGCTGTGCTTCTCGCTGTACTCCGACATGTCGATGCGGACCATGGCCCGCTCGTCGTCGAAGAGGAAGTCGGCGAGCGCCTTGGCCAGTTCGGTCTTGCCCACGCCCGTCGGGCCGAGGAAGAGGAAGGAGCCGGTGGGGCGGTCGGGGTCGGCAATGCCCGCGCGGGAGCGGCGGACGGCGTCGGAGACGGCCCGTACGGCCTCGGTCTGGCCGATCAGCCGGCGGCCCAGCTCGTCCTCCATGCGGAGCAGCTTCTGGGTCTCGCCCTCCATCAGCCGGCCGGCCGGGATGCCGGTCCAGGCCGCGACCACGTCCGCGATGTCGTCGGAGCCGACCTCGTCCTTGACCATGGTGTCCCGGGACGTCTCCTCCTCGGCCTCGGACGCCGCCTCCAGCTCCTTCTCCAGCTGCGGGATCTCGCCGTACAGCAGCTTGGACGCGGTGTCGAAGTCGCCGTCGCGCTGGGCGCGTTCGGCCGTGCCGCGCAGTTCGTCGAGCTTCTCCTTCAGCTCGCCGACCCGGTTCAGGGACTGCTTCTCGCGCTCCCAGCGGGCGTTGAGGCCGCGCAGGTCCTCCTCCTTGTCGGCGAGGTCGCGGCGCAGCTTCTCCAGGCGCTCCCGGGAGGCCGGGTCGGTCTCCTTCTCCAGCGCCAGCTCCTCCATCTTCAACCGGTCCACGGAGCGCTGGAGTTCGTCGATCTCGACGGGCGAGGAGTCGATCTCCATACGGAGCCGGGAGGCCGCCTCGTCGACGAGGTCGATGGCCTTGTCGGGGAGGAAACGGGAGGTGATGTAGCGGTCGGAGAGGGTGGCCGAGGCCACCAGCGCGCTGTCGGCGATCTGAACCTTGTGGTGGGCCTCGTACCGCCCTTTCAGGCCACGGAGAATGGCGATCGTGTCCTCCACCGTGGGCTCGGCGACCAGCACCTGCTGGAAGCGGCGCTCCAACGCCGGGTCCTTCTCGATGCGTTCGCGGTACTCGTCGAGCGTGGTCGCGCCGACCATGCGCAGTTCGCCGCGCGCCAGCATCGGCTTCAGCATGTTGCCGGCGTCCATGGCGGAGTCGCCGCCGGCGCCCGCGCCGACGACCGTGTGCAGCTCGTCGATGAAGGTGATGACCTGGCCGTCGGAGTCCTTGATCTCCGCGAGGACGGTCTTGAGCCGCTCCTCGAACTCGCCCCGGTACTTGGCCCCGGCGACCATGGCGCCCAGGTCGAGCGCGACCAGCCGCTTGTCCTTCAGGGACTCGGGCACGTCCCCCTTGACGATCCGCTGGGCGAGGCCCTCGACGACGGCGGTCTTGCCGACGCCGGGCTCGCCGATGAGCACGGGGTTGTTCTTGGTGCGGCGGGACAGCACCTGCACGACCCGGCGGATCTCCTGGTCGCGTCCGATGACCGGGTCCAGCTTGCCGTCGCGGGCGGCGGCGGTGAAGTCGGTGCCGAACTTCTCCAGCGCCTTGTACTGGCCCTCGGGGTCGGCGGTGGTCACCCGGCGCCCGCCGCGCGTCTTCTGGAAGGCCTCCGCCAGCTTCTTCGCGGTGGCGCCCTGGCGGTCGAGCACTTCGCCGGCCGCGCCGCCCTTCGCGGCGATGCCGATGAGCAGGTGCTCGGTGGAGACGAAGTCGTCGCCGAGGTCCTTGGCGCGCTGCCCGGCGTCGGCGAGGACCGCGAGCAGTTCACGGCTGGGCTGCGGGGGCGCGACCGTGGAGCCGGTCACGCTGGGCAGCGCGGCCAGCACGCGCTCGGCACCCTGGCGGACGGCGGCCTGGTCGGCGTCGACGGCCGCGAGCAGGTCGGTGATGTTCTCGTTGTCCTGCCCGGCCAGCAGAGCAAGCAGCAGGTGGGCGGGGGTGAGGTCCGGGTGCCCCATGGTCACGGCGCGGTTGCTGGCCGCGTTGATCGCGTCCCGGCTCCTGTTGGTCAGCTCGGCGTCCACGTTCGCGTTCTCCTCCTACGTCCCCAGTGCTGATCCCAGTCGCTGGTCCCAGTCTGACTCGGCCAACGTACACAAACTTGAGTCTATTCCACTCAAGGTGTGAGAGGGAGCCGTTTCCGCGCACAGCAGAGCCCCCCGAGGAGAACCTTCGGGGGGCCGGGCGGCACCTCGGGGCGAACACCCCGTTCCGACGACGGGTTTCAGCCACCGTGAAAACTGGCCGAATCCGCCGGATAAACAGAAATGTCCCCCGAAAACTGCAGCGGCGTCACCGTGTTCAGGTCACGGTGACGCCGCTGCGGGGGGAAGCACCTGAGCGATCTTTTTACGACGGGGGAATCGCGTCAGGCACTGCGGGGGGTGGCCGAGATGGTCCTCACGTCGGGCACGTCCGGCTCAGCCAGCCGGTGGTCCCGTTGGTCCAGATTCACGAAAATCATTCCGTACCGGATCGCGCAGCGCACCGGCTGCGGCGCACCGCGGGGCTTGCGCAGACACCGGTAGGCCCGTACGTCCTCGTCCTCGTCCCGCGTGACGACGACCGGCTCACCGAAGACGGTCACCATCAGCGAGTCGCCGCTGTGGGGGATGGCGGTGACCAGGTCGATGAAGTGCCAGCCGGAGCGGTAGGCGGTAGCCATCTCGCGGCGGAAGGATCTGTCGTCCGGTGGGGTGGTCACGTCAGCTCCTGAACTCAGTCTGCCGTGCTGCCGAGCGCCACCGCAGGCCACTCGGTGACGGCCTGGACGGAGGTCTTGCCCGACGAGGGCCACTCGGTAACGGCCTGAGCACCGCCCTTCGCGCCGGAGACGCCGCTCGCCACCCCCACGGCCACCAGGGCTGCGAACGCGACGGCAAGCGTCGAGCGAAGCAGTCTGTTACGCATAGTCGGCTTCATCCTCACTTGAAGGGCCCTCTCCCCCGTCACGTAAGACGATGGCTCATTCGGGCACGTGGTGGCCACACAATCAGTGCATCATGTTCCTGCATGTTCAGGACCCTGGGGGGTGGAGAATTGGCGACCAAGAGGATAAAAGGTACACATCCTCACGCTGTGGTCGAGATGTGCGACGAAGGCAGCCGCCTTTACGCCATTGCTCTGCGTACGGGACGCGTCGCCCGTGCCGACGCCGAGACAGCCCCCTGCCTGATGGAGTTCGGTCTCCTCCACCCCGACCCCGACGACCCGGACTGGCTGCGCCCGGTCTCGCCCGCCGTCGCCCTGACCCGCCGGCTCGGCCCCATCGAGCGGGAGATCGCCGAACGCAGACAGCTGTCGGTCGAACTGGCCCAGATCTTCGAGCCGTTCATGGCGATCGGCCCGGAGGCGGGCACGCGGGGCGACGCGATCACCGTGCTGGAGGGCGGCGAGCGGATCAACGCGGCCCTCAACCTGGCCACCGCGCAGTCCCAGTCCGAGATCCTCACCGTGCAGCCGTCCGACCGTATCTCCGAGAACAGCCTGTTGCAGGGGCTCGAACGGGATCGCCACCTGATCGAGCGAGGTGTGAAGGTCCGCAGCCTGTATCAGCACACCGCCCGCTACAACCCGGAGAAACTGGCCTACGCCGCCCAGCTCTCCGACGGCAAGTTCGAGTACCGCACCATCGACGAGCTGGTCGAGCGCCTGATCATCGTCGACGAGACGGTCGCCTTCATCCCCGCCCGCGAAGACCAGCGGATCGCCCTGGAGCTGCGCCACCCGGGCCTGGTCCGCTACCTGCTGAAGGTCTTCGAGTACCTGTGGGACCGGGCGGTCCCGATGAGCACCGGCGGCCCGTACGCGGTCGACGCCGAGGGCATCACGGAGATCCAGCACTCCATCGCCAAACTCCTGGTCGAGGGCCACGTGGACGAGGCCATCGCGCGCCGGCTGGGGATGAACGTACGGACCTGCCGGGCCCACATCGCCAAGCTGGCGCAGTCCCTCGGCAGCGGCAGCCGCGCCCAGCTCGGCTATCTGATAGCCCAGTCCGGGATCCTGGAGCAGACGATCCCCGAGGAGAGCGGCACCCGCTGACGGCCCGGCCGGCTCACCCGACGCTCCGGGAGCCCTGGTCGGGCGGGCCGGCCACGGCCGGGTCGCCGCCCGCCGGTCCGTCCAGCCCCACCTGCGCGATCCGCACGCCCAACTGGGTCCGGCTGGCCGCGCCGAGGGTCTCGGAGAGCCGGGCGATGTGAGCCCGGCAGGTGCGCACGCTGATGCCGAGGCGCTCGGCGATGACGGCGTCCTGGTGGCCCTCGGCGAGCAGCGCCGCGATGGACTGCTCCCGGTGCGAGATGCCCTCGATGCCGGTGTCGGGGAGCGGGACGGTCAGCGGGATGGCCAGGCGCCAGAGCCGCTCGAAGACCGTGACCAGGTACTCGACCAGGGCGGGGTGGCGCAGCTCCAGGGCCATCGTGCGGTCGGTGTTCGCGGGGATGAAGGCGACCGTGCGGTCGAAGAGGATCAGCCGGTCGATGACCTCGTCGAGGGTCCTGGCCTCCACCGTGTCGCCCATCAGCTCCAGGTAGTTGAGCAGGCCCTGGCCGTGC
Source organism: Streptomyces sp. NPDC104367 (assembly GCF_055583825.1). Classification (NCBI taxonomy): domain Bacteria; kingdom Bacillati; phylum Actinomycetota; class Actinomycetes; order Kitasatosporales; family Streptomycetaceae; genus Streptomyces; species Streptomyces sp. NPDC104367. The sequence goes on along the minus strand of NZ_JBVJND010000005.1, from coordinate 53,011 downwards.
CGGGCGACATGCGTGTACAGGTCGCGCATCCGCACGCCCCGGCCGCGCAGTGCCAGCGCCCGGTGCAGCCCCTCGGTGAGTTCCGCCTCGCGGCGGATCCCGCCGGGCTGCACGGTCAGCACCTCACGCGTGCACGCCTCGGTCGCCTCGTCCATCGCCGCCTGGATCCGCGACAGCCCGTCCAGGACCCGGATCGACGCGGTGCCCTCGGAGGCGGACGCGGCCTGCAACTGCCGCCCCAGACCGGCGTACCACTCGAACGCCGCGACCGCCGAACCCACCCGCCGCTGGCTGTCCGTGACCTCGTCGTAGACCCCGCGCAGCAGCCGGGTCATGACCTCCTGCGGCGCCGTCGGCACCAGCCAGTCCATGTCGTCGGGGTCCGGGTGCAGCAGCGCCAGCTCCAGCAGACACGGCACCGCGTCGGCGTCCGTGCGCGCCACCCGGCCCCGGCGCACGGCCCGGGAGTACACGCGGTCCCCGGCGGCGCACAGTCGGTCGGCTCCGTGTGGATGCTCCTCCGCCCCGTGCCCGGCCATCGCCCATTCCACCCCCGGTTTGCTGCCTCTTCCGCAGCGCAACTATGAGCGGTCCGGACCGGGTCCGCAACACGGCTGCCCGCACCCGGGGCGCCTTTTCGCACCGGTACGGCCCGGTATCTTCCGGCCGTCACGACCCCGTCCGCGCACGGGACGGCAGGTCGTGGACGGCGCCGCCGGGGCCGCCCCGCACCGGCGCCGGCGAGCGCTGCGGCCGGCGCCCGCGACCGGCTGGGCACCCGCGCAACGCGCCTGCGGAGGCGGTACGTTGCGGGGTGCCGCGACCCCGGGCGCGGGGCGCGGCGGACCGTGCGGAACGCCGAAATCCGCCGGTGATCGCCGTGTTACGTGCCCGCTCTAACGTCCCCTCATGGCGGACATATTTGACGCATACGCGTTGGCCGACGCGTGGGACGAGATGTTTGTGCGGCCGGGTGAGGTCAGGACCGCCTACGAGCCGGTACTGGCGGCGCTCCAGCCGATCGAGCCGAGTGAACTGCGCTTCCGCGCGGACCAGATGGCCCGCGCCTTCACCGACCGCGGCGTGACCTACGCCTTCGCGGGCGAGGAACGGCCCTGGCCGCTGGACCTGGTGCCCAGGATCCTCGACGCGCTGGAGTGGGATCTCGTACGCAGAGGCGTCGCCCAGCGGGTCAGGGCGCTGGAGGCGTATCTCGCCGACGCCTACGGGCACGCCCGGGCCTTCGAGGACGGGGTGGTGCCCTGGCGGCTGCTGCTCTCCTCGCCGCACTTCCACCGGGCGGCCCACGCGGTCGAGCCGCCCGGCGGGGTGCGCGTCCACGTGGCCGGAATCGACCTGGTCCGGGACGAGGCCGGCGCCTTCCGGGTGCTGGAGGACAACGTGCGGGTGCCGAGCGGGGTGTCGTACGTCATCGAGAACCGCAGGGCGATGACCCGGGTCTTCCCCTCGCTCTTCGCCGAGCAGCACGTGCTGCCGGTGGACGGGTACGCGGGGCGGCTGCTGGCCGCGCTGCGCGCCGCCGCGCCCGGCGGGGCGGCGAGCGACCCCCGGGTGGTGGTGCTCACCCCGGGACCGAGCAACGCCGCGTACTTCGAGCACGCGCTGCTGGCCCGGCTGATGGGCGTGCAGCTGGTCGAGGGGCACGACCTGGTGTGCCGCAACAACCGGGTGTGGATGCGGACCACGCGCGGCGAGGTGCCCGTGCACGTGGTGTACCGGCGCCTGGACGACGACTTCCTCGACCCGCTGCACTTCCGCCCCGACTCGGTGATCGGCTGCCCCGGCATCCTGAGCGCCGCCATCGCCGGTCACGTCACACTCGCGAACGCCGTCGGCAACGGCATCGCGGACGACAAGCTGCTCTACACGTACGTCCCGGACCTGATCCGCTACTACCTCGGAGAGGAACCGATTCTCCCCAACGTGGAGTCCTACCGCCCGGATGAACCAGGGCAGTTGGAGGCGGTTCTCGACCAGCTCGACCAGCTGGTGGTGAAGCCGGTCGACGGGGCCGGCGGGCAGGGCATCGTGATCGGGCCGAAGGCCGACGCGGAGACTCTGGAACGCACTCGCAAAGCCCTCGTGGCCGACCCGCGCGGCTTCATCGCCCAGCGCCCGGTCGCCCTCTCCACCTCTCCCACCCTCGCGGGTGAACGCCTGGCACCGCGCCACATTGACCTGCGCCCGTTCGCCGTGAACGACGGCGACGACATCTGGGTGCTGCCCGGCGGTCTGACCCGGGTCGCCCTCCAGGAGGGCAACCTGATCGTCAACTCCAGCCAGGGCGGCGGCTCCAAGGACACCTGGGTGCTCGCCGAGGGCCCCGCCGAGCGCCCGGCCCCGGCCCCCGCCGGCCCGATCCCCGAGGTCGCCCCGCGCCGCCTGGGCCCCGACGGCAGCCGTCCCGACGTACCGGAAGGAGCGCAGCAGCAGTGAACGACGTGATCCTCTCCCGTATCGCCGAGGCACTGACCTGGACCGGCCGGTACGTCGAGCGCGCCGACGCCACCGGCCGCATCCTCGACGCCTACCTGCACCGCATGCTGGAGGACCCCTGGCGCGACGAGGACGCCGCCTGCCGGTCGCTGTACGCGATCCTCGGCGTCGACGCGGGCCCCGAGCGCGTCGACATGCAGCAGGTGCTGGACCAGCTGGCCTTCGACGCCCGCTCGACCGGGGCGATCGAGGGCGCCCTGGGCGCGGCCCGGCTGAACGCCCGCAGCGCCCGTGAGGCCGTCTCCTCGGAGATGTGGGAGTGCCTCAACTCCACCTGGCACGCCCTGGCCGACCAGCGCCTGGCGGCCCGCCGTACGGGCCCGTACGCCTACCTGGAGCTGGTACGGCGCCGGGCCGCCCTCTTCTTCGGCCTCGCCGACTCCACCATGAGCCGCGACGACAGCTGGCGGTTCGTGGTCCTCGGCCGGAGCCTGGAACGGGTGGACATGACCGTACGGCTGCTGGCGGTCCGGGTGCTGGACGCGCCGCACGCCCCGGACTGGCCGACGCTGCTCAGCGCCAGCGGGGCCGACGAGGCGTTCGCGCGGATCCACAACGGGTTCGGGGACACCCCGCGCGTCGCCGAGTTCCTGCTCCTGGACCGGGACTTCCCGCGCTCGGCGCTGCACGCGCTGACCACGGCCGAGGAGTGCCTGGCCGCGCTCGGCCGGCCCCGCCAGGACCCGGCGCGCTCGCCGGTCGGGCGGGTGCGCACCCGTCTCGAGTACCTGGACACGCACGCCCTGGAGGGCCAGCTGCCGGTGCTGCTGCGCGATCTGCAGCAGGCCTGCATGGCGTCCGCCGACGCGGTCGCGGAGCGGTTCTTCCCGTACCAGGGGCCCGTCGAGTGGGCCCAGGAAGGAGCGTGACATGGCCCGTCGCCTCCGCATCGAGCACACCACCCGCGTCGCGTACGCGCAGCCCGCGGCCTCCTCGCACAACGAGGTCCGGATGACCCCGCTGACCCTGCCGGGGCAGACGACGCTGGACGCGCGGGTCACCGTCAGTCCGGCGACGTCCGTCTGGTCGTACTGGGACTACTGGGGCACCCAAGTCACCGGCTTCGACCTGCTGGAGCCGCACGGGGACCTGACGATCACCGCGTCGAGCCTGGTGGAGACGTCGGCGCCGGGGCCGCTGCCCGAGCCGCCGGACTGGGACGAGCTGGCCGAACGGGCGGGCGGGTCACGGCTGCTGGAGTTCACGGCCGGCACGGCCCGTACGTCGGTGCCGGGGAAGCTGGTGCGCAAGGCGCTGGGCGCCGCCGCCGGGCTGGGGCCGCACGAGGCCGCGGTGGCCGTCTCCGGGATGGTCGCCGACCGGGTGGCGTACCTGCCCGGGGTGACCGGGGTGAACACCTCGCCCGCTCAGGCGTGGGCCCAGCGGGCGGGCGTCTGCCAGGACATCACGCATCTGACGGTCGCCCTGCTGCGCGGCCTCGGCCTGCCGACCCGGTACGTCTCGGGATACCTGCACCCGGAGCGGGAGGCGGAGCTGCACCGGCCCGTCGCCGGGCAGAGCCACGCCTGGGTCGAGTACTGGGCGGGCGAGTGGTGCGGGTACGACCCGACGAACCGGGCGCGGGCCGGGGAGGACCACGTGGTCGTGGGCCGGGGCCGGGACTACGACGACGTGACCCCGCACAAGGGCGTCTACCGCGGGGTCCCCGGCGGCGCCCCGGAGGTGAGCGTGGAGTTCACCAGGGTCGCCTGAACGGCGTCGTCCCGCGCCCCGGGGCTGGTCCGGGGCGCGGGACGACGTTGCCGGCGGCGCCCGCTGTCCGCGGGCCCGCCCCGGCTACTTGAGGCCCACCGCCGCGCACGCGGTCTTGTAGGCGGCGGTGCAGATCTGCGAGACCTTGAAGATGCCGTCGGCGACGACGGTGTCCTTGATCTTGCTCTTCGTCACGGCGCTGACCTGCACCAGCTGGGACGGGATGTCCTTGTTGGTGGGGCTGTCCACCTGGTCCTGGGTGAGGGCGTCGAACTGGATGTCCTTGCCCTGCACCTTGTAGACGGCCATCTCGGCGGCGGCCTCGGCCTCGTCCGGGTAGGGCTTGTAGACGGTCATGTACTGCTCGCCGATGAGGATCCGCTGGATGGCGTCGAGGTCGGCGTCCTGCCCGGTGATGGGCGGCATGGTGGTGACGCCGGCGTTCTTGAGGGCCTTGACGATGCCGCCCGCCATGGCGTCGTTGGCGGAGTAGACCGCGGCGATGTTGTCCTTGCCGATCGTCTCGACCGCCTTGGTGACCTCCTTCTGGGCGATCACCGGGTCCCAGTCCTTGGTGTCGTAGCTGGCCGCGATGGTCACCTTGCCGTTCAGCTCGGACACGGCGCCCGTCTTGAACTGCTTGGCGTTCGGGTCGGTCGGCGAGCCGTTGACCATGACGACCTTGTCGGAGGTGTCGACCTCGGAGCCGAGCGCCTCCAGCAGGGTGCGGGCCTGCACCTCGCCCACGAGCTCGTTGTCGAAGGAGACGTAGGAGTCGATCGGGCCCTCGGCGAGGCGGTCGTAGGCGATGACCGGGACGCCCGCCTCCTTGGCCTTCTTCACCGACTTCGCGATGCCGTGCGCGTCGACCGAGTCGAGGATGATCACGTCGACCTTGTCGTCGATCATCTTCTGCATCTGCGTCGCCTGCTTGGCGGCGGACGACCCGGCGTTGGCGTACTCGACCTGGCCCTCGTTGTCGGTGAGCTCCGCGATCTTCGCCTTCATGATCGGGTAGTCGAAGTTCGTGTACCGGGTGTTGATGATGTCCGGCATCAGGATGCCGACCTTCACGTCATTGCCCTTGGTCGGGCTCGCGGACGTCGAGGACCCCGTCGCGTTGAGCCCGCACCCGGCGAGCGAGAGGGTCATCGTGGACGCGGCCACAAACATGGCTATTCGACGCATTCGGGGGCTCACTTCAGGTGCGTTCCGGACGTGGGGCTGCTCTGCGACCCAGGGGTCTGAAAAGCCAACGCGTCAGCCGCACCCGGCGTCAAGCGGAATCACTTAACGAGTGCGCAACACCACTCTCCGCAGCACCTGTGAAGATTGAGCGGAACCGCCTCCAAACACCCTTTACGGGGCCTGCACCAAAGGGAGTTCACGCGCAGACGAAGATCGTCACGGCCAACGCGGTTCCTCACGGGCCGACATCGGCGACGGCCAGGACGACCGGCGGGACGGCCAGGACGACCGGCGGGACGGCCGGAACGACGGGAAGGGCCCGGAGAGTCCTCCGGGCCCTTCCCTCGCGTACGGGTGCGCCTAGTCCTTGGCCTTCTTCGGCCGCCACACCACCAGCGCGCTGGTCTGCTGGACCTCCTGGTACGGGACCAGGTCGCGGCGGTAGGAGGCGTGCACGGCGGCCTCACGCTGCTGCATCGCGGCCGCCGCGCCGTCGACCGCCGCCTGGAGTTCGGCGACACGCTGCTGGAGCGCGACGACCTGGTTCTCCAGTTCGATGATGCGCTTGATGCCGGCCAGGTTGATGCCCTCGTCCTGCGACAGCGCCTGCACCTGACGGAGCAGTTCGATGTCACGGGCCGAGTAGCGACGGCCCCGCCCGGCCGTGCGGTCCGGGGAGACCAGGCCGAGACGGTCGTACTGGCGCAGCGTCTGCGGGTGCAGTCCGGAGAGCTGGGCCGCCACCGAGATGACGTAGACCGGGGTCTCCTCGGTCAGTTCATACGGATTACGTCGACGGCCGTCCATCTCTGTCATGCTCCCTTCGCGGCCTCGAACAGCTCGGCCCGCGGGTCCTCACCCGCGGTCGCCTCGCGATACGCCTCCAGCGCGTCACGAGCCTTCCCCGACAGGTCCTTCGGAACACTCACCTCGACGGTGACCAACAGGTCTCCGCGGGTGCCGTCCTTGCGGACCGCGCCCTTGCCCCGGGCGCGCATGGTCCGCCCGTTGGGTGTGCCCGGCGGCAGCTTGAGGGTGACCGGCGGTCCGCCCAGGGTCGGGACCCTGACCTCGCCGCCGAGCGCGGCCTCGGTGAAGGTCACCGGGACGGTCACCGTGAGGTTGTCCTCCTTGCGGCCGAACACCGGGTGGCCGTCCACGTGGACCATCACGTACAGGTCGCCGGCCGGGCCGCCGCGCTCGCCCGGCGCGCCCTTGCCGCGCAGCCGGATGCGCTGCCCGTCCGTCACCCCGGCGGGGATGCGGACCTGCATGGTCCGGGACGACTTGGCACGCCCGCTGCCCTTGCAGTCCACGCAGGGGTTCTCCGCGATCAGACCGCGGCCCTTGCAGTCCGGGCAGGGGTCGGTGAGCGAGAAGCCGCCGCCCGATCCCCGCGCCACCTGGCCGGTGCCGACGCAGGTCGGGCACACCCGGGGCGTGCCGTTCGCGTCGCCGGTGCCCGAACAGGCCTTGCAGGGGGCCTGCGAGGACATCCGCAGCGGGACCGTGGCGCCCTCGATGGCCTCCGTGAAGCTCAGCGTGACCTCGGACTCGATGTCCTGGCCACGCCTGGGCTGGGGGCGCTGGCCCGCGCCCCCGCCCCGGTTGAACAGGCCCCCGAGGACGTCGCTGAAGCCGCCGCCGCCTCCGCCGAAGCCGCCCTGGCCCTGGGCGTTGCCCCCGAAGAGGTCGCCCAGGTCGAAGTTGAAGTTGCCGCCGCCCGCGCCCGGCCCCGGGCGGAACCCGCCGTTGCCGAAGAGGGCGCGGGCCTCGTCGTACTCCTTGCGCTTCTTGGGGTCGCCGAGGATGTCGTTCGCCTCGGAGATCTCCTTGAAGCGCTCCTCGGCCCTGGCGTTGCCCTTGTTGGCGTCCGGGTGGAACTCGCGGGCGAGCTTCCGGTACGCCTTCTTGATCTCGGCCTCGGTGGCGTCCTTGGGGACGCCGAGGACCTTGTAGTAGTCCTTCTCGATGAAGTCCTTGGTGCTCATCCCCGACGCGCCCCCTTCCCGGTGATCCGCCTGTTGTCTACGACGTCAGCCCTCCTCAGGGCCGTTGTCCTTCTCGTCCGCCGCCGCGGGGGCCTCCTCGGTCCCCTCGGCCTTCACCGGGGTCGCCCCCGGCTGCGGTTCCGCGACCGCCACCCGCGCGGGGCGGATGGTGCGCTCGCCGAAGCGATACCCGGGCTGCAGAATCGCCACGCACGTCGTCTCGGTGACGTCCGGCGCGTAGCTGTGCATCAGCGCCTCGTGGATCGTCGGGTCGAAGGGCTCGCCCTCCTTGCCGAACTGCTGCAGGCCCATCTTCGCCGCGACCGTCTCCAGCGACTCGGCCACCGACTTGAAACCGCCGACCAGCTCGCCGTGTTCCCGGGCGCGGCCGATGTCGTCGAGCACGGGCAGGAGTTCGGTCAGGAGGTTCGCGATGGCGATCTCCCGGACCGTGACCCGGTCGCGCTCCACGCGGCGGCGGTAGTTCTGGTACTCGGCCTGCAGGCGCTGGAGGTCCGCGGTGCGCTCGCCGAGCGCGGTGCGTACCTGGTCCAGCTGGGCCGTCAGGCCGGCCAGCTGTGCGCTTGAGTCCCCGGCCGGGGCCGCCCCCTGTGCGGGGGCGGCCTTCGGCTCGGCGTCGTCGGGGGTGGCGCCGGAGGGGACGTCGGGCTTCTCCTCGAAGCCCGGGGTCTCCTCCGTCACGCGGCACCGTCCTTGCGCTCGTCGTCGACGATCTCGGCGTCCACCACGTCGTCGGCCGCGTCACCGGCGGGGGCACCGCCGGCGGCGGCACCCGAGGCCTGGGCGTCGGCGTACATGGCCTGGCCCAGCTTCTGGGAGACGGCCGCGACCTTCTCGGTGGCGGTGCGGATCTCGGCGGTGTCCTCGCCCTTGAGCTTCTCCTTCAGCTCGGCGATGGACTCCTCGACCTCGGTCTTGATCTCGCCCGGGACCTTGTCCTCGTTGTCCTTGAGGAACTTCTCGGTCTGGTAGACGAGCTGCTCGCCCTGGTTGCGGGTCTCGGCGGCCTCGCGGCGGCGGTGGTCCTCCTCCGCGTACTGCTCGGCCTCCTGGCGCATGCGGTCGACCTCGTCCTTCGGCAGCGAGGAGCCGCCGGTGACGGTCATCTTCTGCTCCTTGCCCGTGCCCAGGTCCTTCGCGGTCACGTGCATGATGCCGTTGGCGTCGATGTCGAAGGAGACCTCGATCTGCGGGACACCGCGCGGGGCCGGCGGCAGACCGGTCAGCTCGAACATGCCGAGCTTCTTGTTGTACGCCGCGATCTCGCGCTCGCCCTGGTAGACCTGGATCTGCACGGAGGGCTGGTTGTCCTCGGCGGTGGTGAAGATCTCGGACCGCTTGGTCGGGATCGTCGTGTTCCGCTCGATGAGCTTGGTCATGATGCCGCCCTTGGTCTCGATGCCGAGGGACAGCGGGGTCACGTCGAGGAGCAGGACGTCCTTGACCTCGCCCTTGAGGACACCGGCCTGGAGCGAGGCGCCGATGGCGACGACCTCGTCCGGGTTCACACCCTTGTTGGCCTCCTTGCCGCCGGTCAGCTCCTTGACGAGCTCGGCGACGGCGGGCATACGGGTGGAGCCGCCGACGAGGACGACGTGGTCGATCTCGCCGAGCTGGATGCCGGCGTCCTTGATGACGTTGTGGAACGGGGTCTTGCAGCGCTCCAGGAGGTCCGCGGTCAGCTGCTGGAACTGGGCGCGGGTGAGCTTCTCGTCGAGGTGCAGGGGGCCCTCGGCGGAGGCGGTGATGTACGGCAGGTTGATCGAGGTCTCCGTGGAGGACGACAGCTCGATCTTGGCCTTCTCGGCGGCCTCGCGGAGGCGCTGGAGGGCCATCTTGTCCTTGCCGAGGTCCACGCCGTGGCCGGCCGCGAACTGCTTGACCAGGTAGTCGACGACGCGCTGGTCCCAGTCGTCACCACCGAGGTGGTTGTCGCCGTTGGTGGCCTTCACCTCGACGACGCCGTCGCCGATCTCCAGGAGGGACACGTCGAAGGTGCCGCCACCGAGGTCGAAGACGAGGATCGTCTGGTCGTCCTTGTCGAGGCCGTACGCGAGCGCGGCCGCCGTGGGCTCGTTGACGATGCGCAGGACGTTCAGGCCCGCGATCTCGCCGGCCTCCTTCGTCGCCTGGCGCTCGGAGTCGTTGAAGTACGCGGGGACGGTGATGACCGCGTCGGCCACCTTCTCGCCCAGGTACGCCTCGGCGTCGCGCTTGAGCTTCTGCAGGATGAAGGCGCTCATCTGCTGCGGGTTGAAGCTCTTGCCGTCGAGCTCGATCTTCCAGTCCGTGCCCATGTGCCGCTTCACGGAGCGGATGGTCCGGTCCACGTTGGTGACCGCCTGGCGCTTGGCGACCTCGCCGACCAGAACCTCGCCGTTCTTCGCGAAGGCGACGACGGACGGCGTGGTCCGGGCACCCTCGGCGTTGGTGATGACGGTGGGCTCGCCGCCTTCAAGAACGCTGACGACGGAGTTAGTCGTGCCCAGGTCGATGCCGACCGCACGTGCCATGGTGATTTCCTCCAGCTGACTTGAGTGGAACGGGCTCAAGTGTGCACCACGCTTCGCCGTGGGTCAACAGACCTGAGTCGTGAAGACTCAAGTCTTATCCGTTCCTTACACGCAACTGGCCGCTGACCTGCGTCGACGCAGGACGCCTGGCGCCATAGACAGGCACCCGAAGGAGTACGAGGACGGCGACGAGGGTGACGCCGGAGACCCAGGCGACGGTTGCGGAGCCGATCCAGCCGATGTGCACGAGCACCGCCGCGAGCACCCCGGCGAAGGCCGCGACGCCGAGCACGACGACCGCGCCCTGCGGGGTGAGCCCGAGCCGCCGCAGCCGGTGCGCGAGGTGGTCGGGCCCGCGCCGCAGCACGGGCCGGCCGGCCAGCGGCCGCGACAGGAGCACGAGGACGACGTCGGCGCTCGCGACCGCGGTGAGCGCGAACAGCACGCCCGCGCCGGTGACCGGGTCGTGCCCGGTACGGGTCAGCAGCGCCGCGGTGGCCAGCACGAACCCGGCGAAGAGCGAGCCGGAGGCACCGAGGGCGACGCGCGCGGGATGCCAGTTGTGCATCAGGAACCCGGTGAGCGCGGCGGCCAGCACGCTCAGCAGCACGGCGAGCCCGTCCAGCACCTCGGCGGCGGCACAGGCCCCGACCCCGAAGGCGGTCACCACCCCCACGGTCCCGGCGAGCCCGTCCGCGTGGTCGAGCCCCTTGAAGGCGACGGCGACGAAGGCGACCCAGCCGGCGGCCAGCACCCCGCCCGCCACCCCGGACTCCCCGTACGGCACCACGAAGGCGGCCGCCACCGCCGTACCGAGCAGCAGGAAGCGCGTCTTGAGCCGCCACACGTCACCGACCAGCCCGAGCAGCGCGACCGCGCCGCCGGCCAGCAGCAGCTCGCCGACGCCGGCCCCGAGCGGCGCCACCCCGCTCCAGTCCCCGGCCCCCGCGACCAGGCAGGTCGCGCCGGCGACGGCGAGTCCGCCCAGCGCGGGCACGGGCCGCGCGCGCCTGCGGTCCACGAGTCCGAGCCGCAGCGCGGGCGGCCGGATCAGGGCGGCGAGGACGGCGGCGAGGAGCAGGGCGGCGGTGGCGGCGGCGATCCCGTAGAGCACAGGTCCAAATTAGACCCGAATGTAACAATTCTGTACGAATAACACGATCGGCTTGCGGGGCGGCGGTCAGGCGGGCCTCAGCGATCCAGATCACTCCGTACCTGGCTACAGTGCGAGTAAAGATGCGGGTAGTCTCAGACGGACTGCATAAGTTACCGCTTAGTAATTTCGGGAACCCTCGCGAAGAGACCCGAAGAGACCCCTCGCAGGCCCGAGGAGCCCCCATGCAACTCGCCGCGATCATCGTGTCGCTGGTTCTGATCGTCGTTGGCGTGGCGTTGTTCGCCCGCGCCATCGTGCAGATCTACAACTTCATGCGGCTCGGCCAGAACGTGCCCGCCGGAACCCGTACCGACGAGCCCGTCCAGCGCACCGTCACGGTGGTCCGGGAGTTCCTCGGACACACCCGGATGAACCGCTGGGGCATCGTCGGCGTCGCGCACTGGTTCGTCGCGGTCGGCTTCTTCTCCCTCCTGCTGACGATCGTCAACGCCGTCGGCCAGCTCTTCCAGGCCGACTGGATCCTGCCGGTCATCGGCGACTGGGCGCCGTACAACGTCTTCGTCGAGTTCATCGGCACCATGACGGTCCTCGGCATCCTGGTGCTGATCGTGATCCGCCAGCTGAGCAGGCCGGACCGGCCGGGCCGCAAGTCCCGCTTCGCCGGCTCCAACTTCGGCCAGGCCTACTTCGTCGAGACGGTCATCCTGGTCGTCGGCGTCTGCATCTTCATGCTGCACGCGCTGGAGGGCACCCAGCACCACGTGGACTCCTACGAGGCCTCCTTCTTCATCTCGTACCCGGTGGTCCACCAGCTCGCGGGCCTGGACGTCTCCACGCTCCAGAACCTCACCTACTTCTTCGCCGGCCTGAAGATCGCGACCTCCTTCATCTGGATGATCACGGTCGCCCTGAAGACCGACATGGGCGTGGCCTGGCACCGGTTCCTGGCCTTCCCGAACATCTGGTTCAAGCGCGACGCGGCCGGCGGCACGGCCCTCGGCGCGCTGCTCCCGATGGCCTCCGGCGGCAAGCCGATCGACTTCACCGACCCCGGTGACGACGACGTCTTCGGCGTCTCCCAGGTCGAGCAGTTCTCCTGGAAGGGCCTGCTGGACTTCTCCACCTGCACCGAGTGCGGCCGCTGCCAGTCCCAGTGCCCCGCCTGGAACACCGGCAAGCCGCTCTCCCCCAAGCTGCTGATCATGTCCCTGCGGGACAACGCCCACGCCAAGGCGCCCTACCTGCTCGCGGGCGGCGGCAAGAGTGCCGAGGGCGAGGAGAAGGCGCCCGAGGAGCAGCTGGCCGGCGTCCCCGCGGCCGCTCTCGCCGAGGCCGAGCGCCCGCTGATCGGGACCGCCGAGGAGAACGGCGTCATCGACCCCGACGTCCTGTGGTCCTGCACCACCTGCGGCGCCTGCGTCGAGCAGTGCCCCGTCGACATCGAGCACGTCGACCACATCGTCGACATGCGCCGCTACCAGGTGATGATCGAGTCCGCGTTCCCGTCCGAGGCGGGCACGATGCTCAAGAACCTGGAGAAGAAGGGCAACCCCTGGGGCCTGGCCAAGAAGCAGCGCCTGGAGTGGCTCAAGGAGGTCGACTTCGAGGTCCCCGTCGTCGGCAAGGACATCGAGGACCTCACCGAGGTCGAGTACCTCTACTGGGTCGGCTGCGCCGGCTCCCTGGAGGACCGCGCCAAGAAGACCACCAAGGCCTTCGCCGAGCTGCTGCACATCGCGGGCGTCAAGTTCGCGATCATGGGCGGCGACGAGAAGTGCACCGGCGACTCCGCCCGCCGCCTCGGCAACGAGCCCCTGTTCCAGGAGCTCGGCATGGAGAACGTCATGGCGCTGAACACGGCGTTCGGCGAGGAACTGGACGACGACGGCAAGGTCACCGCGGAGTCCCGCAAGCCGAAGTCGGCGAAGAAGATCGTCGCCACCTGCCCGCACTGCCTCAACACCCTCGGCAACGAGTACCCGCAGCTCGGCGGCGACTACGAGGTCATCCACCACACCCAGCTGCTCCAGCACCTCGTCGACGAGGGCAAGCTCGTCCCCGTCACTCCGGTCGAGGGCATCATCACCTACCACGACCCCTGCTACCTGGGCCGCCACAACAAGATCTACACGCCCCCGCGCGAGATCATCGCGAGCGTCCCGGGCCTCAGGAACGAGGAGATGCACCGCCACAAGGAACGCGGCTTCTGCTGCGGCGCCGGCGGCGCCCGGATGTGGATGGAGGAGCGGATCGGCAAGCGCATCAACAACGAGCGCGTCGACGAGGCGTTGTCCCTCAATCCCGACATCATCTCGACCGCCTGCCCGTTCTGTCTGGTCATGCTCACCGACTCGGTCAACGGCAAGAAGGCGGCAGCGGACAGCGGCTCCGCCGCGGGGGGCAAGGCCAAGGAGTCCGTCCAGGTCGTGGACGTGGCCCAGCTGCTCCTCGACTCGGTCCGCACCCCGGTCGACCCGGCCGGCGAGACGGAGCAGGAGAGCGCACCGGAACCGGAGCCGGTGAAGTAGCCCGCGCCCCGCACGCGTACCGGACGCCCCCGACCCCGCAAGGGTTCGGGGGCGTCCGTCTTCCACCGGCCCCGAACCCTCCCTCGGGACCCAACTCCCCCGCACGCCCAGCCGGTTCGTCATCGGTTCGGGGCACGAGGTTCCGCTTCCTCGGCCGACGGAGCGGGACGGAGAGGGAGTCGAGCGTGGGCAAGGCACCGGACGGACAGGACGCGGCCGAGCGGCTGCGCTCCGGGCGGCTGCCGGAGTGGGCCGAACTCATCGGCCGTTTCCGGCGGATGGCCCGCCGGCACCGACCGGGTCCTCGACTTCGCGGAGGCCTTCCTCGGCGGCGGCACCAGCTACCAGACCCCCCTCACGGCGGCCGGCGAGCTGCTCGCGGAGGAGTTCGACGACACCGCCCGGACGCGCGGCGACATCGTGATGATCACCGACGACGACCGCGGTGTCACCGAGGAGTGGATGCGCGGCTGGCGCGAGGCCAAGCGCCGGCTGGGCTTCCGGGTCTTCGGGATCGCGGTCGGCGCCCCGCGCGTCGCCGCCGCCGACTCCGTCCTGGAGGCCCTGTGCGACAACCTCCGCTCCGTCGAGGACCTCACCGACGTGCACGCCGCCGCCGACCTGTTCCGGCTGATCCGACCGCGGCCCGGCGCGCGGCGGGGGCTAGGATCCGGGCCATGGCGCTGACCGTGCAGGACGTGGACCGGTTCGAGGCGTCCAGGGGGCGCCTGGAGGCCATCGCCTACCGCCTGCTCGGCTCGGCGAGCGAGGCAGAGGACGCCGTACAGGAGACGTTCCTGCGCTGGCAGGCGGCGGACACCGGCCGGATCGAGGTCCCCGAGGCCTGGCTGACCAAGGTGCTCACCAACCTGTGCCTCAACCAGCTCACCTCGGCCCGCGCGCGCCGCGAGACCTACGTCGGTGAGTGGCTCCCCGAGCCGCTGCTGGCCGGCGACCCGATGCTCGGCCCCGCCGACACCGCGGAACAGCGCGAGTCGGTGTCGTACGCGGTGCTCGCCGTGCTGGAGCGGCTCTCCCCGGGCGAGCGGGCGGTGTACGTGCTGCGGGAGGCCTTCGCCTACTCGCACCGCGAGATCGCCGAGATCCTCGACATCGGCGAGGCCGCCAGCCAGCAGACCTTCCACCGGGCCAGGAAGCACGTCGCGCAGGGCAGGGCCCGCAGCGAGGTCGACGAGGCCGCCGCCCGGCGGATCATCGACGAGTTCCTCGCCGCCGCCACCAGCGGCCGCACCGAGCCGCTGGTACGGCTGCTCACCCAGGACGCCGTGGCGATCGGCGACGGCGGCGGCAAGGTCCCGGCCCGTGCCAGGGCCTTCGAGGGCGCGCTCGCGGTCGCGAAGTTCATGCGGGGCCTGTTCAAGCCGGGCCCGGCCCAGCGCGCGCTGGCCGGCGGCCCGGCCGGGATGTACACGGCCACCGTCAACGGCGGCCCGGCGCTCGTCGCGGTCGTCGGCGGCCGGGTCTTCGGCGTGATGTGCCTGGAGATCACCCCCGAGGGCATCGCCGCGTTCCGCAACCAGGTCAACCCCGACAAGCTCGAACGGGCGACGCGGCGGTGGGCGGCCACGGACCACGGAGACCCGCTGCTCACGCTCTTCTGACACCCGCCACGCAGGTGTGACGTGGTTCACAGCGCGTTCCTGTCAGGAATCGGCGGGCCGCCCGGTTCAAGGGGCGACCCGCTGAAGAGCCGATGGGCAGGAGCACGGACATGTCGAACACGCCGAACACGCCGAACACCCCCGCCGCGCCGGACGCGCGGCACCGTGTCGTCGTCCTCGGGGCCGGATACGCCGGAGCGATCGCCGCCGGGCGGCTGGCCGCACGGCTGCACCGCGACGACGTCGCCATCACCCTCGTCAACGCCGAACCCGACTTCGTCGAACGCGTCCGGATGCACCAGCTCGCGACCGGCCAGGAGCTGCGGTCCCGGCCCTTCGCCGAGATGTTCGCGGGCACCGGCGTCGAGCTGCGGATCGCCCGCGTCACCGCCGTGGACGTGGACCGCAGGACGGTCACCCTCGACAGCACGACCGGTGAGACGACAGGCGAGACGACAGGCGTGACGGCCGGGACGACGGCAGGCGTGACGGCCGGTGGTGTTCCCGGCGGCTCGGCGGAGCTGTCGTACGACACCCTCGTGTACGCCCTCGGCAGCGGCGGGCACGACCACGGTGTCCCCGGCGCCGCCGACCACGCCCACCAGGTCGCGAGCCGCCCCGGCGCGCTGCGGCTGCGCGAGCGCCTGGCCGGCCTGGACGCCGGGCAGCCGGTGCTGGTGGTCGGCGGCGGCCTGACCGGTCTGGAGGCCGCGTCCGAGATCGCCGAGGCCCGCCCGGACCTCGACGTGGCGCTCGCCGCCCGCGGCGGCCTCGGCGACTGGCTCTCCCCCAAGGGCCGGGCGCATCTGCGCAAGGTCCTCACCGGGCTCGGCGTCACCGTGCACGAGCACACCGACGTCACCGCCGTCGAGGACGACCGCGTCACCACCGCCGACGGCACCGCCGTCCCGGCCGCGGTCACCGTGTGGACCACCGGCTTCGCCGCCCACCCCCTCGCCCGGACCACCGCCCTGGAGGTCTCCGGCAGCGGCCGGATCGTGGTCGACGGCACCATGCGCTCGGTCTCGCACCCGGACGTGTACGCCGTCGGCGACGCGGCACAGGCGACCGGCCCCGGCGACAGGCCGCTGCGGATGTCCTGCGCCACCGGCACCCCCATGGCGTGGCAGGCCGCCGACGCCATCGCGGCCCGTCTGACCGGCGGGAAGCTGCCGAGGACACCGCTGCGCTACTTCAACCAGTGCATCTCGCTGGGCCGCAGGGATGGCCTGATCCAGTACGTCACCGCCGACGACCGCGCGGTCCGGGCGGCCCTGACCGGACGGCTCGCCGCCGTCTACAAGGAAGTGATCTGCAAGGGCGCGGCCTGGGCGGTCGCCAACCCGCTGCTCGCAATCCCCACCCGGCGCCGCCGCGTCGTACGGAAGGAGCAGGTCCGCACGAGGGAGACGGTCGGCTGAAGCCCCCCGCCCCCGGGCCCTGGCCCTGGCCGCCACCGGCCGGGGCCCGCACCACGACGACGGTCCGGGCCTGCACACCCCGTCAGACATGCCGCCCGGCCCGGCCCGGCATGCCGCCCGGGCCGGCATGCTGCCCGGGCCGGGCGGCGTACTGTCCACGGCGCCGACGGCCCATTGCTGGTCGCCGGCGCCGCCTCCGTCACCACGCTCACCCACGGCTGCGCGCCCCTCGCCGCCCTGCCGGCCCTCGGCCCTCGGCCCGCTCATCGCCGCCGTACGCCGGGCCACCGCCGGAAGGTGAGCCGGGACCGGACTAGCCCTTCTTGGGCTCGGCCTGCTGCACGACCTCGAAGGACCACAGGGTCGAACCCGACGCGGCGGGCCTCGGCTTCTCGCCGCGCTCCTCACCACCACCGCCCTGGTGCGCCGCCTTCATCGGCCCCTCCATCCACGCCTGGAACGACTCCTCGTCCCGCCACCGCGTGTACACCAGGTACTGCTCGGTGCCCTCGACCGGCCGCAGCAGCTCGAACCACTCGAACCCGTCGGAACCCTCCACGGCGTGCGCCCGCGAGGCGAACCGCTTCTCCAGCGTCTCGCGCTGCTCCGCCGGCACGGTCAGTACGTTGATTTTTACTACGCTAGGCACATGACACCTCTCGTCAAACGGGGCCCGACTGGACCCCTGATCTGGACCATGTGCGCGCAGTGTCCTACATCCGACAGTCAAGGAAGCGTGAGGACGACTCCGCGTCGTCCCCCGAAGCACAGCGGACCAAGTGCGAGGCGCTGATCACGGCCAAAGGCTGGGACAACGCGGGCCACTTCGCCGACGTCGGTAAATCCGGCTGGGACCCCAAGGTCGTCCGGCCGGAGTTCGAGGAGATGATGTCCGCCGTTCGCGCCGGGCACGTAGACGCAGTGGTCGTGTTCTCGCTGTCCCGCCTCACTCGACAGGGTGCTCTTGAGGCGATGCTGATCAATGAGGAGTTGGCCAAACACCGCGTGCTGCTCGTCAGCGTCGAAGAGCCCTACCTGGACACGTCCACCCCCATGGGCGTGGCGGTCTTCGGCCTTATCGCAGCTCTGGCCCAGCAAGAGTCCGACATGAAGTCGGCGTACGTCACGGCGACGAAAGAGACGCTGAGGGCAGCGGGAAGCCACGTGTCCGGCATGGCCCCGTACGGCTTCCAGTCGACGCGTGAGCCGCGCGGGGAACTGGTGGTGGTCAGGTTGGTCCCCGATCCCGCTGAGGCCCCCTACGTGCGCGACATGGTGTCCTGGGCACTGGGCGGCATGACCGCATCGGCCATGGCTCGCAAGCTGAACACTGAGCGCGTACCGACCAAAGCAGCGGACATGACGGCGCGTGTGACCGCCCGCCGGGCCCGAGGCGTAAGCCAGCCGCTGGAGCGTACGACGTGGGTGTCGTCCACCGTGCTCCGCATCCTCCGTGACCCGCGTCTTGCCGGCTACGCCGCCGAACGCCAGGGGACCAAGCGCGTCATCCTGCGCGACGACTCAGGGGCCCCGCTGGCTGCGCACGAGCCGATCATTCCGCCGGAGGACTGGTGGCGCCTTCAAGACGTACTCGACGGCCGTGCGCCCCAGGTGGTCCGTCAGGGTGGGCGCTCCGTGCCGTCTCTGCTGGGTGGCGCCGGGACGCTCTTCTGTGGCGTCTGCGGGTCGTCCATGGTGACCGACCGGAGGGAGGGCAAGCAGCTCTATCGGTGCAACCGGGCCCAGTCCGGCGCCGTACCGGGGCACGGTGGTCTGGCCATCAACACGGACGCCGCTGACGACGTGGTGGCCCGTACCGTGTGGTCCCGCCTGACAGCGCTGGACCCAGAGGACCCCGAAGATCTCGAATGGCTCGCCGAGGCCGCACGCCGGTTTGCAGCGCAAGCGGACACGGGCGAGCGACAGGCCGAACCAGCAGCATCTCGCGCCGAGTTGGAGCACGTACGGGAAGCGCTCCGCACGCTGTATGTCGACCGGCAGGCAGGCTTGTACGCGGGTGCCGTGGGTGACCAGATGTTCCGTGAGTCCGTGGAGCGGTTGACAGAGCACGAGGCGCGAACGGCCAGACGCGTGGAAGAACTGGGGACCGCCGAGGCTGGCACGGTGGCGATCCCCTCGGAGTGGACGGACCCGGAGGGTGACCCGCTGGGGCCGGAGTCGACGTGGGGCAGTTGGGACCTGGAGGACCGGCGTAGCTTCTTGGCGTTCTTCGTCGACCGCATCACCATCGCCAAGTCCATCGGCCGTGGCCGGAACGCCAACACGGAGAATCGGGTGACTGTGCACTGGGCAGAGGCGCCAAGCAGTTAGGCGCCTGAGCGCCGTTCGCGGCCCGTTGCTGGAATCCCCCTCCGGCGGCGGGCCGTGAGCGTTCCTGCGGGCATTGCGGCCCTGTGGATGGTGTCGGCCGATGACGAATGACGAATGACGATGGTCGAAGTGCGCTGGGGGCCGCTGGGCAACGACCTCAAGGGCAGCAGCCGGGGCTCGATCCGGATGAGCCACCGTTACTACGTCGACGGGCTGCGGGCGGTGGCGGGCGGCCGGCACACCACCGCCCGCGACGTACCGGGGAAAGGAACTCGGTCGGGACCTGGTGGTGCCGGACGAGCCGCTGCCCCGCTGGGGACAGGAATTCGGCGAGCAGAAGGACGGCTGGTCCGACCTGGGCGAGTGCACGACGTGACCAGGCAGCCCGGGCAGCCCGCGAACCACGGGAAGCGCACCGCACCCGCCCCGCACCCGCCCCGCATCCACCCTCGCACCCGCACCCACGCCCACACCCACACCCACACCCACACCCACCGGCGCACAGGCTCACAGGCTCACAGGCTCACAGGCGAACCAGGGAATCCACCGAACACCTGTACAACCCTTGCCCCGTCACGGGGGTCTCCTGAGCGCCGGACATCATCATCGACTCCGGGCGCCCGCCCCAGGCCACCGCCGGGCACGGGCGTTCCCCGCATGCCGCAGGAGACAACCCGCATGCACGCATACCCGCGACTCGCCCTCGCGACGGCCACCGCGGCCGCGCTGACGGGCGGTCTGCTCACGTTCTCGGCCGTCACGGCGTCGGCCGCGGACTCCTCGAAGGTCGCGCGCGCCGACTTCAACGGCGACGGCATCGGCGACATCGCCACCTCGGCCTGCACCGCCTACGTCAACGGCCACAAGAACGCCGGCCAGGTCGTCGTCCTCTACGGCTCGGCGACCGGCGTCACCTCCGCCCACCGCACCACCCTCAGCCAGAACAGCGCCGGCGTCCCCGGCACCGCCGAGGCCGGCGACAGCTTCGGCGAGGACCTGGCGTACGCCGACTTCAACGCCGACGGTTACGACGACCTCGTCGTCAGCTCGCCGGAGGAGAAGGTCGGCACCGACACCGACGGCGGCACGGTCACCCTGCTGTGGGGCTCCGCCGACGGCCTCACCGGCAAGGGCGTCGACATCAAGGACCCCTCGCCCGGCGGCCACGACTACTGGGGGCTCGACCTCGCCGCCGGCGACTTCGACGGCGACGGCACGGCCGACCTGGCCGTCGGCAGCTCCGCCGCCACCCTGTGGGTGTTCAAGGGCGGCTTCGCGAGCGACGGCACCCCCGGCGGCCGGTACACCGTCAAGCCGCCGATCCAGGCGGGCACCTCCTCCTACCCGTACGGCCCGATGAACCTCACCGCCGGTGACGTCAACGGCGACGGCCGTACCGACCTGGTCGTCGACGGGTACGAGACGAAGACCAGCGACCACTGGAACACCAACTACTGGCTGCCCGGCACCTCCAACGGCCTGACCGCCACCGGCGTCAAGACGCTCAAGAGCGGCATCATCACCGGCATCGGCGACATCAACGGCGACGGCTTCGGCGACATCGTCAGCGGCGCCGCCTGGGACCACAGCAGCGGCTCGACCGTCTTCCCGGACTCCGCCACGGGCGGCAGGGTCGCCATCACCTACGGCAGCGCGTCCGGCCCGGCCAAGGCCACCATGTTCAACCAGAACTCCTCGAACGTCCCCGGCACCTCCGAGAAGGGCGACAGCTTCGGCTGGGAGATCGACCTCGGTGACGTCAACGGCGACGGATACGAGGACCTGGTCGTCTCCACGCCCTACGAGGACATCGGCTCCAAGGCCAACACCGGTCAGGTCACCGTCCTGTACGGCGCGAAGACCGGGATCGACCTCGCCTCCGGCGCCCAGGCCTTCGCCCAGAGCACCGCGGGCGTCCCCGGCGACGACGAGAAGAACGACCTCTTCGGCGCCGACGTGAAGCTCGACGACGTCACCGGCGACGGCAGGGCGGACCTGGTCGTCGGCTCGTACGAGAACGGCGGCGACGGCGCGGTGACCTACCTGCCGTCCAACGGCTCGAAGATCGTCACGACCGGTTCGCGGACCCTGTCCGTGAGCAAGGTGGGCGTGTCGACGACCGGAACCCCGCAGTTCGGCGCGGTCTTCGCCGACTGACGGAAACCCTTCGGCACCCCTGCGGCACCCCTTCCGGAGCAGGCCCGCACCCCCTCCGGAGCGGGCCCGAGCCCTCCCCGGGCTGCCTCTGGGGCCGCCCCAGGGGCAGCCCTTAGGGGATGTCACAGCTCTGCGGCAAAGGCGGGCTCGGGCGGCCGAGCCCGCCCGTCGATCTCCCGGACCAGGTACGTTCGAGGACGTGGCTGGATTCAGGATCGGACGCGGCGGCCGGGACGACCGGGCCCCGCAAGCGCGACCGCAACAACCCGCGTACGGGCAGCAGGCGCCGCCCCAGAACTACGGGGGGCAGCAGGGGCCGTCGTACGGATACCCGTCGGCCCCGCAGCCGTACCCGCAGAACGGCGGTGGGAACGGCTGGCCGCAGGGGCGTGGGGGCCACCCGGGGCAGCCCGGGCACTCCGGGCAGCCCGGCGGCGACGGTCCGGAGTACTTCGGCGACGCCAACGGCTACGGCGGCGCGCCCGACCCGTACGCGGCGAACCAGCCGGGCCACACCCAGGCCTTCTCCGTCGACGAGGCCGACGGCTACACGCGGGGCTCGACCTACCACGCCGGCTCGGCCGCCGCGCCGTCCGGCCCGATCGGTCCGGCCCTGCACTGGAAGGACCTGCTGAGGGGCATCGTCCTGTCCCCCAACCAGACCTTCCTGGTGATGCGGGACTACACGATGTGGGCCCCGGCGCTCATCGTCACCTTCCTCTACGGTCTGCTCGCGGTCTTCGGCTTCGACACCGCCCGCGAGGACGCGATCAACGCCACGCTCTCCAACGCGATCCCGATCGTGCTGGTGACGGCGGTGGTGATGGTGCTCGCCGCGTTCGTCCTGGGCGTGGTGACCCACACCCTGGCGCGCCAGCTCGGCGGCGACGGCGCCTGGCAGCCGACGGTGGGCCTGTCGATGCTGATCATGTCGGTCACCGACGCCCCGCGCCTCCTGGTCGCCATGTTCTTCGGCGGCGACGTCGGCTTCGTCCAGCTCCTGGGCTGGGCCACCTGGATCGCCGCGGGCACCCTGATGACCCTCATGGTCGCCAAGTCCCACGACCTGCCCTGGCCGAAGGCGCTGGGCGCGTCGGCGCTCCAGCTGATCGCCCTGCTGTCGATCGTGAAGCTGGGAACGTTCTAGGACCCGCGCCGGTCGCACCGACACGACGAAGGGCCCCCGGTCGCGGTACGACCGGGGGCCCTCCCCGTACCTCAGGCGTCCAGAACCTGCCCGTCCCGCTTCACGACGGGAGGCGACACGGACCACGGGAAGTTGATCCACTGGTCGGTGCGCTTCCAGACGTACTCGCACTTCACCAGGGAGTGGGACTTCTCATAGATCACCGCGGTGCGGACCTCGGCGACGGTGTCGAGGCAGAAGTCGCGGACGAGCTTCAGCGTCTTGCCGGTGTCGGCGACGTCGTCCGTGATGAGGACCTTCTTGTCGCTGAAGTCGATGGCGTTGGGGACGGGCGCGAGCATGACGGGCATGTCGAGGGTCGTCCCGACGCCCGTGTAGAACTCGACGTTGACCAGGTGGATGTTCTTGCAGTCGAGGGCGTAGGCGAGCCCGCCCGCGACGAAGACACCGCCGCGGGCGATGGAGAGCACTATGTCCGGCTCGTACCCGTCGTCGGCGACCGCCTGCGCGAGCTCGCGCACGGCCACGCCGAACCGCTCGTAGGTCAGGTTCTCCCGTGCGTCGCTGCCGCTGCTCATGCCTGGTCCCTCACACCTGCGTCCGATGGAAATTGAGGTAGGAGCGGGAGGCGGTGGGTCCGCGCTGGCCCTGGTAGCGGGAGCCGTAGCGCTCGCTGCCGTAGGAGTGCTCGGCCGGCGAGGAGAGCCGGAACATGCACAGCTGGCCGATCTTCATGCCCGGCCAGAGCTTGATGGGGAGCGTCGCGAGGTTGGACAGCTCCAGGGTGACGTGGCCGCTGAAGCCGGGGTCGATGAACCCGGCGGTGGAGTGGGTGACCAGGCCGAGCCGCCCGAGGGAGGACTTGCCCTCCAGCCGCGAGGCGAGGTCGTCGGGCAGCGTGATGACCTCGTACGTCGAGGCGAGGACGAACTCACCGGGGTGGAGGATGAAGGGCTCGTCGCCCTCGGGCTCCACGAGACGCGTCAGGTCCGGCTGCTCGACGGAGGGGTCGATGTGCGGGTACCGGTGGTTCTCGAACACCCGGAAGAGGCGGTCCAGCCGCACGTCGATGCTCGACGGCTGCACCATGAATTCGTCGTAGGGATCGATCCGTACCCGCCCGGCATCGATCTCGGCCCGGATGTCCTTGTCTGAGAGAAGCACGCACCGAGGATACGCAAGGCGCGCGGACCCACGAAAACCGTGACGAGTCCACGCGCCGCCGTGAGTGCTGTTACTACTCCCTACCGCTTCTCTAGAGCGACCGGTACGGCGCTGCGCAACCGGGCGCACTTAGGACACCGGACGAGCCGGCCGGGGCCGAGCCGTTCGGCCTGCTGCATCGGGAACGAAGCGGTGCTGAACACGTGCCCTTCGGCACAGCGGACGACGGTGCGTTCCATCAAGTCCCTTGAGTCCCTTCCCCAGGAGCCGCGTCGGGCTTACTGCCGTGACGACGGAAAGCCACATTACGGGATCAAAGGGACGGCTCTCCAGGCGGCACTCCGTCCCACCCGGACCCTCTCCCACGCCTCCACCGTACGCCCCAACTCCAGCCCGCCGCAGCCGGATCACACCCCCGAAACACAGGCGAACCCCACGGTCCCAGCACCGGGGGTCCGCCATGAGGTACAGTGAGCGAGCGTTCGGACACCGACTCGGTCGGCGTCTTGCGCGGGTGTAGTTTAATGGTAGAACATCAGCTTCCCAAGCTGAGAGCGCGAGTTCGATTCTCGTCACCCGCTCCATGGAGAAGGCTCAGGTCGAAGACCCGGGCCTTTTTGCTGTTCGTCGTGATCAGTTGTCGTGTGCCGGGGTCGTGCCGGAGCGCTTATCGTGCGGATCGGCGGTGCTGTCTTCTGGCGTGACCGTGGCGAACGGTGATGCGTCCTGTGATTCGGGGGGTCTCCGTCACGGCCCGCCTCGCTGGAAGAACTGGTCTTCCAGCCGGCCCTCCTCGCCGCGGTGCTCGCCGGTGTGCTGACCGCCAGGAAGTGGGAGACCGGCGTGCCGTCTTCGCGCTCAGCCAGTCGGCCACCCCCTCCCGCTGGTTCACCGTCCGCCGGTCGACGACGGCCGCACTCGTGGCGCTGCCCGTCGTGGTCCTGGTGGCGCTGTACCGGATGAGCGCCACCCACGCCTACGACCTCGGCCTGCTCACACACGGCGCCGACCGCCGGTCGCCGTCGCCCACGTCCTGCTGGGCGCCGCGGCCGGCGCGTTCACCGGGACGCTCCTGCGCCGCCGCATGCCGCAGCCCTACCGACCCCGTGTCCCAGCACCGCCCGAGCAGCGCCCCATGCCCCGTCAGCGCGGCCATGACGGCCTCGCCGGCGTGTGGCTTCAGGGGGTGACGATGGCGAAGTCCGGGTCGGGGGCGGTGAGATGGCCGAGCAGTTCGGTCAGTGCGCCGGCGTCGCCGGTGACCGTGACACCGTCGCGTGCGGCCAGGGCGGTGGGCGGGAGGGTACCGAGCAGGACGGCTCGCAGGTCGGTCTCGGTGAGGGCGAACTCGACGTCGGGCTCAGGAGCGGCTGGGCCGGTGCCCTTGACGTGGGTGAGGACGCCGTTGCGCAGCCGCATGGTGACCGGGGTGCCGTCCTTGACGTTCCAGCGGACGGTGATGTCCGCGTCCCAGCTGCGCGGCCCGTCCACCCGGATGGCGAGGGCGTCGAAGAGCTGCTCCAGGGTCAGCGCCGCCAGCACGTCCGGCGAGGCGGTGACCGTCGGGGTACCGACCGGCCCGTTGCGCAGTTCGTAGGCGCCCATCAGGTAGAAGTTGCGCCAGGTGCCGTTCTCGCTGCCGTAGCCGAGCTGCTCCAGGGCGTCGGCCTGGAGCTCACGCGCCTCGGCGTGCTCCGGGTCGGCGAACACGACGTGGCCGGCCACCTGCGCCACCCAGCGGAAGTCACCGTCGGCGTACGACCGGCGGGCCCGGCGCAGCACCTCCTGCGCGCCGCCCATGAACTCCACGTACCGCTGCGCCGCCTCGACCGGAGGGTGCTCCCACAGGTGGGCCGGGTTGCCGTCGAACCAGCCCAGGTAACGCTGGTAGACCGCCTTGGTGTTGTGGCTGACCGAGCCGTAGTAGCCGTGGGTGTGCCAGGCGCGCTCCAGCGCCGGGGGCATCCGGATCCGTTCGGCGATCTCCGGCGCGGTCAGTCCCTCGTTGAGCATGCGCAGGGTCTGGTCGTGCAGGTAGGCGTACAGATCGCGTTGCTCGGACAGGAACTCCACCACGCGCTCCCGTCCCCGGACGGGCCAGTGGTGGGAGGCGAAGGCGACGTCCGAGGCGTCGGTGAACAGGTCGATGGCCTCGGTCAGGTAGTGGGCCCACACCCGGGGGTCGCGGACCTGGGCGCCCCGCAGGGTCAGCAGGTTGTGGAGGTTGTGGGTGGCGTTCTCGGCCATGCACAGGGCAGCGTGGTCGGGAAAGTGGATGTTCAGCTCGGCCGGCGCCTCGGTGCCGGGCGTGAGCTGGAAGACCATGCGGATGCCGTCGACGGTCTCCGTCTGCCCGGTGCGGGTGATGTCCCGGGTCGGCGGGATCAGGGTGACCGCGCCGGTGGAGGTGGTCTGTCCCAGGCCCGCGCCGATCTGCCCGCGCTCCCCCTTGGGCAGTGCGGCGCCGTACATGTAGGCGGCACGGCGGCCCATCGCCGTACCGGCGTAGACGTTCTCGCTGACGGCATGGGCCAGGAAGCCCCGCGGGGCGAAGACCGGGACCCCGCCCGCCACGTCCTCGTCGGTGACGACCCCCCGTACGCCGCCGAAGTGGTCGGCGTGGCTGTGCGTGTAGAGCACGGCGGTCACGGGCCGGTCGCCGCGGTGGGCCCGGTACAGGGCGAGCGCGGCGGCCGCGGTCTCGGCACACAGCAGCGGGTCGATGACCAGGACGCCGCGCTCGCCCTCGACGACCGTCATGTTGGACAGGTCGAAACCGCGGACCTGGTAGACACCGGTCGTCACCTCGAACAGCCCGTGCTCGGAGCAGAGCCGGCTCTGCCGCCACAGGCTCGGGTTGGCGGTCGCCGGACACTCCTGGTCGAGGAAGCCGTAGGCGCCCAGGTCCCACACCGCGCGCCCGTCCGCGTCCTCGACGACGTTCTCCTGCGCCGTGCCCATGAAGCCGTGCCGTGCGTCGTCCAGGTCCCGGGTGTCGCCGAACGGAAAACGCCGCAGAACCGCCCTGTTCGCCTCCTCCACACCCGGCTGCGCGGGCTTGGGCTCGGCGTCGGTGCTCTGGGCCATCCGGATCTCCCTCGGTTCTGCCTCGGTTCTGCCTCGGTTCTGCCTCGGTTCTGCCTGACCGGCGCCACGGCGGACGGGGCTACCGCCAGCCTCACCCGACGTCCGCGGGCGAACGAGCGGATGGCGGCCGTACGGGTGAAGGAGGCCGGAGAACCCCGCACGGCCTCCTGCACCGTCCGTACCCACATGGGCACCTTCTTCGACGGGCATGCCGGGTAGCGTGCCGCGCATGACCGCGTCTCCCGAAGAAGTCGGCAGCAGAGAGGACTTGGCGTCCTTCGTCCGTTCCCTGCTGCACAGCCATGCCGAGGAGGGTGACTCATGGGAGAACCCGGATCTCGCCCGGTTCCTGGAGGCCCTGGCCGCCTGGATCGACGACTCGGACGGCTGGTTCAGGAACGCCGGCCGCGAGTTGCCCGTCAACGCCAACTGGAGCTTTTTCGCACAGGCGCTGCAAGCAGCCACCGTGTACGAGTAGTTGGGCTGTGCCGAGCGTCCGACCGCGTGACGGCGCGGACGGACGACGCCGACCGGGCGCGAACGCCTGCGGACCGTCGGCGCAGGTGAGCGGCGTCCCGGCCCAAGGCGGCCCCCACTCGGGCCGTTTCGGGACGAGGACGTCACGGCGGCTCGGTCTCGCCGACGTGTCCGAGCGGCGTAGCGTAGGCCGCCGGGGGCGCAGCGAAGCACACGCGCGTTCGTATCCATGGGGGCACTGTCCGATGCACCGGTACGCCGCGGCTCAACTGTCGTCGCCTGGGACGTATTTCCAGACGGCGGCCTTCTGTCTGATCGTGGCGGTGACGCTCATCGCGGTCGGTCGTCATCAGCGCCGGACAGGGCGCAGCATCGTCAGCCCGGACAGACCCACACGGGTGGCCGATGTCCTGCTCCCCGAAGCGCCGCCCCGCGAGAGCAAGCGGGTGACGGGGCGGATCTACCTCTTCTTCGGTTGGTTCCTGGTCCTGGGCGTGGTCGTCAACCTGATCAACGGCATCAGGGCGGCGCGCGGCTGACGGAGCCGGACCACGCACCACGGCGCTCCCCGGGGTGATCGGATCGTTGCCGTGCCGCGGGCAACCGGGGGCGGTTCTTCCTTGTCCCACAGTCGACCGTTGAGGTCGGAGTGTCGGCCGGTGCGCCCGTGTGCCCGGGCCGGACTCCAGAGGAGAGGACGGGCTCGGAGATGCGGAAGACGAGGAAGACGACGTGGGGCGCGGTGGTGGCCGGTGGGGCCGCGGTCGTGTTCACGGGGGTGTCGGCGGTGCCGGCCGGGGCCGCGGAGGGCGGGGTCTCCTTCAGCCGGGTCGCGGTGAACGGCGGGCAGCCGATCGTGATCGGGGTCAAGGAGGAGGTCGAGGTGCCCGTGACCTTCCGGATGACGACCACGCTCCGTCACGACCAAGGGCCGGAGGTGCTCCCCTACCGGGGGAAGCTCGAAACGGGGGACACGCTGTTCAGCGCGTTCATCACCAGCGACTGCGAGGTCGTGGACAAGGCGAAGGGCGTCTGCGACTTCGACGAATGGCTCTACATCGACCCGCTCCACGTCGACTTCGGGAACGAGGACGCCGGCACCTGGAAGACCCTCGGCCGGCTCTTCCTCGCCGGTGACACCCACGACACCGACGACCTGGGCCTCCCGCTGCACGTCAAGCGGGCCACCCGCGTCACCGTCAACGCCTCGCCCGAGCCGGTCGCGGCGGGGAGGACGATCACCGTGACCGGGAAGGTCACCCGGGCGAACTGGGACACCCACACCTACCAGGGGTACGCGGGCCGCACCGTGAGCCTCCAGTTCAAGGCGGCGGGCGCGTCCTCGTACACGACGGTCAAGAAGGCGACGTCGAGCGGGACGGGGGCGCTCAGGGCCACGGTGAAGGCGACCGTGCCGGGGACGTGGCGGTGGGCGTACCACGGGAACTCCACCTCCGGGGCGAAGTCGTCGACCGGTGACTACGTCGCCGTACGGTAGCCGTCGGTTCATGGGCAGGGAGGGTGCGGACCCGGTGGGGAGCGGTTCTGTGACCGGGGCGGGCGGGCGTCGGGACGGTGGTCCCGTGGTGGTGGAGGCCCTGCGGGTCACCGGGCGTGACCGGCGGCCCGTGTTCGGCTCCGCGGCCGTGGCCTGCGCCCTCGCGCTGCTCGTCGGAGGCGGGATCGTGACGGCCGGGTTCGTCGCGTCGTGGGGGCTCTTCCTGGCGGCCAGGAGGGACGCCGAGTTCTCGATCGAGAACGAGGACTCCTATGTCGCCTACGCCGACCAGTACCGCTACCTCGTCAAGGTCGCGTTCGGCGTGTATCCGCTGCTGCTCCTCGTCGCCGTGGTCCTGTTCGCCTGGCTGCTCACCGCCCAGGCCGTCACCGTCGCGCACGCCCGGGAACGGGCGGCCGCCTCCGGCGCGCTCACCCTCCGTGCGCTGTGGCGCCGCTGCCGTCCGCATCTCGGGGCCGCCCTGCGCGTCCAGTCGCTGACCCTGTGCGTCCTCGTCCCGGGGCTGGCGGGCCTGCTCGTGCCGGCCCTCATCCAGCTGAAGACGGTGCCGGGGGTGGTGTGGCCGACCTACCACGAGCCCGCGACCGTGCAGTTCGTCCTGGTGGGCCGGATCCTGCCCGTCGTGATCTGGGCGCTCGGGTTCGTCCTCCTGGCCCGCTTCTCCCTGGCCACCGCCGTGCGGGTGGCGGACAACTCCTCGGCCACGGCGGCGATGCGCCGGTCCTGGACGCTGACCCGTACGGCACGGCTGCGCGCCACCGGGACCTGTCTGCTGGGCACGGCCGCGGTCGTCGTCGCCTACACGGTGCTGAAGTGGCTCGGGACGTACGTGGCGCACTGGGCGGGGCTGCTCATGCTCGCCACCACCGACGACAACGTGTGGGTCACCGGCGTCCTCGTCATCATCACCCCGGTCGCGGTGGCGCTCGTCCTCCTGCCCCTGGCCCTGGCGCCGACGGGCGTCCTGCTCGCCTGCCTCCGCGACCGGCTCGACGACAGCGACAGCGACAGCGACAGCAACCGCAACCGCAACCGCAACCGCAGCGACGGCAGCGATGCGGGCTGAGCGGGGCGGCAAGGGCGGCAAGGGCGGCAGGATGTACGGCCTCTGGATCTCGGCGACGTTGTTCGTCTGCGGCAGGGCCACCGTGTGGCCGCTGCTGCAAGGGCACCGGACCGCGCGGGGCTTGGCGGTCTTCGGGTTCATGGTGCTCGTGTACCTGCTCGGGTACGCGGGCGGGAGCCGGTCCGCGACAGGTGGCGAGCAGGGGCCGCCCGGGAATCCGGACGGCCCGGTCGAAGACCCGTCGGTGTGAGACCGACGCTCACCGACCGTCTCTCGGCGCCCCCCAGGTAAGAGTCGGGTAAGATCCGGCGACCTGGGCGAGGGCGTGGACCCTCGCAGGGGAGGGAACTTCACGTGGGCAGACACGCCCCGGGACGGGGTGGGCTGACCGCCGCCGTCTCTTCGCTCGCGCTCGCCGTCACGGCCGCGTCCGTCGTCGTCCTGTCGGACGGCGGCGGCTCCGCGGCGGCGGCCGAGGGCGACACCACCGCGATCACGCTGGTCGACCCCAGCTCCGCCACACCGCGCACCGACCGCCCGTACGTCGCCGGCGGCACCGGATTCCTGCACCGGCAGACCGGCCGGACCGGACTGCTGTGGACCGACTACGCGACCGGCAGGACCGTGACCGTGGAGAACGCCGACGGCGTCTACACCCCGGGCACCGGCTGCACGTACATCGGCTCCGGGTGCCGTGACGCCTGGTACGGCTCGGACGGCGACCTGGTCGCGCTGCCGGCGACGGCGAGCGACGCGTACGCCACCCTGTGGGACCCGGCGACGGCCACCTCCCGGAAGGTGAGCTGGAACGGCTCGATCCAGTACGGCCAGGGCTACTACCGGGCCCTCGCGGGCGACACGATCGTCACCACCCAGGCCCTGATCGACGAGGGGGACGACGGCGAGTGGCACGCCCGCAAGGTCACCGGTGACGCGACGAGCCTGGGGAGCTACGACGTCCTCGCGGCGGACTCCGACGGCGTGCTCTGGTCGTCCGGCTCCAGCACGATCGGCTACATCGACGTCGACTCGGCCGTGAACACCTACGCGTTCACCGACGCCCTCTACGCCTCGCACTACGTGATGAGCGGGGACCGCATCGGCTGGTACCAGTCCGGCACCGCCGAGCTGCACCTGAAGTCGCGGACCGACCTCACCGCCGAGGAGCGGGTCGTCACGCTGCCCGACAACCCCGGCGCGCTCGACGGCGACCCGGTGCTGGTCGGCGACTGGCTGCTGCTGCCGCTGTCGTCCAGCGCGCTCGGCTCCCGGCTGCTCGCGGTCGACGTCGACGACCCCTCGGTGCAGCAGACCCTGCTGGAGAGCGCCGGCGAGTACACGCTGGCGGCCGGCGACGGCAGCGCGCTGGTCACCGGCGGCACCGACGCCACCGACTGGTGGGTGCGGCGGGTGAGCCAGGCCGAGGACGGCACACTGAGCCTGACGAAGGTCCAGCAGGCCCCGGCGGTGGAGAACGCCAAGACGGGCATCGCGCTCAGCCGCGGCAGCCTGCGGGTCGCCGAGGACGATCCGCAGGCCGTCGCGGACACCACGTCCGTGCGCACCCTGACCACCGACGGCTCCGCCACGCTGACGGCGTCCGAGGCCACGGCGAGCCGCTCGGCCCCCGCCGCCCTGTGCCCGTACGAGGGCACCACGTGCACGGCGCTGTGGGGGAACCTCGACGCCCGGGACGTCTACCTCGACTCCAACGGCGGCACCGACGAGGGCGAGAGCTCCGGCGACGACCGGCTGGTGGAGGTCGGCGGCCACTCCCTGGACTTCGGCGGCCAGGGCGGCCACATCGTCGACGTCTCCGACGACTACGCCGTCTACGACTCCGGCGGCACCAGCCCGGCGCAGTACGTCGGCGAGTTCGGCCAGGGCCAGCGGCTCAAGCGGTCCGTGCGCGCCGCCGCGCTGAACGGCTCCACGCTGTGGAGCGCCACCACCACCGCCGGCCGGCTCACCTCGTACAGCATCCCGCTGGCGAAGACGCTCGGCACGGTGACCGTCCCCGGCCTGGCCTGCGTGCCGAGCGAACTCCAGGCGGCGGGCCGCTGGGTGTACTGGGCCTGCGGGACGGACTCGGCGGGCGTGTACGACACCAGGGCCGGTACGTCGACGGCGGTCGCCCCCGGCGACGTACTGCTCGGCGACGGCTTCACCGTCCGCCACGACCACGGCGCGGACACCCTGGTCCTCACCGAGGCGGCCACCGGCACCACCCGCACGATCGCCTCCGGCCTCGCCGCGGACGGCCCGGCCACGGACCGCCGTTACCGCTGGACGGTCGACGAGTACACCGGTCTGGTCGCCTGGTTCGACGACTACGAGCGCACCCACGTCACCACCACGGGCATCGCCCCGTCCGCCGTGACCGCCTTCGAGACGTCGGTCGGCGACTACGTGGGCCCGGGGGCGCCCCTCCAGGGCAGCTGGGTGCTGTCCCGCCCGGTCACCTCCTGGTCGCTCACCTTCACCTCGGTGCAGAGCGGCGCGAACGGCAGGGTCACCCGCACCCTCACCGGCGGGGCGACCGCGGCCTGGGTGACGGCGACCTGGAACGGCAAGACGGCGGGCGGGAGTTACTTCCCCAACGGCCAGTACACCTGGACCCTGAAGGCGACCGGCCTCGGTACCGCGACCCCGGTCACCGTGACCGGCGGCGACGGGTTCCTGCAGCGCGGGGCCGCGGTGCGCCGCGACTTCGTCAGCCCCGACGGCCCGGACGGGCGCGGCGACCTGCTCACCCTGAACTCCTCGGGCGGGCTGACCTTCCACAGCGGTACGGGGACGGGGAAGTTCGGCGACAAGTACACGGGCACCGGCTGGCCCACGACCGTCACTGCGGTCCCCTTCGGCGACCTGAGCGGCGACCGCTGCAACGACGTCCTCGTCCGCTACCGCAGCGGCGCGCTCAGGCTGTACAAGCCGGGCTGCGGGAAGGCGGTCAAGCCGTCGACGTCGTACACGACCCTCGCGACCAGCGGCTGGACGCAGTACGACGTGCTCACCTCGCCCGGCGACGTGAGCGGTGACGGCCGACCGGACCTGATCGCGAGGAACGCGTCCACCGGGGCGGTCTACCTCTACAAGGGGACGAGCACCGGCAAGCTCGCCGCCCGGGTCAGGCTGTACGCGAACTGGAAGGGCTACAAGAGGATCGTCGGCACCGGTGACATCACCGGCGACGGCCGGGCCGACCTCCTGGCCCAGGACAGGTCCGGCAACCTCTACCGTTACGGCGGCAAGGGTGACGGCACGTTCACGGCGCGCGTCAAGCTGTTCTCGAACTGGGGCGCTTCGTACAACGCGGTCGTCGGCGTCGGCGACATCACCGACGACGGACGGCCCGACCTGGTCTCCCGTGACACCTCCGGCAGGCTGTGGCGCAACAACGGCGACGGCAAGGGCTCCTTCGGCCCACGGGCACGGATCACCGGCGGGTGGAGCGGCTACAAGTCGCTCTCGTGACGGTGCCTCGGGGGCGCGCAGGGGGCGCTCGGCGCGGTGAGCCGGGGCGGACACCACCGGAACGGCGCCGTTCCGGTGCGCCCGGCCGGGTGGCTCCGGTGGCGGGGAGCGCGTGGCTGAGCGGTTGCGGGGGCCCGCTTGACGACCATCTTTGAGTGACGATCT
The DNA here is from genome assembly GCF_055583825.1 of Streptomyces sp. NPDC104367. NCBI lineage: Bacteria > Bacillati > Actinomycetota > Actinomycetes > Kitasatosporales > Streptomycetaceae > Streptomyces > Streptomyces sp. NPDC104367. The sequence goes on along the minus strand of NZ_JBVJND010000005.1, from coordinate 19,790 downwards.
ACGACGGCCCCCGCGCCGCGCTCCGCTCCCGCCGCTCGGCGCTCGCCGCCGGACTCGGCGCCCTGCTCTGTCTCGCCTCCCTGTCGGCCGCACCGTCCGCCGTCGCGCAGCCCGGCACCGGACCCACCGGTGCCGGACCGTCCGCTGCCGGGCGCACCGGTGCCGGGCGGACCGGTGCCGCGACGCGGCCGACGACCGCCGCCGAGGCGCGTACGGCCGCGTACCTGACCGCGGTCCGCAACGACCCCCGGCGGCTGCGCGGCTTCTTCCGGCACCTGCCCAAGGGCGGTGACCTGCACAACCACCTGTCCGGCGCGGTCCGGACCGAGTACCTGATCGAGCTCGCCGCCGAGGACGGGCTGTGCATCGACGCGACGCTGACCGCCGTCGTACCGCCGTGCGGCGCCGGCACCCGGCCCGCCGCCGACGCCCGTACCGACCGCGCCTTCCGCGAGGCGATCGTCCGCGCCTGGTCGATGCAGGACTTCCCGCCGGACCAGAACGGCCACGACCACTTCTTCGACACGTTCAACAAGTTCGGCGAGGTGCCCTGGCGCCACCGCGGCAAGCTGCTCGCCCAGGTCGCCGACACGGACGCGGCGCAGAACCAGTTCTACCTGGAGACCATGGTCACCCCGGCCTCCGACGGCGCCAAGGCGCTGGCCGCCGAGGTCGGCTGGGACCCCGACCTCGCCGCGCTGCACGCCAAGCTCGTGGCCGGCGGCCGGCTCGACAAGGTGGTGGCCGACGCCCGCAAGGAGGCCGACGACGGCGACGCCGAGTTCCGCGCCGCCGCCCGCTGCGGCACCAGCCGGCCCCGCCCGGCCTGTGCGGTGACCGTGCGCTGGATCTCCCAGGCCAACCGCGGCAGTTCACCGGAGCGCGTCTTCACGCAGCTGGCCCTCGGCATGCGGCTGGCCGAGCGCGACCACCGCTTCGTCGCCGTGAACCTCGTACAGCCCGAGGACTGGGACAGCTCGCTGGCCAACTACAGCCTCCAGATGCGCATGGTCGACTATCTGCGCTCGGTCTACCCGAAGGCCCATGTCACCCTGCACGCCGGCGAGTTGACGCCGGGGCTGGTCAAGCCGGAGGACTTGAAGTTCCACATCCGGGAAGCCGTGAACGTCGCCGGCACCGAGCGCGTCGGCCACGGCGTCGACCTCCTCCACGAGGACGACTGGCAGCAGACGGCCCGGACGATGGCCGCCCGCCAGGTCGCCGTCGAGGTCCCGTTCACCAGCAACGCGCAGATCCTCGGGGTGCGCGGCGCCGAACACCCCTTCACCACCTACCGGTCCTACGGCGTGCCCGTCGTCCTGGCCACCGACGACCCCGGTGTCTCCCGGATCGACATCACCCACGAGTACCAGTACGCCGCCCAGACCTACGGCCTGACCTACCCGGAGCTCAAGGACCTGGCCCGGGCCTCCCTCCAGTACGCCTTCCTGCCCGGCCAGAGCCTGTGGCGCGGCAACCCGACCCGGGACGGCTACCGCCCCGCGTCCGTCTGCGCGGGCCAGCTGCCCGGCAGCGGCCGTGCCCCGGGCGCGGAGTGCCGCCGTCTGGTCGCCACCAGCCAGAAGGCCGCGGAGCAGTGGCGCCAGGAGACCGCCTACGCCTCCTTCGAGAAGATCTTCGCGTAACCGCCGGTTCCGCTTCTGCTCCGGGCGGCTTCGGCAGGGTGCCGGGCCGCCCGGAGTGCGTACTTCCCTCCGCGACAGCACATGTGAACCGCCTTTTCCGTCGGCCGAGTTGAGTCGCTGCTGGTCGGGGACGCGATCGTGGCCATGGCGGGCGACACGGCCTTCTCCCGGAGCCCGGACGGACCCAGCTGACCGCCGGGCCGCCCGGCCGGCTCACTGGAGGTGGAGGGTGCTCAGGGCGGTGGTCCAGTCGGTGACGATGGCCCGCTGGGCGGCGGCGAGGGTGATCCGGCCGGCGCAGAGCGCGGTGTGCAGCCGGGTCTCGACCGGGTCCTTCTTGTTGTTCACCCCTTCGCTGTCCTGGTGGCCGGGGTCGGCCGGTTCGACCCACAGGTTCCGGTAGTCGTTGGGGTCGCCGCCGAGCTGGAGGCTCACGAGGTGGTCGTACTCGGCCTCCGACAGCTTGCCGGTGTAGCCGTAGGAGGCCGCGTTGAGCTTCTTCTCCTTGCCGGTGACGTACGCGGAGGGGCGCACGCCCGAGGTGTAACCGCCCTTGCGGCACACCGTCGACCCCAGGTTGGCCTGGGTGACGGCCGGGGAGATCGCGCCGGGCGTGCACTCGGGGTCCGCCAGCGGCTCCCCGTTCTCGTAGCGGTAGTGGCACGAGCCGGGTGCCGGCTGCTGCTGGACGGTGTAGTGCTGCTGCGGACCCGCGCCGGTCGGGATCGTCCGCGTCGGGCCCGTCTCCCCCAGGGCCCCCTCTCTGGGGCTGCCGGTCCCGGAGGGCGACGGGGTGCCGGGCGAGGTGGACTGGCAGGCCGTCAGCAGGAGGCAGACGAGGACGGCGGGCGGTACGAGACGGCGGGCAGAGCAGACGGCGGGCGGTACGAGACGGCGGGCAGAGCGCATGACGACCCCTCACGGACGGGCGACCACTGAGCAGATGCTCCCCCGCAGGAGCGGCGCTCTACCGTCCGGGCCCGTGCCCGCCGGCGGGCACGGTACGGGGCGTCCGCGTGCCGCCCCGTACCGCCGAAGAACGCGAGACCGCTGTCGAGCAAGGTGAATTCGGCCCGCAGAGCGATCGGACCGACAGCCGTGGCCCCGGCCTCCGAGCGCCCCGGCCGGGGCGGCACGGGGGCGGGGGCGGCGCCGGGGGGTCAGGCGGCGACGGTCGTGGCGACCTCGCCGGTGCCGCTGTCCGTCAGCCACTGCGACCAGGAGAGGTTGTAGTCGGCGTAGCCGTTGTCGCCGGCGGCCTTGCCCCGGGGGGAGCCGGTGATGGTGATGGGGTCGCCCTGCTTGATGAAGTCGTAGAACCACTCGGCGTTCGCCAGCGACAGGTGCACGCAGCCGTGCGAGCCCTGGCCGTTGCCGGGGTACGGGTCCCCGGTGGAGTAGTGCACGTAGGTACCGGAGTTGGTGAGGTGGACGTCCCAGGGCAGCGTCAGGTCGTAGAAGTTGGCGTTGCCCTTGTCGCAGGTGATGCCGACGCTGCACGAGGTCATGTGCACCTTGGGCTGCTTGTCGATGACGGCCATCGTGCCGTCCCACGAGGGGAAGGTGCTGCTGCCCGCGTTGATGGGGAGCGTCTTGACCGTCGTGCCGTTGTGCGTGACCTGCATGGTGTGCCCGGTGACGGACACCTTGGCCTCGTTGTCGTCGCCGATGGTGAAGGCGTGGTGGTAACCGTGCACGCCGTAGCGGCCGTTGCCGTTGGCGACACCGGTCAGGTCGGCGTCGACGGTGACCTTGGTGCCGGGCTTCCAGTAGCTCTCCGGGCGGAAGTCGACGCGGGTGCTGCTGAACCAGTGCCACGCGCCGGTGGTCGCCACCGACGTCGTGATCTTCAGGTGCTTCTCGATGCCGGCCCGCGCGGAGGTCGCGACCGGGTTGCTGAACACCACCGACACCGGCATCGCCACGCCGACGGTGGTGCCGTCCTGCGGGGTGATGGTCTCCAGCAGCATCGCCGGTCCGGCCGGCTTGCTCGGCGAGGGACTGGCGGACGCCGTGGACGCGCCGTCGCCCGCGCCCTTGCCGGAGGACGACTTCCCGTCGGCCGCGTTCACGGAGGCACCGCACGCGCTGGTGCCCGCGAGCACCGCACCCGCCACCAGCGCGACGCCCACCGTGGACCTGATCCTGCCCAGGCCGTTCTTCCTGCGCGGACGCCTGCCCATACCGTCGCTCCTAGAGTCGTGCCGCTGAGTCCGTCGCGGGCCTTCGGTGGCGGTGTCCCGCCACGCCCCCCTGCGTGTCATCCATCTGACCAGGCCCCTGAGACGGGCCGGTGATGGGAATGTCTCAGCCTTGTCATGGTCACAGTGCGCAGGGCGCGGGCCGTCCGCGATAGTGGAGGTATGGATTCCGCACCCGGTTCGCGGGTGGTGGTCGTGATGGGCGTGTCCGGGTCCGGCAAGTCCACCGTGGGTGCCGGGCTGGCCCGGCTGCTCGGGGTGCCGTTCCTGGAGGGCGACGACCTCCACCCCGCCTCGAACCGCGCCAGGATGGCGGCCGGGCTTCCGCTGGACGACGCCGACCGGCAGCCCTGGCTGGCGGCGGTGGCGGAGTGGATCCGGGCCGCCGCGTCCGCCGCACACGGCGGTGTCGCCGCGTGTTCCGCGCTCAAGCGCGGCTACCGCGACCGGCTGCGGCGCACCGGGGCGGACGTGTGGTTCGTGTACCTGCACCTCGACCGCGAGGTGGCCGAGGAGCGGGTCGCCCGCCGCGGGGGCCACTTCATGCCGGCGGCGCTGCTCGACTCCCAGTACGCCGCCCTCGACCCGCTGCACCCCGACGAACCGGGCGTCACGGTCGACGTCGACGACGCGGAGAGCCCGCAGGAGGTCCTGGCGGCCGCGGCCCGGGCGCTGGACCGCGCCCGCGCACCGGACCGGTAGCGCGTCCGGCGCGGACCGCCCGTGGGGGTGCCGGACGCCCTTCCCCAGGAGGCCAGGATGGATCTGATCCACTTCCGCATGGTGATGCCGTCCGGGCTGACCGAGACGGCCGTCGGGATGCTCGCCTCGGACGAGCGGGTGCTCAACCTCGTGGTCGTGCGGACGGGGCGGCCGCCGGGGGGTGACGCGGTCGAGTGCGACGTGCTGAAGGGGGCCGCCAACGGCGTCCTCGCCGGTCTGCGCGAACTCGGCGTGGACCGCGCGGGGTCGATCGCCGTCTCCGACGTCGACATGATGTTCTCGCTCCCCGCCACGCTGGCCGAGGCGCGGCAGCCGAGCCCGCTCGTGCACACACCGCTGTGGGCCGCGGTCGAGGCCCACATCCGCGCGGCCGGGACCTACCCGCCGTCCTTCTACCTGTTCCTCGTGATCGCCGGGCTCATCGGCTCGGTCGGCATCATGACGAACTCGCAGATCCTGATCGTGGCGGCCATGGTGGTAGGCCCCGAGTACGACGCGATCACCAGCATCGCCCTGGGCCTGGACCGCCGCGTCCGCCGCCGGGTCCGGGAGGGCCTGCGGGCGCTGACGGCCGGGTTCGCGCTGGCCGTCGTCGTCACGTTCGGCTTCGCCGCACTGGCGCGCGCCGCCGGTCTCCAGTCCACCGCGTTCGAGCTGGGGATACGGCCCGTCTCCCACCTCATCAACACGCCGGACTTCTTCTCGGTCGCCGTCGCCGTGCTGGCCGGCGTCGTCGGGATCGTCTCGCTCACCGAGGCCCGCGGCAGCGCCCTGCTCGGGGTGTTCATCTCCGTGACGACCATTCCGGCCGCCTCCGACATCGCCGTCTCGCTGGCCTTCGCCGACTGGCACGAGGCGACCGGCTCGCTGGTGCAGCTGCTGCTCAACGTGGTGGTGCTGGTGGCCGTCGGGGTCCTCACGCTGCGGTTGCAGCGCCGCCTGTGGCGCCGGGCCGCCCGCCGCGCGGCCCCGGGCCGGGGGCCGGGTCCGGGTCCGGGTCCGACGAGCCGGGGCGGGGGCTCCGGCTTAGGCTGATCGGGGGGATTTCGTTCGGGTGAATGGCACACCGGAAGGGGCGCCCCGATGGACGACTACCCGCTGATCGAGAACCACGGGCTGATCGGCGATCTGCAGACCGCGGCGCTGGTGACCACCGAGGGCGTGGTCGACTGGTTCTGCTCCCCGAGGTTCGACTCACCGAGTGTGTTCGGGGCGCTGCTGGACAAGGACAAGGGCGGCCACTGCACGGTCCGGCCGGCCCACCCGACCCATTCGACCAAGCAGCTGTACCTGCCCGACACCGCGATCCTGGTGACCCGGTTCATGACCGAGGCGGGCGCCGGCGAGGTGATCGACTTCATGCCGGTGACCGGTACGAAGGCCACCGGGCGGCACCGGCTGGTCCGGCTGGTCCGCTGTGTGCGCGGCACCATGACCTTCGACGTGGAGATCGCCCCGCGGTTCGACTACGGGCTGATGAAGCACCAGTTGCACATCACCGCCCACGGAGCGGTCTTCGCCGCCGAGGACGGCACGGAACTCACCGTGCACCCCATCCGGGAGCCGGAGGACGAGCGGCTGGTGGACGTCCTGACGGACCGGGACGCCGATCTCCAGGTGTCGCTGACCCTGGAGGCGGGGCAGCAGCGCGGGCTGATCCTGGAGATGGGCGCCGAGGGCCCGCCCCGGGAGGTCCGGAGCCGCGAGCACGAGCAGCTGTTCGAGGAGACGGCCGCGTTCTGGCGGTCCTGGCTGGCGCAGTCCCGCTACACCGGGCGCTGGCGGGAGGTGGTGGAGCGGTCCGCGATCACGCTGAAGCTCATGACGTACGCTCCCAGCGGCGCGGTGGTGGCCGCCCCGACCGCGGCCCTCCCGGAGCAGCTGGGCGGGGAGCGCAACTGGGACTACCGCTTCACCTGGATCCGGGACGCCTCCTTCTCCGTGTACGCCCTGCTGGGACTGGGGTTCACCGAGGAGGCCAGGGCGTTCATCATGTGGCTCGGCGACCGGGTCAAGGAACGGGCCGGCAACCACGGGGACACGGGCCCGCTGAACATCATGTACAAGGTCGACGGCTCCTCGGAGCTGACCGAGCAGATCCTCGACCACTGGGAGGGCTACGCGGGGTCGGCCCCGGTCCGGATCGGCAACGGCGCCGCCACCCAGCTCCAGCTGGACATCTACGGCGAGGCGCTGGACAGCATCTACTTCGCGCACCGGCACGGCCTCCAGCTCGGGCACTCCGGCTGGACCTCGCTGCGGACGGACCTGGACTGGCTGGCCGACCACTGGGACCAGGCGGAGGAGGGCATCTGGGAGACCCGGGGCGGCCGCAAGGACTTCACGTACGGGCGGGTGATGTCGTGGGTGGCGTTCGACCGGGCGCTGCGCCTCGCCCAGGCGTCGGGGTGGCCGTCGGCGGCCGCCCGCTGGCAGACCGAACGGGACGCCGTCTACGAGCAGGTCATGGCCAAGGGGTGGAACGACAAGCGGCGCGCCTTCGTCCAGCACTACGGCAGCGAGGTCCTGGACTCCTCGCTGCTGCGGATGGCGACAGTCGGTTTCATCACGCCCGGTGACCCGATGTGGTCGGCGACCCTGGACGCCATGGAGGAGGAACTGGTCAGCGACAGCCTGGTCTACCGCTACAACCCGGACGCCTCGCCCGACGGCCTGCGCGGTTCCGAGGGCACCTTCTCGCTGTGCACGTTCATGTACGTCGACGCCCTGGCCCGCGCGGGACGGACGGACCGGGCGAGGCTGGTGTTCGAGAAGATGATGGGGTACGCCAACCATCTGGGCCTGTACTCCGAGGAGATCGACCCGACGGGCCGTCAACTCGGGAACTTCCCGCAGGCGTTCACCCATCTCGCGCTGATCGACTCGGCCATCGTCCTCAACGACGCCCTGGAGAAGCGCTGAAGCGCCGAGCGCCGAGGGTTTCGCCGGAGGTGCCGCGGGCTGCCGCCGGGCGTCCGCGGCGCCGTCGTCGCGGGTCGCGCGGTTCCCCGCGCCTCTGTCGGGGCGCTGTGGGACCGCGGTTCACCGCTCACCGGCGTCACCGCGCCGCAGGTCGGCGTCGGTGAGGCCCTCCAGTTCGCCGTGGGTGTCCAGCCAGTAGAGCAGGGCGACCGCGGGGATGACGAGCAGGACGGCGACGAGGGTGACGAACGCCAGCCAGCGCAGGGTGGTGGCGGCGCCCGCGCCCTCGGCGACGGTCAGCGAGGTCGGGATCAGGTAGGGGCGCTGTGCCATGCCCCAGGCGATCACGGCCGAGGCGACCACGGCGACCGCGGTGACCCGGGACCAGGCGCCGGAGGGCCGGGTCAGCAGCCAGGCGGTGGCGAGCGTGGCCGCCACCGCGACCAGGACGAAGACCAGGCCGACGCCGTGGGTGAGGCCGTGCCAGACGTGCGGCGCGTCGCCGTGGGTGACGAAGAGGGTGACGACGGCGAGCACGGCGACCGCGGCGAGGGCGGCCAGCGCCCGCCGCCGGAAGTAGCGGTCCAGGTCCGGCGCGCCGAAGCGGCGGGCGTCCGCGGCGAGGAAGACGGCGCCGAGCGTCGCCGTCGCGGCGATGGCGAGCAGGCCGAACAGCAGGGACGTGGGGTTGGCCCAGGCGTCCGTGGACGCCGTCGTCGCGGCGGTCACCCGGCCCGAGGCCACCCCGCCGGCCGCGGCGCCGAGGAAGAACGGCGTCAGCAGGGAGGAGACGGCGAACACCGCCCCGTACAGGCGCCGTCCGGCCAGCCGCCGGACGGGCTTGCGCAGGGCGAAGCCCGCGCCGCGCAGCACGATGCCCACGGCGGCCAGCGCCAGGGGCAGCCACATGGCGGTGAAGACCCGCTGGAAGAAGACCGGGAACCCGGTCCACATGATCACCAGCACGAAGATCAGCCAGACGTTGTTGACCTCCCAGACCGGCTCCATCGCGTGGTCGATCAGGTCGCGCGGACGCCTGCCGCGCTCGGCGCCGCCCGCGGTCAGGTCCCAGAAGCCGGCGCCGTAGTCCGTACCGCCGCCGCAGGCGTAGGCGGCGATGACGCACAGCAGGACGGCGGCGATCACCCCGGCGATCACAGCCGGCTCCCGGTGGACCGCGGGCCGTACGGGGTGTCCGTCTCCGGGGTGTCGGGCTCGGGTGTCTCCTTCGGCGGTCGCGGGCCGCCCCGCTCGTCGGCGTGCCGCCAGCGCGACCGCATCCTGAGCAGCACCGCGAGGAACGACCCGAAGACGAAGACGTACACGACGACGACCAGCGCGAACATGATCCACAGGCTGGTGGAGCGGGTCGCGGTCACCGCCTCGGCGACCCGCATGTTCTGGTAGACGATCCAGGGCTGGCGGCCCACCTCGGTGGTGATCCAGCCGCACTCGACGGCGCCGACGGAGGCGACGCCCGCGCACGCGGCGGCGCGGAAGAACCACGGGGAGACGGGCAGCCGGCGGCGCCACAGCCACAGGCCGCCGTACCAGAGGGCGAGCAGGAGCAGCAGCGAGCCGATGCCGACCATGGTGTCGAAGGCGAAGTGGGCGATGGTGGCCTGGGCGGCCGTCGGCCGGTCGTCCGCGGGGACCGAGGTCAGCCCGGTGACCCGGGTGTCCGGGCGGAAGCCGGCCAGGATGGAGTCGAGCTGCGGGATCCTGATACCGCCGGAGACGGTGCCGTCCGCCTGGAGGCGGCCGAACAGGTACTCCGGGACGTGGGTGCCGGTCTTCCAGACGATCTCCATGGCGGCGAACTTCACCGGCTGCTTGTGGAAGACCTGCCGGGCGATGGAGTCGCCGAGCACGAACTGCACGGGGGTGCACACGGCGGCGAGCGTGAAGGGGACCGTGAAGCCGAGCCGGTGGTAGCGGTCCCGGCGGCCGCGCAGCCACCCCACGGCGTAGACACCGGCGACCACGTAGCCCGCCGTCACGAACATCGCGAAGACGAAGTGCCAGTACTCCGGGCCGAACATGGGGGTGAAGACCGCCTTCCAGATCTTCACGTCGACCGGGTCGCCCGCGGCGTCGAGGGTGAAGCCGCGCGGGGTGTTCATCCACGAGTTGGCGGCCAGGATGCCGAAGGCGCCGAGCAGGGCGACGAACGGCAGGGGCAGGCCGAGCAGGAAGTGCGCGCGGGAGGGCAGCCGGCGCCAGCCGTAGAGGTAGACGGCGATGAGGACGGCCTCCAGGAAGAACGCCCAGGCCTCGACGCCGAAGCCGATGCCGAAGACGTCGCCCCAGCGGCCCATCATGCCCGGCCACAGCAGCCCGAACTCGAAGGAGAGCACGGTGCCGGTGACCACGCCGATCGCGAACTGCACCGCCATGACGGCCGACCACCGCCGGGCGAGCAGCAGGGCGGTGGCGTCGCCGCGGCGCAGGCCGTAGCCGTGCATGACGAGCGTGATCAGCGGCAGTGCCACCCCGAGGGGCACCAGGATGATGTGGGAGGCCAGGGTGAAGGCCATCATCGACCGGGCCGGCAGTGTCTGCGCCGGTACGTCGGCGAGGGCGCCGGCGAGCAGGAGGACCGTGTGCACGGGTCAGCCGCCGGTGGCGAAGCCCGGGAAGAGGGTCATCCCGCCGTCGACGTAGAGGGTGGCGCCGACGACGTAGTCCATGAGGTCGGAGGCGAGGCCGACGGCCGCGTGGCCGATGTCCTCGGGGTCGCCGATGCGGTCGTAGGGGATCAGCCGCAGCAGGTCCTCCCGGGCCTCGGGGGTGTCCCAGGCGTCGCGGTTGATGGGGGTCCTGATGGCCCCGGGGGCGATCGCGTTCACGCGGATCTTCTTCGGGGCGAGCTCCTGGGCGAGGGTCTCCATCATCATCTGCACCCCGCCCTTGGAGGAGGCGTAGTTGACGTGCCCGGCCCACGGGATGATCTGGTGCACCGAGCTCATGCAGATGATCTTCCCGGCCGCCCGTGACACCTCGGGGACCACACCACGGCGCAGGAACTCCTTCGTCGCCTCCCGCGCGCACAGGAACTGGCCGGTGAGGTTGACGTCCAGGACCTTCTGCCACTGGGCGAGGGTCATCTCGGTGAACGGCGCGTCCCGCTGGAGTCCCGCGTTGGCGACCAGGATGTCGATCGTGCCGAACTCCCGGACCATCCGGTCCGTCATCGCGACGACCTGCCGCTCGTCGGAGACGTCCGCCTCGTAGGCCGCGGCCCGGACGCCGTAGCCGGTGATCTCCTCGACCACCTTCTCGGCCTCCTCGCCGCCGGCCACGTAGTTGACCACGACATCGGCCCCGGCCCGGCCCAGGGCGATGGCCGTCGCCTTGCCGATGCCGGAGTTCGCGCCGGTCACCAGGGCCTTCTGGCCCTTCAGCAGATGGGCGGGGATCACGCCCTGGGGCGTCCCCTCGGTGGCACTCACGATGTCCTGCTCCTCCACTGCCTGCCCGCGTCCACCGGGCCGACCGCCCGGAAGTACGGTCATCAGACAAGCACCGGTCGGGGTCGGCGGCGTGCCGCGCCGGACCGCGTTGCGCTGCCCGGCGCAGCGACTTCGCCCGGTCGGGGGCCGGGTGCCCGCGCGGGCTCAGCCCAGTCGCTCCAGCAGGTGGTCGCCGACGCGCAGGGCGTTCGCGATGGCCGTCAGGGACGGGTTCACCGCGCCGATGCTCGGGAAGAAGCTGGTGTCGACGACGTAGAGGTTGTCCAGGTCGTGGGCCTTGCAGTGGACGTCCAGGGCCGAGGACGCCGGGTCGGTGCCGAACCGCACCGTGCCCGCCTGGTGCGCGGTGGCCCCGATCGGCATGCCCTTGTGCAGGTAGATGCTGTGGGACAGCAGCCGGTGCTCGTGCATGCCCAGGTGGCCGAGCATGTGCTGGAGCTTGTGCCGCAGCCGCTTCAGCCCGGCGGTGTTGTTGTCCTCGTCGAGGGTGAGCCGGATCTGCCCGTCGTCCTCCAGGGTGACCCGGTTCTCCGGCCGCGGCAGGTCCTCGCCGCACAGCCAGAAGTCGACGGCGTGATGGGCGAGCACCTCGAACGGCATGTCCGGCATGACCGCCCCGGCCCAGCGCGGGGCCTCGCCGTGGATCTGCTCGGCGTCCGACTTGCCGAGCATCTGGATCCCGCCGAGCGGGTACTCCCAGTCGTCCGCGCCCAGGTACCAGTCGTGCAGGGCGAGCGTCTTCTGGAACCGGGTGTCGTTGGGTTCCTTCGAGACGGCCATCAGCGCGAGGTTGTTGTGGCGCATGTAGTGCCGGCCGACCACGTCCGAGCTGTTCGCGAGGCCGCGCGGATGCCGGTCGTTGGCCGAGGCCAGCAGCAGCGCCGCGGAGTTGACGGCCCCGCAGGCCACCACCACGACGTCGGCCGAGAACCGCACCTCCCGCTCACCGGGGAGCCGGGCCACCACACCGGTGACGGCGCGTCCGGTGGGGTCGGTCTCCAGCCGGGTCACCCGCGCGTGGGTGACCATCTCCACGTTCGGGTGCTCCAGGGCCGGTTCCACGCAGATCACCTGGGCGTCGGACTTGGCCCGCACCAGGCAGGGGAAGCCGTCCACGCGCTCGCAGCGGATGCAGGCGCTGGCGTGGGTGGCCCGGCCGTGCTCGTCCTGGGTGAGGTCGACCCCGATCGGCAGGTGGAAGGGGTGCAGCCCCTGCTTCTCCAGATCCATGCCCAACTGCTCGATACGCGGCTCGTGTTCGACCGGCGGGTACGCGTACTGGGCACTGCACGGCCCCTCCCAGGGGTCCTCGCCGTGCCGGCCGTGCACCCGGTAGAGGTGCTCGGCCTGGGTGTAGTACGGCTCCAGGTCGTCGTAGCCGATGGGCCAGGCCGGGGAGACGCCGTCGTGGTGGCGGAGCTCGCCGAAGTCCTCGGGGCGCAGCCGGAACAGGGCCGCGCCGTAGAACTTGGTGTTGCCGCCGACGTAGTAGTTCACCTCGGGCGGGAACTCCTCGCCGTGCCGGTCCAGCCAGAACTCCGGGGCCCGGTACTTGGCCTTGACGAACACGGCGGTGGAGTCCCAGTTGTCGCGTTCGCGCGGCAGGTAGCCGCCGCGTTCGAGGATGAGCACGCGTTTCCCGGACGGGGCGAGACGGTGGGCCAGCGTGCCGCCGCCGGCACCGGTGCCGATGACGATGACGTCGTACGGGGGCAGGGTGTCCATGGCAAGCACCGTCCTTGTCCGCGTGGTCTGCGCCCGGTGCGGCTCCTGTCCTTCGAACGTACGCGCCGCGCGGAACCACGGCACCCGGAGCGGACACCGCGGTCGGAACACGCGGTCAGAACACGGCGATCGGGTTCACCGGGGAGCCGGTCGCCCCCGGAAGGCGCAGGGGGGCGACGGCGCACAGGAAGTGCCAGCGGCCCTGGCGCTCGCACTCCGGGACCAGTTCCTCGAAGTCGAGCCAGTCCAGCAGGTAGAGCCCCAGGGCGTTGACGGCGAGCACGTGCACGGGGAACCCGACCCCGGTGACCGCGCTCGGCGCGGCGTCGCTGTTGCCGTCCGAGCCCAGGACCGACACGCCCCGCCCGGCGAGGAACTCCACCGCCGTGGGGTGCAGGCCCGCCCGGGCCCGCGTCACGTCCCAGGGGCCGAGGACACGGCGCCGCAGCCGGTGCCCGACCCGCACGAACAGCAGGTCGCCCGGCCCGACCGCGGTCCGCTGGGCGGCCTCGGCCGCACCGAGGTCGGCGGCGGTCACCTGCTCGCCGGGCTCCAGCCAGCGCACCCCGCGCAGCCGCGGGACGTCCAGCAGGACACCGCGGCCGACGATGCCGTTCCGCACCAGGTCGAGCGAGAGCGCGCCGGCGCCGTCCGGTGTCACCGTGCTCGCCGGGACGCCGCCGTACAGCTCGCCGTCGAAGATCACGTGGCAGAGCGCGTCGAGATGGCTGTCGACGTCGCCGTGGACGTCCATGGCGAACCGGTCGCGGGCGAAGGCGAGTCCGGGCCCGGCGGCCTCCTCGCGCGTGGGCGCCGTCATCCGGTGGGACGCGGGCTGGGGGTCGTCCGGACCGGGCCGGGTCTCGACCGTCGCGGCCAGTGACACCGTGCGCCCGGACCGGACCGCGGCGGCGGCCGCCACGACCCGCTCCGGCGTCAGCCGGCCGAGCACACCGCGCCGGACCGCCCCGCCCTCCGGGGCGCCCCCGGCCCGCAACCGGCGGTACAGGTCCCGGAAGTCCGCCTCACTGAGAGGCCGCCCGGGGTCGGGGCGGGGCCGGTCCGCGTCGGGGCGGGGCCGGTCCTGGTCGGGGCGGGACGGGTCCACTTCGGGGCGGGGCCGCTCCGGGTCCAGGCGAGGCTGGTCCGCGTCGGGGCGGGGCCGGTCCTGGTCCGGGCGAAGCCGCTCCGGGTCGGGGCAGGGCCGGTCCTGGTCGGGGCGGGGCTGGTCCGGGGGCATCGGGGAACCTCCTGCCGCTGTCGGCCCCCCTGCGGCACATGGTCTCCCAGGGTGCGGGCGTTGTGCGCGCGGAATAGGCTGAACAGCAGGAATGCCAGGTCGTGCGGGCGGGTTCCACCGCCGCCGGTCGCCTTGATCCGGCCCCACGCCGGGTTCGAGCGCGACGCACCGTTCTTCCTGCGGAGACCCCCGGCCAACCCTCTCCCGACGGGCGCCGGATCCGAGGTCCGCAGCTTGCGATCCCCGTGGAGGCCGGGATGCGAGTCGTCGTTGATCTTTCCCGATGTGAGGGGTACGCGCAGTGCGCGTTCCTGGCCCCGGACGCGTTCCGGATGCACGGCGAGGAAGCGCTGATGTACGACCCGAACCCCGACGAGGCCCAGCGCGAGCGGGTGCTGCGCGCCGCGGCGGCCTGCCCGGTCCAGGCGATCCTCGTCGACCGGCTGGAGGGCCGGGAGGTACCGGTGGAGGCGTCGAGGCCATGACCAGCGCCGACAACCTGCGCGCGTTCAGGCGCGACGGCCGGATCGTGATCGTCGGAGCGTCGCTGGCGGGACTGCGGGCCGCGGAGACCCTGCGCGAAGAGGGCTTCACCGGGTCGCTCACGATGATCGGCGACGAACTGGGCGAGCCCTACGACCGTCCGCCGCTGTCGAAGCAGGTGCTGACCGGCTGGGTGCCGGCCGGCGGCACCACGCTGCCCCGGCGCCGTGACATCGACGCGCAATGGCTGCTGGGCGTGCCCGCGAGCGGCCTTGACCTGGCCGCCGAGCGGGTGCGTCTCGCCGACGGGAGCGAGGTCCCCTTCGACCGGGTGCTGATCTCCACCGGGGTACGGGCCCGGCCCTGGTTCGTGGAGAGCGAGGCCGCCCTGGACGGGGTGTTCGTCGTACGGACCCGGGAGCACGCCGAGGGGCTCCAGCGGGCGCTCGCCGCCGGGCCCTCGCGGGTGCTGGTCATCGGCGCCGGGTTCACCGGCTCCGAGATCGCCTCCATCTGCCGGGAGCGGGACATCCCGGTGACCGTCGCCGAACTCGCGCCCGCCCCGCTGGTCGGCGCGCTCGGCGCGATGATCGGCGAGGTGGCCGCGGACCTTCAGCGCGCCCACGGCGTCGACCTGCGCTGCGGTGTCAAGGTCACCCGGCTGGAGGGCGACGCCCAGGGGCGGCTGCGCCGGGCCCACTTCGACGACGGCAGCACACTCGACGCCGACGTGGCGGTGGTCGCGCTCGGCGGCATCCGCAACACCGAGTGGCTCCAGGGCTCCGGGCTGGCCGCCGGGGTCTGGGGCATCGCCTGCGACACGGGCTGCCGCGCCCTCGACCTCAACGGCCTGGTCACCGACGACGTGTTCGCCGCCGGGGACGTGGCGCGCTGCCCGAACCCGGTCTACGAGTACCGGCTCATCTCGCTGGAGCACTGGGCCAACGCCGTGGAGCAGGCCGAGGTCGCCGCCCACAACATGATCAACGGCCAGGCGGACCGCTGGCCCCACCTGTCCATCCCGCTGTTCTGGTCGATCCAGTTCGGCGTCAACATCAAGTCCGTGGGCGTGCCGACCTTCGCCGACGAGGTGGTCGTCACCCAGGGGTCGGTGCCCGACCACCGCTTCGTCGCCGCGTACGGCTACCGGGGCCGGGTCACCGCGGCGGTGAGCTTCAACAACGCGAAGTGGCTGGACCACTACCGGCGGCTGATCGAGACCGCCGCGCCCTTCCCGCCGCCCTGCCCCACCCCCGACCAGCCCGTCGACACCAAGCCGGTGCCCGTCGACTTCCCCGGCCCCACCCTGCTCGCCCAGGGCGCCACCGTGGTCGTCACCGGGCACGACCCGGGCGAGCGGCGCGTGACGGCCGCCTACCAGCACCACCGCTAGCAGGGAGAGCGAGATGTCCACGACCGACACGGTGCACCGGATCCTCGACTACTCCTCGCGGGCCGACCCCTACCCGCTCTACGCCGAGCTGCGCGAGACGCCGGTGGCCCGGCAGGACGACGGCAGTTACGTCATCAGCACCTACCGCGAGCTCACCGACATCCTGCACAACCCGCACCTGAGCTCCGACGTCCGCAACCTGGCGCATCCGATGCCCTCGGCCGGGGGCGGGGACACCCCGGCGTTCATCAACATGGACCCGCCCGAGCACGACCGGCTGCGGCGGATGGCGATGCGCCACTTCGGGCCCCCGAACACCCCGGGCCTGGTGACCGGCCTGGAACCGGCCCTCGCCGACACCGTCGGCTCCCTCGTCGGCGGCTTCGCGGGCAAGGAGCGGATCGACATCGTCGACGACCTCGCCTACCCGTTCCCCGTCA
Source organism: Streptomyces sp. NPDC104367 (assembly GCF_055583825.1). Taxonomy (NCBI): domain Bacteria; kingdom Bacillati; phylum Actinomycetota; class Actinomycetes; order Kitasatosporales; family Streptomycetaceae; genus Streptomyces; species Streptomyces sp. NPDC104367. The sequence continues at coordinate 3,544 of NZ_JBVJND010000005.1, read as the reverse complement.
CGGTGATCTGCCGGCTGCTCGGCGTGCCGCGCGAGGACGAGCCGCGGTTCCGGCTGTGGGTGAACGACATCATCGACTCGATCGACTACGACCCGCGGACCGACCCGGAGGAGAAGCTCCAGCACGGCATCAAGGCCCGCCAGGACCTGCGCCACTACCTCGGCGGGCTGGTCGAGCAGCGCCACGGCCGCCCGGGGGACGACCTGCTGTCACGGCTGGCCAACGACGACGGGCCGGACGGGCGGATGACCGACGAGGAGATCATCAGCACCGCGAACCTGCTGCTGATCGCGGGCCACGAGACCACCGTCAACCTCATCACCAACGGCATGCTGACCCTGCTGCGCCACCCGGAGCTGCTGGCCCGCCTGCGCGAGGAACCGGACCTGGTCGTACCGCTGGTCGAGGAGCTGCTGCGCTACGAGCCGCCCGTGCACATCATTCCCTGGCGGGCGGCGTACAGCGATGTCACCGTGGCCGACACCGTCATCCCCAAGGGCTCGCAGGTCATGCTGATGCTGGCCTCGGGCAGCCGCGATCCGGAGCGCTTCCACGATCCCGACCGCTTCGACCCCGACCGGAGCGACAACCAGCACCTCGGCTTCGGCAGCGGCATCCACCTCTGCTTCGGCGGCCCGCTGGCCCGGCGGGAGGCCCAGATCGCACTGGGCGAGCTGGCCCGCCGCCTGGACCGGCCGTCCCTGGTCGCCGACCCGCCGCCGTACCGCCGCAGCCCGGTCCTGCGCGGCCCGATCCACCTGCACGTGGAACAGGGCGACGGCGGGACCTAGCGCCGGCGCGTGGCGGCGCGTGGCGGCGCGTCTCAGGTGGTGAGGACGTCGATGCCGTCGCCGAGGAGTTTGAGGCCGAGCACGAAGAACAGGACGGCCATGACGGCGACGTTGTGCCGCGCGGCCCACTCCCGCCAGTTGGCGAGGACGCCCTTGGCGCGTTCGCCCATCACCAGGTAGACGGCGAGCGGCGCGAGCACGCCGAGGGACGCGATGACCACGAAGACCGCGAGCGCCCCGATCTGCTCCGGCACGGAGATCCCCGCGGAGCTGATGGAGGCGGCCGCGGCGATGGTCAGGGGCGCGTTCTTGAGGTTGCCGGCGGAGAGCAGCAGCCCCAGGCCGAGGATCTTGGCGGGGGTGAAGCGGTCGATCGCCGCCATCCACTTCGGCAGCCGGGCCTGGGAGGGGTCCTTGGGGCGCCGCCGCCACTGGACGGCGCCGAAGAGCGCGAGCAGCGCGCCCAGCACGAGCTTGAGGACGCCGACCCAGGTGGCCGGCTCCTTGTGGTCCGAGGCGCCGCCCGTCCCGCCCACGACCAGCATGATCCCGCCGAGCGCCGCGAGCCCCAGCACCCAGCCGAGGCCGAACAGCGCTCCGTTGCGGCCGCCCTTCGGGGTGGCCAGGAGCAGGATGATCGCCACGATCGGCAGCGGGCTGACCGCGACACCCGCGGCCAGCCCCAGCACATCCCCGACGGCGTGTCCCACTGCGGCCTCCACGGGGTGAGCCGGACGCGTACCCTCCCCGCCATCGTGAGACCCCCCGACCACACGGGCCACCGCCCACGGGCGATCGGGTGACCGCGGCGACGGCAGCCGGGGGCGCGGCGGAAGAAGGCCGGGCGGTCACCCGGTGGTGTGGACTTCGGTCCGGGCCGTCGCGGTGGGGCTGTCCGGGGGCGGTTCCGGGGGGCCTGGACCGGCCTAGACTCCGCGCACATGTCGCTCTGGCTGCTCAACCACTTCAGCACCTTCACCCTGGCCGTCGTCTCCGTCGGCGGGACCGTCGCGCTGGCCGTCGCCGGCAGTGTGCTGATGCGCCGCAGGTACCCGTCGCTGGCCCGTGGCGAGCACAACGACATGGTCGGGGTGACGCTGGGGATGTTCGGCGCCATCTACGGCATCATCCTGGCGTTCGTGATCGTCACCCTGTGGACGCAGCTGGAGGACACCCAGACCATCGTCGCCACCGAGGCCACCGACGCGGCGCTCATCAGCCGTGACGCGGCCGCGTTCCCGCCTGCGGTACGGGCCGGGCTCGACTCCACCCTGAGCGGCTATGTGCACACGGTCGTCGAGGACCAGTGGCCCCGGATGCGCGCGGGGCACCCCGGCTACGGGGCCACGGAGACCCGTCTCCAGGCGGCCTTCCAGGTGTTGCAGAAGTACGACCCCAAGACCGAGCGGGAGCAGGTCTTCTACGAGCAGGCCGTCGGCCACCTCGACGACGTCGCCTCCCAGCGCCGGGCCCGGATCACCATGGCCCGCCAGGAACTGCCCGCCCTGCTCCAGGCCCTGGCCTTCGGCGGCGCCGTCGTGCTGGTCCCGCTCACGTTCCTCTACGGCATGCGCAAGCTGCGGGTCCAGATCCTGTTCGTCGCCTCGGTCGCCGGGCTCGTCGGCTTCAGCCTGCTCCTCGTCTTCGTCCTGGACCGCCCCTTCGCCGGGGACCTCAGCGTCAGCCCCGCCCCGTACCGCGAGGGGGCCCTCGCCCGCTACTGGACCCGGTGAGCGGCCGGCTAGTGCGGTGCGGGCTCGTCGCCGACGTACCGCGCCAGGGCCGCCGCGGTGGCCGTGAGGTCCGTGCGGACGGCGGCTTCACGAGGGGTCAGGTCCTGCTGCCGGCCGACGACCGAGACCGCGGCCCGGATGCGCCCGGCGCCGTCGCGCACGGGTATGGCGTACTCGGTGACGCCGTGCTCGAACTCGCCGTGCGCCGCGACGACACCGCGCCGCCGGTCGCGGTCGTTGGCGGCGGCGACCTCCCCGGCGGAGTGGGCCGCGTGCGGGCCGCCGACGCCGATCAGCTCGTAGTCGTCGAGCAGGGCGGTGATCTCCGCGGCGGTGTGGTCGAGGAGCAGCGCGCGGCCGGCGCCGGTGCACCAGCACGGGGTGACCAGGCTGGCCACGCCCTGCCACTCCTGGGCGGGGCCCGCCGCGGACTCGGCGCGCAGCAGCAGCACCTGGACGCCGTCGCGGACGGAGAGCCGGGCGCCGGCCCCGTGCTCGACGGCCAGCCGGCGCAGCAGCGGGCGGCTGCGGGCGACCAGGCCGGGGTGCAGGGACGCGGCCGTGGCGAAGAAGGCGTCGCCCGCGCGGAACGTGGAGTCGTCGAGGCGCTCCAGGAAGCCCTTGTCGCACAGGTCCTGGGTGGTGCGTGAGGCCTTGCTGCGCTCGACGCCGACCTCGTCGGCGAGCCGGCTGACGTTGAAGCCGCCCCGGCCGGAGGCCTCGCGGTCGAGGACCTTGTTGACCATCCGCAGGGCCGCGCGCAGCGAGGAGGCCGTCCCCACGCCCGTGCCCGGCGGGCGGGGTACGGGGCCGTTCGTCGTCACGTCCGCACTATAGCGAGCGGCCCCTGACCAGCACCCCGCCACGAAGCCACCGGGCCGAGGACGGGGGGGACGGGGGGACGGGGGGCAGACAGAACGGACGGGGGGTGCCTCTATGTCTTCCGTCAAGGCACCCCTGTCGGGTTTGGTGTGGTTCGGTGTTGCTGGGGTTATGCGGCGAGCTCGATGTCCGTCGGTG